>CAYPOV010000306.1:0-5422 GCA_964412385.1 uncultured Geminicoccaceae bacterium
CCGATCTGCTCCTCGGTCGCGGCGGGAACGACCTGCTGCTGAGCGGATGGACATCGTTTGATGACAACAACACCGCCTGGAATGCGATCCGTCAGGTATGGACATCCAATGACACATACGTCAATCGAGTCAACGCTCTTCGTTCCGGAACGACCTCAACCCAGGACAAGTTAGAAGCCGGAGTGACCGTTTTCGAGGACGACAGTAGAGACCTGCTTTTCGGCTCCGGTGGGCTGGATTGGTTCTTCGCAGATCTCGGAAAGGATCGGGTGTTCGGTCAAGACGATGAAATCATCGACGACCTGTGATGATGAGCGTCATTCACGGTTCAAATGGCTCCTGTAAGTGGATCGTTCGTTCCATGTACAGGTGGATTCCCAATCGTAAGGTATCAGGTCCCGGGATTGATTCGAGGTTGGGACCTTCCGCTGCAACTATTGCCAAGTAGATCGCCACTTCTTGCCAGGAAAATCTCGATTGCACTCCCTAGAATCAAAGTTGGATTGATGAATACCGTGGGGAGGAATACACAGTGAAGGGTGACTCGACCCGGATGAGTTTGATTTTCCGGGTTCAAACTTTCCGGGATGGACCGGCGTGGGGTGACTTCGTCGATATATATGGACCGTTGATTTTCCGCCATGCCAAATTCTCCGGCATTAAAGATGCGGATGCCGCCGATTTCACCCAGGAAGTGTTACAACAAGTCATGCGCTCGATTCCTCAGTTTAATCCCAAAGTGGGGCGATTTCGTCAGTGGTTGTATGGGGTGTGTCGGAATGTCCTCGGACATTTTCGGCGAAAGCTGTTTCTTCAAGTAACCGGATCGGGGGATTCTGCGGTTCAGGAAACACTCCAGCAAGCGCCGGCAGACTCCCTGGAAAGCCAGTGGGACCAGGATTACAAGAAACAATTATTCCTGTGGGCGGCGGAGAAGGTACGGCCCACGGTATTGGAATCCACCTGGCAAGCGTTTTGGCGAACCGCCATCGACGGCAACGCTCCTCAATGCGTTGCCGATGAACTGGGCATCAGCGTGGGGTCAGTGTATGTGGCCCGCAATCGCATCATCCAACAACTCAAGCGTGTGATCGAGGAAATCGATGAGTTTGAATGAGTACGGTTCCTGCCCGGATACTGCCGAATTAGTCGAATTGACGCGCGGGACACTCGGGCCGGAACGCGAACAAGTTCTTACGAATCACCTCAACGATTGCCCGAAATGCCAAGCCTTCCTTGATGCGGAACAGGCGGAATTTTTGCAAAACGTTCCGGAATCGGCCCACGAACCGGATGAGCCCTCTCCATTGCTTTGGGAAAAACTGAGACATCTGAAACAAACCACTTTAGTCCGGCCGGCAAACCAGCTCAACATGGAAAGCGAAACCAGGAACTTGCACGCTCCAAAGCGAAATCCTTCAAAAGCCCATATGTCCGGTTCGCAGTATATGGATATTGCCCCCTGGATAGATCCTCCGAGTTCAGGGGCTGCGATCGGCAACCTGGGACCGTATGAATTGTTGGAATTCGTTGGGCGTGGGGGCATGGGTATTGTCTTCCGGGCCAAAGACCCGGTTGTAGAGCGTCAGGTGGCCATCAAAGTGCTCTCTCCGACCCTGGCAGCCGATAATGTCAATCGGCTTCGGTTTATGCGTGAAGCCCGGGCGGCCGCAAGTATCAATCATCCCAACGTGGTCACCTTGCATGCGGTGGAGGAGACCAGGGGAATGCAGTTTCTGGTCATGGAGTTTGTTCCCGGGAACCCCCTAGATGTGATGATTCAGGGTGAGCAACCATTACCGATGCCGTTCATCCTGAATCTGGGGCAACAAATGGCATCGGCTCTGCACGCTGCGCATTTGCGTGGCGTTGTTCACCGGGACGTTAAGCCGTCCAACATGATTCTTCGCCATGATGGCACCTTGATACTTACAGACTTCGGCCTGTCTGTTGTGGTCGGCGATGCCAAACTTACTCAGTCCAATACCATACTGGGTACACCAGCATTCATGGCACCGGAAATGGTTGAGCAGTCGACTTCGGATCATCGCTCCGATTTGTTCAGCCTGGGAAGTGTGCTTTATTTGCTGTGCACCAATATTTACCCGTTCTCTGCAGTCAACCCACATGCCACGTTGCACCAAATCTGTACGGTTACGCCACAAACCGTTGATGTGTTGAATCCTAAAATTCCGGAGTGGTTGAGCGGGTTAATTGCCGATTTACAAGCCAAAGACCCTGCTCAACGACCACAGACAGCCGCTGCCGTGGAAGCGGCGTTTCGCACGCAGCAGTATTCACCCCACACCCAACCCATCGTGTTACAACCGGCGAACGAGAACGTTGTTCCTGTTGCGTCCAAAAACTCCAGCCGCTGGACTACAGTTCGCTGGCCGCTTGTTGGCCTACTCGTTATCGCGCTCGGAATTGTTGGCTGGATGGTTCTGCCAACCAACGATGACAAAACCAACAACATGCCAATCACTAACAATCAACTGGTGGTTCGCCAGAGCAACGGGGAGCAAACGGTTGTTGATTCGTTGCAAGAGGCGATTGCGATAGCAGACGCGGACGCGGTTATAGAATTGCATGGAAACGGCCCATTCCCCTTGACTCGCACCGAGTTGATCGAAAAGCCTTTGACGATTTCCGCCCACAAGGGAAGTCGCCCGCTAATTGTGTTGCAAAGCTCCAACGACCTGGAAGAGGAAGACCTTTTGCGAACCGATGACGATTTAACCCTGATAGGATTGGAAGTTCGCGGAGAAGGAGCAGGGCTGACCAAACCCAACCTAAAGAGTAATGTTCATCTCATCCATTGTACTTCTCGATGCACGATCCGCGACTGCCGATTGGTTGCGCCCGGGTCGGGGAATTGTCTTGTGGTGGAAGACTGTTCGCAAGTCACCTTGCAAGGGTGTGAATTGCACGCCGGGACCGGTAATCCGTTGGTAATCTACTCCGACAACGTATGTCAGATCCACCTTTCACAATGTTTAATGACCGGTGATACGGTAGTTAGCCTGAACAGTGCAGAAGTGTCAACGATCAATCTGACACAAAATACCTTCTTTGCGGTCCACTTTGTCGAGGTAATTTCGGAACCGGATTTTCGCGACGAGTTGGGGTTGGAGATCATGGCCCGGGCCAACATCTTTGATACCTCGGGGGCTCTTCTTTCCCTGGATCATGAAGGCGATTTGGAAGCTGGTAACTTTGGTTGGCAGGGGCTTGCCAACGTTTACACAACCGACCTAATGCTCGAATGGGACGAGATGGGTGCTCAGAAAGCCATCAACTATATAGAGTGGCTAAAGGCTAATGTAACCGACGATCAACAATCGGTTCAAACAAGTCTGCAATACGTGCAACCCAGGGATGAGTTGGTACAATGGCTAGAATCCCCAAACAATTTTCACGTTTCACAATTTCGCGTCAAGAATAGTGAGAAACCGTTACCCTTGTTCAACAACGCAAAGGTTGGCGTACCGACAAATTAAGTGGCTTTCCGTTCTGTGACGACCGCATCTTTTTTTGATTTTTTTTCAACTCGTGTAAGAATCCCAGCACAAACACCCAATTAACTTGCAGTTCTTGAAAAATGTGTCTTTTGCGTGTGCCGTTATCGGTGCGATCACAGACACATGAACCATCATCTCAAGTCATTGCTTTCCCCACTACTACAAGGAGAATGGCCATGTTTGCGCACTGGGTACGTCGTGTGTTTCCAACCAATCACAATCCGATCCGCAACCGACGGAAGTCAATAACTTCCCGTCAACGCTTGCAACTGGAGATTTTGGAAGCTCGGGCTGTGCCATCGTCCAGCCCGATGGCAATGATGGACGACGGCAACGATGATATGCCTGCCATGATGATGAATGGCATGAATGATGATGGTCAACATTCGGATATGTCCGGATCGATGAACGGCCACGCAAACCATTCTTCCGAACATACCGGTGTGATGGCGTTGGTAAACCCGGCCGAGGCTACCAATACGGTTGTCGCATCCGGAAACTGGTCGGATGCCAACACCTGGTCCAACGGGGAATTACCCACCAACGGTGCCCGCATCGTTATTCCCCAGGGAATGACGCTTACTGTGGACTCCGTGATCGCACAGGAATTCAAGACGATTCGCATCGATGGTAGGTTGCGGTTTGCCACGGATGTGAACACGGAACTGCGCGTTGATACCATCGTCAGCTCCACAACGGGGCACCTGGAAATGGGGACGGCTGCGAATCCCGTTCAAGAAACCGTAACTGCCCGTATCGTCTTCAGCGATGACGGCCAGATTGATCAGAACTGGGATCCCACACAGGTTAGTCGCGGGGCAGTACTCATGGGCTCCGTCGAAATTCAAGGAGCTGCCAAGACCCATCGGCTGACACTGGCCAGGTTCCCTGCCGCAGGAGCAACCACACTCGAGTTAAGTGGCATTCCAACGGGCTGGAAGGTCAACGATGAAATTGTGATTACCGGCACACAGGGCTCCACCAGTGACGAGGTCCGGCTCATACAGGCCATCGATGGGGCCACCGTAACATTGAATCAGCCACTGCAACTCGACCATATTCCGCCGAAGGCCGACTTGAATGTATACGTCGCGAACACAACTCGCAACGTGCAATTCTCGTCCGAGAACAGCGCGGTTGATCGCCGCGGTCACATTATGTTCATGCACAACCCGAACGTGAACGTCAACAACGCGGAATTCCGAAATTTGGGCCGAACCGACAAAACACGCGAACTCGACGATGTGATCTTCAACTTCGACCGGGAAGTAGTTGGTAACAAGACGAGTGCCAGGGTCGTGTACACGACAACCCAAGGGGAGGCAACGAACATCCGCGGTCGGTATGCAGTCCACTTTCATCGCGGCGGCACCGATCCGAACAGTACGCCTGCGGTCATTAACGGCAGTACCGTGGTGGGTAGCCCCGGTTGGGGTTTCGTGAACCACTCATCCAACGTGGATATGACTAACAATGTCGCCTACGGGGTTCACGGAGCTTCGTTCTACACCGAAGCTGGCGATGAGATCGGGTCGATGGTGGGCAATATCGCCATTCGCACAGTGAGCCCCACATTCCGGTTGCAAGAAAACGGGGAAGTTTCCGTCGACCTGCGAGGCGATGTGCAGGACTTCGGGGTGGATGGTGACGGATTCTGGCTGTCGGGACACCTGGTCAGTATGCGCAACAATGTAGCCGCGGGAGCGTCCGGCCACGGGATCATCATTTGGAGTGACGGACTGGTGGAAGCCGACCGTGGGCGTGCGACGGTTCGAACCGCAGACATTGCCAACGGTAATCTCATCACCGGTCGCGAGACGATCCCGACCTGGTGGGCCCCGCTGGCGGAGATTTCCAATAACGAAGCATCGAATGCCACGATTGGATTCCGGGCCCGCTAC
>CAYPOV010000307.1:0-5420 GCA_964412385.1 uncultured Geminicoccaceae bacterium
CATCATGGAATCGGTGGTGCGCAAGACGTTTGACGGAGCGTAAAGCTCCATCAAAATCGTACCACCGTGGGCAAAAAACCCCCAGACCTCCCCCTCCCCGAAAAAAAAACCTAATCCGAATGATAGGGATTTGCGCCGTGGCGGATGTTGAAGCGGAGGGGGATGCCGGGCAGGTCGAAGGCTTCGCGGAAGCTGGTTTCGAGGTAACGGAGGTAGCTACCGGTCAAGGTGTCGGCGGGTTTGTTGGCGAAGAGTGTGATGGTGGGCGGGCGTTTGGCGGTTTGCGTGGCGTAGCGGAACTTGACGGCGCGGTTTTGCACCATGGGTGGCGGGTGTTGATCGGTGGCGTCCTGCAGCCAGCGGTTGATGGCCGAGGTGGGCACGCGGGTGTTCCAGCGGTCGTGGGTTTCGAGCACGATCTCCGGAAGTTTGTCGAGATTTTTGCCGGTCTTGACCGAGATCGGCATGATGCGGAGGCCTTTGACCTGGCTTAGGCGGTAGGTGACGCGTTCGCGTAGCTCGCGCATGGCTTCGGCGTGGTCTTGAACAAGATCCCATTTGTTAGCAGCGATCGCCAGCGCCCGGCCTTCGTCGATGGCGAGATTGGCGATGGCGAGGTCCTGCTTTTCGAGCGGATCGTTGGCATCGACCAGGAGGATGACGACATGGGCGCGGCGGATGGCATTGACGGTTGCCGAGGCCGAGATTTGCTCGAGCCGTTTATCGATGCGGGCTTTTTTGCGGAGGCCTGCCGTATCGACGAGCTGGAGCGGCCGGCCGTTCCATTGCCAGGCGATGTCGACGGCATCGCGGGTGAGGCCCGGTTCGGGACCGGTAAGAAGGCGTTCCTCTTCGATCAGTTTGTTGACGAGGGAGGATTTGCCGACATTGGGCCGGCCGACAATGGCCATGCGGATGGGACGTGATGGATCATCGGAATCGACGTCCTCCGTTTGCGCCTCATCGTCTGGATCTTGTTGACTATCGATGAAGGGACGCATGGCGTCGGCGAGATCGAGCAGGCCTTCATTATGTTCGGCGGAGATGGGAATGGGTTCGCCGAGGCCCAGCGACCAGGCTTCTTGGGCGAGCGCTTCGGCGGTTCGGCCTTCGCATTTGTTGGCGAGGAGGAGGATGGGTTTGTCTTGGGCGCGCAGGAGGGCTGCGATTTCCTCGTCGAGGGGGGTGATGCCGCTTCGGGCGTCGATCAGGAAGAGGCCGAGATCGGAGGTCTCGAGGCCGAGGAGGGATTGGGCGCGCAGGCGTTGGCTCAGGTCTTCGCGGCCAGTTTCGAGCCCGGCTGTGTCGGTGACGGCAAAGCGGAGGGTGCCGATGCGGGCATCGCCGTCGAGGCGGTCACGGGTGACGCCGGGTGTGTCGTGGACGAGGGCGCGCCTGCTTCGGGTGAGCCGGTTGAAGAGGGTCGATTTGCCGACATTGGGCCGGCCGAGGATCGCGACGCGCGCCATGCGTTCGCTCATGGTCAGGTTCCGGGAGTTGAGCCAGGTGGGTGAGCCGAGACGAGGCCTAGCGATAGGCCAGGAGGTCGCCGTTCTCGGTCAATATATAGAGTGTGTTGTTGGCGACGATAGGGGCCACGGCGACCGGGGCTGGTGCGCGGGTGGTTCCGAGGACTTCGCCGGTATAGGGCGAGATGCTGACGATTTCACCTTCGGAGCTTGCGAGGATCAGCCGGTCGCTTGCGAGGATCGGGCGGGTCCAGCGGATGCGGTCGGTATCGGGGTCTTCCGGATCCTCGAGATAGCGCAAGGCTGTCACCCAGCGGATGAGGCCGCCTTGGCGCAGGAGGCAGACCACTTCGCTGCGTTCGGTGACGAGAAAGATGTAGTCGCCTGCGACCCAGGGGGTTTCGATCGAGGTGAGATCGGCATCCCAGACGCGGGTGCCGCGGCGGATGTCGAGCGAGGCCATTTCGCCGCCATTGCCGGCGACAATGACGCGGTCGCGGTCGATGATGGGGCTGCCATTGATGTCGGTGATGGCGGAAATGGCGAGCGTGCGGCGCGGGCGGATGACGGTGTCGGACCATATGGTGGCACCTGAATCCGAGCGCAGGGCGAAGACCTCGCCCGAGGAATAGGGGGTGATGACCACGCCGTCCGTGGATGCGGGGGCGGCACCGCCGAGGATGGCGGCTTGTTCGAAGAGGCCGGCATGGCGCCAGAGGACGTCGCCGGTTTGGGCATCGAGGGCGAAGAGCTGGTTGTCGGCGGTGATCGCCAGGACCTTACCGTCGATGAATGTCGGAGCGCCGCGGCTTGGTGCGAGCAGGGGTTGGCGCCAGAGTTCGCTGCCGTCGTCGGGGTTGAGGGCCAGCACCTCGCCGATGGTGGTGGTGGCGTAGAGCCGGCCGTCGTCGAAGGCGAGCCCGCCGCCGCGCAGCCGGTCGCTATCCTCGAGGCTGTCGGGTTCGTAGGACCATTGTCGTTTGCCGTCGGTGGTGGTGAAGGCACGGATGTCGCCATCGGCATCGACGGTGAAGACACGGCCCGCGGCGACGATGGGCTCGGAGAGGAGTTTGGAGGAGCCGGAGCTGCCGCGGCCGATGCTGGTGCGCCAGTCGAGGTTGATGCTGTCCGGCAGGGCCAGATGATGCATGGCGTGGGAGGCATTGCCGCCGGCTTGCGGCCAGGCGGTATTGACCCAAGGATCGGGGAGGGTCACGCGAATGTCGGCGATGCGGGGATCGACCTCGACATCCTCTTCAAGCAGCATGACGGGGATGCGCTCGCCCGGCAGCGGCACTTCGCGCTCGGCACCGAAATAGCCATCGCATGCGGCGAGAAGGGCTATCGCACCGAGTGTTCCGAGCTGTTTGATCAATTGGCGCTTTCCGGCTCGCCGCCGAGTGCTTCAAAGAGCTCGGTGGCGCGGCGTTGCTGGCTCTGTGTCGCTTCGGCATCGTCCTTGATCGAGGCGATCAGCGCACGCGCCTGGTCGATCTCGCCGGCCCGGATCAGTGCGAGGGCTTTGAACTCGCGGGCGATGAGCCGGAACGGATCCCCTGGCTCGCTCAGAGGATCGAGTTCATCGACCAAGGCAAGCGGCGACTCGGTCTCGAACTTGCGGCTGATCGCTGCAAGCTTGGCGGCATCGCGCAGCAGCGGATCGGTGTTCTCGTTCTCGCCGACACTGTTCAAGAGATCTTCCGCCTGCCCGAGTTCGCCCACACCCGTCGCAATCTCGGCAGCCCGCATCCGCGCCACGGCAGCGGGCCCGGCGCCGGCGCTGTCCGCAACATCCAGATAGGCGTCGATTGCGGCTTGATCGTCACCACGAGCGGCAAGCGCCTCGGCATTGGCAAAAGCCTGCGAGACCTGACCGCGCGCCCGCTCCTGCCAGGCTTGCCAACCGACATAGCCCGCTGTCCCGACAACGATCACAACGGCAACCGCCACAACGGCGATGCCGTAGCGGCGCCAGATGCCCGCCAGCCGTTCTTGTTGAAGCTCTTCATCGACTTCGCGAATGAATTCGTCTGATTTCAACGAAATACCTCAAAAGTAGAGGAAATACAACTTATACTAGCGCAAAACGCGCAATCCAGCCGCTTGAACGAAGCGCTTGCTTATGGAAATGAGCAATCTTTGGCAAGACAAGCCACACGCAAAAAGCCTGTCTTTCTCGATTGTGAGCGCCTATCTCCACCTTCGCCGACGCGCCTAGGAGGCAACCATGCCCCGCCTGTTCATCGCCATCGCCATGACCGACAACCTGCGCGAAGCACTCGAAGACCTTACCATCGGACTGACCGCCATTCGCTGGACACATTAAGATCAGTTTCACCTCACCCTCCGTTTCATCGGCGACGTCGAAACCAGCCTTTATTATGATATCGGCGAGCACCTAGCCGACATCACATTCCAGCCTTTCGACCTCGCCCTTCAAGGCATCGGTCAGTTCCCGCCGCGCGGCGAGCCACGAACGCTCTGGGTCGGCATCGCCAAGAACGACCCGCTCGGCCGTCTCAAACGGCGCATCGACCGCAAGCTCGAAGAACTCGGCCTCGAACCCGAACGCCGCAAATTCACACCCCACGTCACCATCGGCCGCTTCCAGGACATCCCACCAACATATCGCTTCGCCGCCTGGCTGCACGGCCGCGCCCTCTTCCGCACAAACAGTTTCACGGTGCAAAGCTTCGGTCTCTATTCCAGCCACCTTCGCCCCGAAGGTGCAGACCATCAGCTTGAAGCGACCTACGACTTCGTCAACGGCATCGCCGAACGCGTCTGATAGCCGTAGCGCAATCCGGACACACGCCCTAGATTGCTGATGAACGAAGTTCGACGAGCCATGTCTGTCGAGGGAGTGTCACCCATGCCGCAAAACCTGCCGAGCCGCGCCGATCTCGAACACGCCCTCGCAACATTGAGGCCCGTGGTCCGCGAAACACCGTTCCTGCGCTCGCCCGCTCTCGACGCCATCGCCGGCTGCAACGTTTTGGTAAAGCCCGAAAGCCTGCAACAAACCGGCTCCTTCAAACTTCGTGGTGCCTACTACAGGCTCACCCAACTCGACGCTGCCGACCGCGCCAAAGGTGTCGTCGCCTTCTCCTCCGGCAATTTCGCCCAAGGTCTCGCCGCCGCGGGCTCCATGCTCGATGTCCCCGTCACCATCGTCATGCCGGCCGACGCACCCGCCGCCAAAATCGAGGCCACACGCGGCTGGGGGGCCACCCTCGTCCTCACGGATCACGGCACCGAGCCCCGCGAAGTGGTCGCCGACCGCAAGGCCCGGGAAATCGCAGCCCAAACGGGCGCCATCCTGCTCCACCCCTTCGACGACCCGATGATCGTCGCCGGCCAGTCCACCGTCACCGTCGAATTGCTGCGCCAAGCCAAAGACCTCGGAGTTACCCTCGACGTCATTCTGGTACCCGTCGGCGGCGGCGGCCTCCTCGGCGGATGCGCCCTGGCCTGCGAGCACCTCGATCCCAAACCGCGTGTCTATGCCGTCGAACCTGCAGGCTATGACGATTTCGGCCGTTCGCTCGAACTCGGCGAACGCATCAGCAATCACGCCTCCCCCAAAACCCTGTGCGATGCGCTGCAAGCCCCGCGCCCGGGCGAAATCACTTTCGCCGCCGCTCTCGGCCGCGTCGAAGGCGGTGTTGCCGTCGACGACACACTCGTCCAACGCGCCATGCGCCTTGCCTTCGAACACCTCAAAATCGTCCTCGAGCCCAGCGGCGCCATCACCTTGGGCGCCGTCCTAGGCAAAACACTCGACCTCGATCACAAAACCGTCGCCGTCCTGAGCTGCGGCGGCAATGTCGCCCTCGACGACTTCATCAAGCTCGTTGCCTGATCGCGCATCCACGCGGAGGTTTTGATTTTCTGGAGGCTTTTTGCCCCCAGGCCCCTTACAACTTTTGGCTTGGTGACGGTTGGAAGGTT
>CAYPOV010000308.1:0-5419 GCA_964412385.1 uncultured Geminicoccaceae bacterium
CCCCAGCCGCATCGAATGGCGCCAGGCCCATGGCTCATGAGCACCGCCCCCGGCCGAATAAAGAACGGCATAGCCGATGAAGCCGATGACGGCGACGAGCCCCACCATGGGCCAGTGGAGCAGGCTGAGCTTTTCCGCAAGGGTGAGCTCGTTCGAGCGGATGCTGGTTGCCATTGCCATGGGTCAGCCTTCCCTCGGATCCCTGCTCGGATTGACGGCGAGCGGCCCCACCTGGAGGTCGAGCTGCAAGGCTCGGGTCATGATGTCCCGTGCGATCGGTGCGGCCGCGGCACTGCCGCTTTGACCATGCTCGACCACCACCGAGACGGCATATTTGGGATTCTCGGATGGCGCATAGCAGACAAAGAGCGCGTGATGGCGCTCCTCCCACGGCCGGTCCTTGCGCTTGTGAAGCCCGGCGGCACGCTCGGCACGGGTAATTCTCCGCACCTGCGACGTGCCGGTCTTGCCCGCCATTTCAATACCCTCGATTGAAAGGGAGCTGTTGCGAGCCGTCCCACGTCGGCCGTTGACCACCTCGACCATGCCCCGCCGAACCCAGTAGAGCGAATCTTCGGACACATCGACCGGCGGCAGGACTTCAGGATCGCCGATATTGCCGCCATTGAGAACGAATTTCGGGGTCACGGCACGGCCACCATTGGCGATCCGTGCCGTCATCATCGCAAGCTGTAGCGGGGTCGCCAGCATATAGCCTTGGCCAATGCCGATCACGAGCGTCTCACCCCTCTGCCAAGGCTCGCCGATCGCCTGTTTCTTCCAGGCGCTGGTCGGCACGAGGCCCGGCTGCTCGCCCGGAAGGTCGTTCTGCGATACCTCGCCCAAGCCGAAGCGCCGCGCCATTTCGGCAATGGTGTCGACACCGGTTTTGCGCGCAATGTCATAAAAATAGACATCGCAAGACTGTGCCAAGGCCTGAACCAGGCTGATGTGACCGTGTCCACCGGCTTTCCAGCAATGAAACCGTGCCCGGCCCAAGCTCATATGGCCCGGGCAAAAGGCCTCATATTCCGGTGTCACAGCGCCGCTCTCAAGCGCTGCCAGCGCCGTTATCATCTTAAAGGTGGAGCCCGGCGGGTATTGCCCGCGAATCGCCTTGTTGACGAGCGGTGTCCGCGGATTGTCACGTAATTCGGTCCAGAGCTGATTGCTGAGCCCCTGAGAAAACGCGGCAGGCTCATAGCTCGGGACCGACACCATCGCCAAGACATGCCCGGTCCAAACATCGAGAACCACAGCCGTTGCCGACAACTCGCTCGAAAGCCGGTCGAAGCAAAAATTCTGGAGCTCAAGATCGATCGAGAGCGTAATGTCGCTGCCAGGAGTGCCATCTTGACGGTCAAGCTCGCGAATCTCCCGTCCCAGGGCATTGACCTCGACACTGCTTCGGCCCGCAGCACCTCTCAGATCGTGGTCATAGCTCTTCTCAATCCCGCTTTTGCCGATACGGAATTCCGGCAGGCGAAGCAGCGGATCGTTCTCGTCCTCAAGCTCCTTTTCCGTGACCGATCCCACATAGCCCAGAACATGAGCCAGAACTTCCTTGTGCGGATAGGATCTCACCAGGCCCGCATCGAGCACGACGCCCGGAAGCTCAGGCGAATGAACGGCAATTCTTGAAATCTGCGCCCAAGACAGACCTTCGATCACGGTAACCGGCATGAAAGGGCGGAAGGATCTGGCCTCGTTCAAGGTGCGGCGCACCTCGGCAACATCGATCTCGATGATCTCGCCCAAGCGATCGATCAAATGACCGAGGTCTCCTGCATCCTCGACGACGATGCGCACGCGGTAGGGGGGTTGGTGCTCGGCGACGACACGGCCGGCTCTGTCCCAAATGACACCTCTCGGTGGCATCAGCAGGCGCTGGCTTACCCGGTTGTCTTCAGCAAGCAGCGCATACTCGCTGCGTTCTTGGATCTGCAGTTGAAACAGCCTGCCGCCCAAGACACCGAACGTCAGAACTTGCGCGCCGCCAAGGATGAGCGCACGCCTCGAGAAGCTCTGAACGCGGTCAGCGTCCTGGTGCATTACTGTTCCGTAAGTTCGGGGGGATGGGGCAAGGCACTATGCACGTGCGAAAATATCCATGCAATCAAAGGGTAGAAAAGAACTGTCAAAAGGATCCCAAGAAATACCGGCTCGAAAGCAAAGACTCGCAGATACCACAAAGAGAGGAAAAACCATCTCAACGAGTCTACCGTTAATGCAACAAGCCCAAAGCAAATCCAAACCACGCCAAAAGATTTGGCAACCAGGAACCGGTTAGGGGTCATGATCATCGCTCTTTCAATCAAGAGCAAGATGGACATCATCCCAATTGGCAGACCAGCGGCCGCATCATAAAGGAGTCCGAGAAAAAAGCATGACGCATTCCCCAACAAGTCGGGCCGGTGAAGGCACCAAAAGAAAACCGCGGCGATAAGCAGGTTGGGTGCGATAGCTTGCGGCGATGCGTTCGGAAACGGAACGATATCGATGATCATTGCAATGACGCAGATCAAAAAAGGAACAAATTGCTGTAGAGGCGTTGTTCCCACGGCTACCTACCGGGTCAACTGCTCGTGACGAGGTGCGGGCCCATGTTACTGCCCGGACGAGGCAGGTGCGGGTGCCTCAATCGGCTGGCGTTTCAACACCGAGACATAGTCAAGACGAGACCAATCCACATAGGGTGCGACCTCAGCAATCCCCTCTCGAACTGAAGCGATCTCGCCGATCATGAGACCTCTTGGGAGAAGGCCGCCATCGCCTGACGTCAAGACCCGATCGCCGATCGCGAAGTTTGGATTGAGCGGCAGAAAACGCAAATTCGGCATGCCGCCATTATCACCCTCAAGGATCGCCCGATCCCTTGATCCTTCAACGATGACCGGCACCCTTGAGTTGAAGTCCGTCAGCAACATGAGACGGGAACTCGAATGACCGACGCCGACGATCCTGCCAACAAGGCCGCGCTCATTGACGACTGCCATACCATTTTGAACTTCATCGTTCGTGCCCGCATCGATCAACCTAGTTTGCACGAACGGCCCGCCGGAATCGCCCACGATTTGCGCCGTCGTCCAACTCGTCCTGAGCTGGTCTTCAGGAACGGACAGAAGCTCAGCCAGCGCTTCATTTTGAACGCCTAGGCGCACAGCTTCGGCCTGCCAAACCAAGAGCCGCCGATTTTCAGCTTGGAGCCGCTTGTTCTCCTCATGGATCGCCAGGATTTCGCCAATCTCGGAAACCACGTTGCGAACCGATACAACCGGCGAATTGATCACTTGCAAGACAGGAACGAAGAAATCGCCCACGCGCTGACCGGCAGAGCCAATAGCCATCAGATCGCTGCGCGCAAGGAAAAGCAAGATCACAGACAGGCCGACGAGGAGCCCCATCGCCACCCGATCGGTCAGGAAGCGAAGAGATAACGCTATACGTGCATTCTTGGGCTGTACGGACCGTGCGTGCACGGAGAATCCTGTCGTTTCAATCTATGAGGACTACGCCTAGAAAGCTGCGTTGCCGTTTGCAACCGTTCGGTTAAGAAATGATGAAAACCTTCTCGCCCATACACTTAGTAGACAGTGTGGAGAACATTCCGAAGTGTCTTCATCTCTTCCAAACACCGACCTGTGCCCATCGCAACACAGTTCAGAGGCTCGTCCGCGAGGCTGACCGGCAAGCCTGTAGAATGGCGTAACACAAAGTCGAGATTGCCCAAAAGGGAGCCGCCTCCTGTCAGAACGATCCCTTTATCGACGATGTCTGCCGAAAGTTCAGGAGCCGTATGTTCCAAGGCAACCTTCACGGCTTCGATGATAGAGTTCACAGGCTCGGCCAGACTTTCTGCAATCTGACGCTCGCTGATGACGATCTCTTTGGGCACGCCGTTCATCAAGTCGCGGCCTTTGATTTCCATGATCTCGCCGTTTCCGGTCTCCGGCAGACATGCCGATCCAATGAGCTTCTTGATGGACTCGGCCGTCGCCTCACCAACCAGCAAATTGTGATTGCGGCGAATATAGTTGATGATGGCTTCATCCATTTTATTGCCGCCGACTCGAATCGATCGCGCGTAGACGATCCCGCCGAGAGACAAAACGGCAACTTCGGTTGTTCCACCGCCAATATCGACGACCATCGATCCGGTAGGCTCGGTCACCGGCAGTCCAGCGCCGATTGCCGCCGCCATGGGCTCTTCGATGAGGTAGACGCGCCGGGCGCCGGCACTCTCCGCACTTTCCTGGATGGCGCGCCGCTCGACCGCGGTCGATCCCGAGGGAACACAGATGATAACACGAGGATGGGCGAAACTGCGCCGTTGATGAACTTTTCTGATGAAGTTCTTGATCATCTCTTCAGCGACTTCGAAGTCTGCGATGACACCATCTCGCAGAGGACGAATCGCCTCAATATTGCCAGGAGTCCGGCCCACCATTTGCTTGGCTTCGTTGCCAACAGCCAAGACTTGTTTGCGGCCTCGGCTGGTTGCGATGGCGACGACGGAAGGCTCGTTCAAGACGATCCCACGGCCTTTGACATAAACAAGTGTATTAGCCGTTCCGAGATCGATGGCCATATCGGCAGAGAAAAGACCAAGAAGTCGGGAAATCATGTAGCGTGTTGATCGCTTTGCTGTTGAATGGGAGCATGCGGAAATCCCTTCGGATCTGCGCCTGATTCATCACCCCTAGAACCGCTAGCGATCAACGACTATTCAACCGCTAGGTCAAGCGGTTAATCGTCCATCTGGATCCACAAGCCGAACTTTTGGCCGGCTCACATCCAACCGATTGAGGGCCGCGATATAGGCCCTCGCCGAAGCAACAATGATGTCAGTGTCGGCGGAATGCCCCCCTGCGGTGCGATCATTTGCAGTCAATCTCACGGTTACAGTCGCCTGTGCATCCGTGCCTTCGGTCACCGCATGGATCTGAAATTGAGCCAGCGTCGCTTCGTGCGGTACAATTTCGCGGATAGCGACAAATGTCGCATCTACTGGACCATCCCCCGAAGCTACGGCGGTTCTCCGCTCTCCTTCAACCTCGAGTTCTAATTCCGCTCGTGGGGCAATATCCGAGCCACTCTCAACCCTCAGTCGAACGAACTTGATATGCTGGTCCGATGACTGCAGCTCGTTGTCAACCAGCGCAATCAGGTCTTCGTCGAATACGTCCTTCTTTTTGTCCGCCAATTCTTTGAAGCGGACGAAAGCGTCCTGGAGCGCATTGTCGCCCAAATCAAAGCCGAGGTCTTTGAGCTTCATTTTGAATGCATGGCGCCCGGAATGCTTGCCGAGCACAATATTCGACTTGACCAGTCCAATATCCTCGGGCCGCATGATCTCATAGGTCTCGGCATTCTTGAGCATGCCGTCCTGGTGGATACCGCTCTCATGGGCAAAGGCGTT
>CAYPOV010000309.1:0-5394 GCA_964412385.1 uncultured Geminicoccaceae bacterium
TTGATGACGCGTTCTTTTTCTCGGGCGGCGTCACACTGAGATTCGTCTTTTTTGCCGTCCTGAGCGAGCTGGTTCTCGGCTATTTTCTGGCCCAAGCTTTCCTGCGCGATTTTCCGGGCAAATGGATATTTCGCACCATCCACACTCTGCCCCTAATCGTCGCCCCGATTGTTGTGGGTTCGGTCTGGCGGCTAATGACAACGCCGAGCATCGGCATCATCCCGCACATCTTGGACGAATGGTTCGGCATCACCATGAATATCGGCCAGAGCGCCAACACGGCGTTCCTGGTGACGGTCTTGATGGATATCTGGCACTGGACGCCGCTGGTCACACTGACCTTGATTGCGGCCCTCGTGTCCCTTCCCAAGGAGCCTTTCGAGCAGGCGCAGATCGATGGTGCCAACAAGCGGCAGATCTTCTGGTACATCACCCTGCCGATGATCAGGCCTGCGATCCTGGCAACACTGTTCATTCGGCTGATGGATGGGCTGCGCACGGTTGACGAGATCTGGATGCTCACGGGCGGCGGCCCCGGTGCCGCAACCCGTTATGTCGGCCTCTATATCTGGCGGATCGTCTTTCCCAAGACCGATTACGGCTACGGCTCGGCGATCTCGGTCATCGTGCTTTACCTGACCATCGTGATCTGCTGGCTGCTCTATGTGGCTCTGATCGCGCCGCGCAACAAAAGGGTCTGAGCGCCATGCCCCGTCATCGCCCTTGGCTTTATGTCCTCGTCTGGCTGGTGATCAGCTTCATCACACTGTTTCCGATCTATTGGCTCTTCGTGATTTCGGTCAAGCCAGCCGTCGACTTGTTCTCGACACCAGATGTTATCCTCAAAAGCTTCTACTGGGCCAATTATGTCGAAGTCTTGAACGACGACACGCTGCGGCGCTATATGATGAACTCGATCATCGTTTCGACTGGAAATGCGGTCCTCGTCACGACGTTGGGTTTCCTCGCCTGCTATGCGCTTTCCCGCTTCGATCTGGGCGGCAAGGAGAGTGTTTTCTTTTGGACGATCACCAACAGAATGGCGCCGCCCGCGGTATTTCTGCTGCCCTTTTTCCTGCTTCTCACACAGGTCTTCAAGATCGGCGACTTTATGCTCTACGACACGCGGATTGGGCTCATTCTTATCTACTGCACGTTCAATCTTCCCTTTGCCATCTGGACGCTCCGGCCAACCGTGGATGCCATCCCGCGCTCCTTGGACGAGGCCGCCGTGGTTGACGGCGCCAATGCCTGGCAGGTCATCACCAAGATCATCTTTCCATTAGCTCGGCCCGGTCTTGCCGTGACATTGATTCTGACCTGGGTGTTTGCTTGGAACGAGTTCCTATTGGCGGCGACGCTCACCAGCTTCAATGCCCGCACGCTCACCACGGGTCTTTCGGAATATGTCACGACAACCGGCACGGAATGGGGCATCATGGCGTCGATCGCCATCATCACGCTCATTCCGGCCCTCTTGGTCTTTTCGGTCGTGCAGCGCCATATCGTCACCGGTCTGACCTTTGGTGCGGTGAAGGAGTAAATCGGTTGAGCACACAGCCACCTACCCCGGACACCGACGCCCCGATCACCATTCACCACAGTGAAGAAGATGATGCAGAGGTGCGGATTAAGCCGCCGCGGCAAGGTTTTCTTCCGATCGTCACCAATTGGTTCGACCGTCTCTTTATCAGCGTTGTCATTTGGATCGCCCTCTCGCTTCTCTGGATGCGCTTTCTCGAACCGCAAGGCCTTGCGCTTTGGATCTCGAATGCCATCGCTCTCGTCCTTGCCGTCATCATCATCCGCAAGGGATAAGCTCATGAAGTCATTGGTGCTCGAAGAAAAAATGAGCCTCTCGCTCAGAGATTACCCGATCGAGCAGGAAGAGGTGCTGGGCCCCAATGATGTGCGCGTGAAGCTGCACACGGTGGGAATTTGCGGCTCCGACGTCCACTATTACACGCACGGCAAGATCGGCCCGTTCGTGGTCAACGCACCCATGATCCTAGGACATGAAGCTTCGGGCACGGTGATCGAGGTTGGCGCTGAGGTGACGAGCCTCAAAGAGGGTGACCGTGTCTGCATGGAACCGGGCATCCCCGATCCGAATAGCCGGGCAACGCGGCTCGGCATGTACAATGTCGATCCGGCCGTTCGGTTTTGGGCAACCCCGCCCGTGCACGGCATCCTACGGCCCACGGTCGTCCATCCCGAAACCTTTACCTTCAAGCTGCCGGACAATGTGAGCTTTGCCGAGGCCGCCATGGTGGAGCCTTTGGCCGTAGGTGTTCACGCAGCCACCAAAGCGCAAATCAAGCCGGGTGATCTTGCCTTCGTGATGGGTGCCGGGCCCATCGGTCTTGTCACCGCACTTTCGGCCCTCGCCTCGGGCTGCGCCCGCGTCTTCGTCTCGGATCTCGACGACGCCAAGCTTGCCATTGCCGAGAAGCTCGGCCCGATCACGCCGATCAATGCCGCCATGACCGATCCCGCAGCGGAGATTTTGAAGGCCACCGATGGCTGGGGCGTGGAGATTGTCTTCGAAGCCACCGGCAGCCCCAAAGCTGCGGCATCAATCTTTGAACCGTTATGTCCGGGCGGCCATGTTGTCCTGATCGGCGGGCAGTCTGAGCCAATCGCCTATGATGCCGGTGCCGCCATGATCCGCGAGGCGCGGGTTGAGAACATTTTCCGCTACGCCCATGTGTTTCCGCGCTGTGTTGCCATGCTCGCCTCAGGTGCGATCGACGTGAAACCGCTGATCACCCGCACCTTCGAGTTCGAGGAAAGCGTTCGCGCCTTCGAGATCGCCGCCTCCGCTCCCAAGGGCGACGTCAAGATGCAGATCGCCATGACCACCTAAGGCTTTTCCGTCTGGCGCCATTGTCAACAGCAGCGGCTGAGGATGGTGCCTTGGACGTTGGCCATGATGCAGCCGTTTCGATCCATAGTCACCTGCACGCTATTGGGCCCACCACCGATTTCGGGAAGATAGACCGGCTCGCCCGGACCGACCGATTGGGCACGCGCCCGGGCCATCGCACACCATTGGCGCTCGGCTTGCTGGGCTTGGGAATAGGCTTGCGAGGCGGCCGCAAAATTGATGCCCGGAGCACCCGAATATTTGTACATCACCAGATCCGGGCCCATGCTATACTGGCCTTCGACGATCATGATGTAGCTATGTTCCAGCATCTGCACCGTCGAGAGCGGCAGCGAGCGTCCGTTGACATAGACCCCGGTGACACCGTTCGAGGCATTTTCCGGCAAGGGAGGTGCGGGAATTCCGGGTTGGATCTGGGCGGCTGCGGGCTGGCCCCACTCGCCGATCAGACCTGATACCGGATCATACCAGATCCATCCGCTGGGCTCGGCATTGACGGCTTGGCGGATGGCATTGACGAGCTGCGGGCTTGCCGGTTGACCATTGACGGTCGCCGGCGCTTGTGCTGATGCCGTTGTCGCCAAACTGCTTATGATCAAGGTGACAGCCATCATGATTTTTGGAAAATTCATGCATCTCCTCCTGTTGGCGCAGGATCAGTATTTGACGCATCAACTAGAACTTGAGTGACAATTTCCCAGTGATCTAAGTCACAGACAAGACGAAGGTCCAGGCGCGCCGACAGTCTTGCGCGCCGGACTACAAGTCCTCTTCGGCGAGAGGACCGTCAGCGGCGCCACGGTGATCTTTGGCCCTTGGAATGTTGCGTAGCGCCAAGGTTTCGACGTGCCGTGTCTTCCTAGGATCGAGCCCGCCATCGCGGCCGAGATAGGCGGTTGTGCTTGGAAAGGCGAAACCGGTACCGGCACCATCGACCGCCTTCATGATCTCCAGGATCAGCTCTTCTTGCACCTTCATAAACTCACCATAGTCGGTGGTAAGGATGTAGGCGCGAATATCGATGTTGATCGCGAAATCGCCGAAACCCGCAAGACGAATTCTCGGCATGCCAGGAGATACTTCAACCAACTCATGCGCTGCGATGCGTTGCCAAAGCTGGTTCAAGAGCCATTCAAACTGCAAGGGCGAGGTCTCATAGCGGAGACCGATGACATGGTGGAACAGGCATTTGTCGCGGTTGGAATAGTTGGTGATATGCATCTTGGCGAGATCGGCATTAGGCACGGTCGTCACCGTGCCATCCAGGCCACGAACCCGGCTCGAACGCGGTCCGATCGATTCCACGACACCATCATTGCTGCCGTAGTGAATAAAGTCTCCCACCCGGAACGGCCGGTCGGCGAACAGACTGACACCACCGAACAGGTTTTCGACCGTCGATTGTGCCGCGAGTGCCAGTGCGAAGCCTCCAACACCGAGGCCAGCCACCAGTCCCAGGGCCGGAATACCTATGTCATTGGCACCGTAGACAATAATGGCACCGCTTGCGGTCAGTGACAGCACGCGTGCGAGAAGGCGCAGCAGATGCGCGTCATAACTGTGCTCGGGAACGCTGGGAGAGGCGATCACCGTCTCGATGACGAAAAAGATTGCCAACCACGCGAACCAAGCTGCCGAGGCATAGAGAAGGACAGCGACAAGGATGTTTTCGCCGATTGCGAACGAGCCGGATAAATTGACTTGTTGTCTAATGAAATAGGTATCGAAGAGCCATATCAGGGCTGCTAAGACCAGCGGTCTTGTGAGCCGGTATCCAAGCGATCGCACGCGGCTGCCTTGGCCCGCCAGGGAGGATACCAAGCGCCCCCAAAGGCCTGCAATGATGAAAATGATGGCGAAGCCAAACACTGCAAGGATGACTTTCCAGGCGGGCGTGCCGAGGACGGTGGAGTTGAGGCGGTCGGGAAGCGCTTCGACAAGATCATAGGGAAAGAGGGGACCGGTGAAGAGCGCGTGCTCCACACGCGCACTGTCGTAGGCCGTCTCTCGCTGTCGAGGCTGATCAATGATGAGCGCGTGAAACGTCGCAAGACGCGCAACGGTTTCCGGCGAGACGAGATACTCCCCCTCGCGAGGCCCTTCCTCGATCCGAACGAGATCGATTTCCGTGTCGGGGTAGGTCCACCGCTCCGGACCATCCTCGGCCACGAAATCAGGGCCGCCCGGGATCTCATCGAGCGGCACTTCCGGCAAGCGAACCAAGATATCGAAGAGCGAGACGACGGCATCCCCACTGACTTCCGTACGGTTGGCCGGCGGCACATCGCTGAGATCGAAGAGACGCCTGGCCGGTCGCATCGCCGCGATGACGTTTCGCCCACCTTCGATTGATTTGTCTCGGCGGTAGGCCACGTAGGCCTCCTCGAGTTTTTGAGCTTGCTCAAAGAACGCCTGAATCGTCGCCCGGGGACTGGAGGTGTCGAGGGGATCAAGCGGATTTTGCTGTTGGGCCCTGGCCCCTGGATGGGGAGTAAAACCCGTGGTGG
>CAYPOV010000310.1:0-5358 GCA_964412385.1 uncultured Geminicoccaceae bacterium
CCGGTGGTGTCGCAATCCATCACCAGGCCGATGGTGCCGGTCGGCGCGATCACCGAGGCCTGGGCGTTGCGCACGCCATGCTCGGTGCCAAGAATGACCGCCAGGTTCCAGGCTTCGACCGCAGCGTCGGCGAGTTTCTTGTCGGGGCAGTTGGCATGATCCAGCGGCACAGGGCGGGTGGCAAGTTTTTCGTAGCCGTCGGTTTTGCCCTGAGCGGCGCGGCGATGGTTGCGCAAGACCCGCAGCATCGACTCCTGGTTCTCGGCATAGCCCGGAAACGCGCCGAGCTCTTTGGCAAGCTCGGCCGAGACGGCATAGGAGGTGCCTGTCATGAGGGCCGTGATGGCACCGCACAAGGCGCGGCCTTCATCGCTGTCATAGGAAAGGCCCGAGGCCATCAACAGCCCGCCGAGATTGGCAAAGCCAAGGCCCAACGTACGGTAGCGGTAGGAGAGCTCGGCGATTTTGGCGCTGGGGAATTGCGCCATGAGCACGGAAATCTCGAGGACGATGGTCCACAACCGCACGGCGTGGGCGAAGGCTTCCACCATGAAGCTGCCGTCGTCGCGGCGGAACTGCATGAGATTGAGAGAGGCGAGATTGCAGGCCGTGTCGTCGAGGAACATATATTCCGAGCAGGGGTTGGAGGCATTGATCCGCCCGCCTGCAGGGCATGTGTGCCAGTCATTGATGGTGGTGTCGTATTGGATGCCGGGATCGGCGCTGGCCCACGCGGCAAAGCCGATCTTGTCCCAAAGTTCCTTGGCCTTAACGGTCTTGGCGATCTTTTGGTCCGTCCGGCGGACGAGATCCCAATCGGCATTGTTGAAGACCGAGCTCAAAAAGCGGTCGGCAACGCGCACTGTGTTATTGGAGTTTTGCCCGGCAACGGTGAGATAGGCTTCGCTGTCCCAATCCGTGTCGTAGCTTGCGAGATCGAGCGAGCGGTAGCCTTGCTTGGCGAGCAAGATCACCTGCTGGACCGAGCCTTCGGGCAGTCTCGCCTTGCGTGCCTGGGCCACGGCTTTCTTAAGCGCGGGATTGGCTTTGGGATCGAAGCGATCGATATCGCTGCCTTCGCCGATATAGCAGGCGGCCATGATGGCATTGGCGTGCTCGGCCAAGAGCTTCGAGCCCGAGACGAGGGCCGCGACTTTCTGCTCTTCGACCACCTTCCAGTTAATGAAGGATTCGATGTCGGGGTGATCGACATCGCAAATCACCATCTTGGCAGCCCGGCGCGTGGTGCCGCCGGATTTAATCGCACCGGCAGCACGGTCGCCGATTTTCAAAAAGCTCATCAGCCCGGAGGAGCGGCCGCCGCCCGAAAGCGATTCGCCTTCGCCGCGGAGTTTGGAGAAATTGGTGCCCGTGCCGGAGCCATACTTAAAGAGACGAGCCTCGCGCACCCAAAGATCCATGATGCCGCCCTCATTGACGAGGTCGTCATTGATGCTCTGGATGAAACAGGCATGAGGCTGCGGGCGCTCATAGGCCGAGGTCGAAGGATGAACCGCGCCCGTCTTCTCATCGACATAGAAGTGGCCTTGTGCCGGGCCGTCGATGCCGTAGGCCCAAAAGAGCCCTGTGTTGAACCACTGAGGCGAGTTGGGCGCGCCCACCTGGCGGGCGAGCATGGCACGCATCTCGTCATAAAACGCCTGGGCATCGTTCTCGGCGTCGAAATAGCCGTTCTTCCAGCCCCAATAAGTCCAAGTGCCGGCAAGACGGTCGAATACCTGCTTGGCGGAGCGCTCGCCACCGGTTCTGCCGGCATCGGGTGAGGCGCTGTCGACCTCGCGCCGCGCCAGCCATTCGGGCACGCCCTCTTCCGTCACCGGACGGAGCGCTTCCGGAATACCGGCCTTGCGGAAATATTTCTGCGCCAAGACATCAACGGCCACCTGGCTCCAGCCGCTCGGCACCTCGATATCATCATGCGCGAACACCACGGATCCGTCAGGATTGCGGATCTCGCTGCTGGCATGCCGAAACGGGATGTCAGCGTAGGGCGATTGCCCTTCTTTGGTGTAAACGCGTTGAACCTTCATATGCCCATGGCTCCTCAGTGCTTGAACCCTAATTGTTCACGCCTTGTTCGTCAAACATCGAGGGCACCATCCAAATCTTAGCTAGGACGCCGATCTCATCAAGCGGTTGCTGACCGCAATCAGTCTCAACGCCACTCAACGCTTAGTTTAGACAAGCTTCGACGCAGCGGCAACAAGAACCCCACACACGATTGTCGGCGCAAACCGGCCACTTAGGGCCAAAAACGAGGTCGCCGCCTCAACCGTGGCCTCTTCGCAACAGCCAGGCGTCCCGCCCAATGGCGCCGCCATGTCACTGTCTGCGCGAGGCTTTGTCTACATATAGCGATCAAAAGCCGTTTGCAATCTATATCTTGTGGTTTGTGGCTCGTATTTTCGATTTCCCGCCTGGGCGGCGGTGGTGGCCGGGGGTTCTGGCAGGCCAACGCGACAGTCAATCTAAAATTGACGTCAATTGACCTCAAGCCAGTTTGTCGTGCTGCGCTGCAACCACTCAATCGGCATTGGCGGGGATTGATTAAATTGAGGGCGAGATCAGGCGAGCTTGAGCCGTAAAAGCGGAGCCAATCGAGTTATCCAAAGATATCCACATGCGACCGCATTATCTGGTGGTTTCTTGTCCAATCTGCTGGACCGGTCCGCGCGGGAGCGCCATATTAAGAGGGCTGTTCGGGAGTTGGGTCGAATGTTGAAGTGGCTAACCAATAATCGTCTGGGCACGCATTTGCTGACGGTTCGCCGTGGCGAGCGGGTAGGCGATGACGAATATGGCAATGTCTATTATCGGGAGCGCGGCGCCAAGAACTGGCGCGATGAACGACGCTGGGTGATTTATCCTGAAGCCAGCGAAATCGAGGCTAGCTTGGTGCCCCCTGGCTGGAATGCTTGGCTTCACCACAACCGCGAGAAATCACCTACCGAAGAGCCGCTTCCAGCGAAGCGTTGGGAACAGGAGCACGTTCCGAACCTCAGCGGTACCGCTCATGCTTATGTCCCGCCTGGCCATGAAAGCCGGGGCGGCCACCGTGATCACGCGACTGGCGATTACGAGGCCTGGCGGCCCTAATTCTCCTCTTTGGCGCGGTTTAGCGCCGCACTGACGTCGTGCGTAGAAAATTGTGGGTTTGTTTGGGGTCGAGTCGCATAACCTATTAACCATGCTCAATTTCCCACGCTGGCACGGGGTGTGGATAAGCATGTACATCTGTGGGTTTGATGACACTCTCGGCTGATAGAGTTCGAAGATCATGCGCGCTGCAATGCTGATCCTGTCTGCCCGCCCGTAACTCGGTATGTTGCGAGCGTCATCGATGGCGCTTGCTGGCTCCTTTCTCCGGAGCGGTCCGGGCTATGGCTTTTGGCGCTTGACGCGGGCGAGCGATCGGGGACAATTCTTACTGATGGTTCCTTAGGGTTTGGGCCCGAAGGTTAAAAGGGAACACGGTGCGGCTTGCCCGATGAGCACCAAATCCGTGACTGCCCCCGCAACTGTAAGCGGTAAGCGCCCCCGATTTTGCCACTGGGCCGGAAGGTTTGGGAAGGTTCGGGAAAGCATCGACCCGCAAGTCAGGAGACCTGCCATCGCAAACGTAGTTCCGGGCGGGGTGCACCGGGGGAGCGCGATGTCGGGTGTTCTTCCGGTAGGCCGGTAGTTTCCCCTCTCTCGTCGACCCTTCACCTCGTCTCTAGTAGGTGGGGACGTTGTGACGGTTGTTACCACAACGATGATTGAACAGCGGTGGTTGGTACGCCGCCGTCGCACCGTCTCCTGCTCATTTCTGGCTTCGAGAGCTCAAGGAGACGACAATGAAATTGCTTTATGCGTGCATCGCTATCTTGCTCGCCGCTGGTTCGGCTCATGCCGAGACCAAAACGTTTACCGACGATTCAGGCCGGCAGGTCGAGATCCAGGTCCCTGTTGAGCGGGCCGCTATATTCAACCGCTATAATGTCGAGTTTTTTCGAGCCGTCGGCGCCATGGGGGCGGTCATCGGAATGGACAGCAATGCTGCGGACAATCCCGGCTACTGGCCAGATTTCGATATGGCCAATGTGATCGGTGCGGGTCAGTCCGAGCCGAACTACGAAGCGATTGTCGAACTCGATCCCGATGTCGTCGTTCTGCCGCGCAATGGTGTCTGGGAAGAGATGGTCGAGAAGATGGAGCCCTTCGGCATCCCTGTCATGGTGATCACGGGCTGGGACACGCTGCAACATGTCGACAACACACTGCTTGTCGGCGAGATGACGGACCGATTGGAGCGGGCCAAAGAGGTTGCCGCCTTCTACCAGGACAATATGAAGATGATGGCTGAGCGGCTTGACGGCGTTGAGCCGCGCAGCGTTTATTTGGAGCAGAATGCATCCCCGCTCGTCACGCCAATTCCCGGATCGGGCTGGCATGACATGATCACTGTGGGTGGCGGGCGAAACATCTTTGGCGATGTCGATATCGAGAATGAACCTGCAGGGCGCGGCAGCGTGCATTCCTTTCAGGTCGATGCCGAAGAGATCTTGGTCTCCGATCCCGAGGCGATCGTGAAGCTTGCCGTTCGCACTTATATACCCTCGAGCCAGAAAGACTATGCCGACATCGCAACCGAAATCGCAGCACGGCCCGGCTGGTCGTCGCTCAGCGCCGCAAACAACAATGAAATCCACGTCGTCAGCGGCTTCGCCGCGGGTGCCGTGTCGAAGATGATCGGCTCGGCCTTTATCGCCAAAGCACTACATGCCGAGCTGTTTGAGGATCTCGATCCCGAGGATCTGATGCGCCGATGGATCGAGGACTTCCAGGGCCTTAGCTATGAGGGTCCCTATAGTTACAGCCAATCCGGAAGCTTCTGACAATATTGAGGATTGGAAGATCGTGGCCATGAGCCGTGCGCCGGTGGCTAGGACGCTAGCCGACAATCTCGTCACAGCACCTGTGCATGTCGACATGGTTCAGGAATACCGCAAGCTAAGCGCTCGACGCGGAATCCTTGTATGCCTCGCGACGATTGCGCTGGTGTTGTTTGCGGGGTGGATGTCAATCCGCGGGATCGCCGAGACAAGTCTCGGTGCCCTATTTTCCGTTCTGGGCGAACAGGTGAGCTTCGGCTTGTTTGAATCCGAGGTATCAGAGCGGACGGAGCAAATCTTGTTGCAGCTACGTTTGCCGAGGGTTCTCCTCGGCATCCTAGCCGGAGCGGGATTGTCTCTATCGGGTGTCCTGATGCAGGCGATCACACGTAACCCGCTGGTCAGCCCCTACACCATCGGCGTGTCTTCGGCCGCGGCGTTCGGCGCCTCGCTCGCGATCATG
>CAYPOV010000311.1:0-5334 GCA_964412385.1 uncultured Geminicoccaceae bacterium
AGAGGGTGCCTATGCCACATTCTGGCCCGCTGATCTCCATGTTGTCGGCAAGGACATCTTGCGGTTTCACGCTGTCTACTGGCCGGCCTTTCTAATGTCGGCCGGTCTCGAAGTGCCCAAGCGCGTCTTTGCCCATGGCTGGTGGACCAATGAGGGCCAAAAAATCTCCAAATCGCTGGGCAACGTGATCGATCCTTATGATCTCGTGGCGCAATATGGCCTCGATCAGACCCGATACTTTCTGATGCGCGAGGTGCCGTTCGGCAATGACGGTGATTTCAGCCACGCCGCCATGGTGCGCCGCGTCAACAGCGATCTCGCCAATGATTACGGCAATCTCGCCCAGCGCGTGCTCTCGATGATCGCCCGCAATTGCGACGGGCGTGTACCGGAGCCTGGGGCTTTCTCGGACGAGGACGAAGCACTACTGACAGCATCGGCGGCTTTGCTCGAGACCTGCCGTGCCATGATGGCTGTTCCGGCACCTCACCGTGCGCTCGAATCCCTTTGGGAAGTGATCAGCGCTGCCAACCGCTATGTCGATGCGCAAGCCCCCTGGACTCTGCGCAAGACCGATCCCGCACGCATGGTGACGGTTCTTTACACACTCGCCGAGACCTTGCGTAGGCTTGCCATCCTCACCCAGCCATTCATGCCGGAAAGTTCAGCGCGGCTGCTCGATCTTCTGGCGATCCCGAGCCATGCCCGAAGCTTCGATGCATTGAATAATGCGCTCGCCGCCGGAACGGCCTTGCCTAAACCCGAGGGCATCTTCCCGCGTTATGTCGAGGAGGCGGCATGATCCTGGTCGATAGCCATTGCCATCTCGATTATCCCAACCTCAACAACCGCGAGGATGAGGTGATCGGCAATGCCGAGGCCGCAGGCGTGCGGGTGCTGCAATCGATCGGCACGCGGCTGTCCAGCTTCGCCGGCGTGCGTGCCATCGCCGAGCGCCACGAAAACGTCTATTGCTCGATTGGCGTTCATCCGCATGAAGCCGGCAATGAAGGGGTGTCGTCACCCGATCCCTTGCTCGCCGAGGTGAAGCATCCCAAGGTGATCGGCATCGGCGAAAGCGGTCTTGACTATTATTACGACAAAAGTCCGAGAGACCGGCAGGCCGAAAATTTCAGGGCTCACATCGCCGCAGCCCGTGACGCAGCCTTGCCTCTCATCGTCCATACCCGCGATGCCGATGAGGATACGATTGCTATTCTCGAAGATGAAATGGCCAAAGGCGAGTTTGCCGGCGTTATCCATTGCTTCAGTTCGAGCCGAAGGCTTGCCGAGCGCGCCACGGCGATGGGAATGTTCTTGGGCATCGGCGGCATGCTGACCTTCAATCGCTCGGAAGAGCTTCGCAAGATCGTCAACGACATGCCGCGTGATCGGATCATCCTCGAGACCGATTCGCCCTATCTGGCGCCGGTTCCCTATCGCGGCAAAATCAACGAGCCGGCCTACACCAAATATGTTGCCGAGCGGTTGGCCGAGCTCTGGGACAACGATGTCGAGACAGTGGCGAGCGTGACCACGGCGAATTTCTTCCGGCTTTTCACCAAGGCCGAAATCCTGACGGTTGCTTGATGCGTGTCACGATTCTCGGCAGCGGCACCTCATCCGGCGTGCCCCTCATCGGATGCAATTGCTCAGTCTGCACATCGTCAAATCCGCGCAACAAAAGACGCCGTGCCTCGATCTATATCGAGTGGGCCGAAACCAAAATCCTGGTCGATGCCGGTCCCGATCTTCGCATGCAATGTGTCGATGCGGGGATTGGCGGTATCGACGGCCTGATCTTCACACATGCCCATGCCGACCATATTCACGGCATCGATGATCTTCGAGCCATCAACAATATTATCAACCGCTCGATCGATACTTTTGCCCATGCCGAGGTCTTCGATCGTATTCGCAAACGGTTCGAATATGCGTTTCTCGGCGGCACGCGTGGGCATGGCTATTTTCGACCGGATCTCAATCCTCACGACTTCGACGGCACGTTCTCCATCGGCGATCGTACCATCGTGCCATTCAAGC
Organism: uncultured Geminicoccaceae bacterium; assembly: GCA_964412385.1. Lineage (GTDB taxonomy): Bacteria > Pseudomonadota > Alphaproteobacteria > Geminicoccales > Geminicoccaceae > JBGSYN01. The sequence continues at coordinate 2,044 of CAYPOV010000311.1, forward strand.
AAACCCATGGACTCGCCACGAGCTGGGGCTATCGCTTCGGCAAGTTTGCCTATTCGACCGACACGGACGGCCTCAATGAGGCGGCCTTCAACACGCTTGAAGGCATCGACGTCTGGGTGGTCGACGCGCACAGTGACAAACCCCATCCGACCCACGCCCATCTCGAGAAAGCCCTCGAATGGATCGAACGCGTACAGCCGCGCCAAGCCTATCTCACCCACATGGCCCACGATGTCGACTACAATGATTGGATGCGACGTTTGCCTCGAGGGGTCGAGCCGGCCTATGACGGTCTGGTGATCGATATCGATGATGAATGACGACGGAGACAGGGCATGGCACTTTTCGACCTTATGGGGAAAATCGCGATTGTTACAGGCGGCAATGGCGGCATCGGCCTGGGTATGGCCAAGGGCATGGCGGAATGCGGGGCTGCCATCGCGGTGGTCGGACGCAACGAGGAAAAGAACGCACTGGCCGTCGCCGAACTTCAAGCCATGGGCGTCGATGCCATGGCGCTCATCGTCGACGTCACCGACGAAGCAGCCTGCCACAAGATGGCTGCGGATGTCGCTGAGCGCTTCGGCGGCATCGATATCCTCCTCAACAATGCCGGCATCAATATCCGCAAACCCGCCGACGAGCTGACCGCTTCGGAATGGCACCAGGTGATGGATACCAACCTCACCAGTGCGCTGTTCTGCAGCCAAGCCTGCTATCCTTTCATGAAACAGCGCGGCGGCGGCAAGATCATCAATATCGGCTCCATGATGTCGATCTTTGCCGCCTCGTTCACCCCAGCCTATGCTGCGAGCAAGGCCGGCATCGTCCAACTCTCGAAAGCCTGTGCTTGCTCCTGGGCCAAGGATAATATTCAGGTCAATGCAGTGTTACCCGGCTGGATCGACACCGCTCTGACACAGCGAGCGCGCCGCGAGGTCGAAGGCCTGCACGACCGCGTCGAGGCGCGAACCCCTGCCGCCCGCTGGGGCACCCCGGCGGATATGGCCGGCATCGGCGCCTTCCTCGCGGCCCCCGCCTCGGATTTCGTCACCGGCACGGCCATCCCGGTCGACGGCGTCTATTCCTCTCAGGGGTAATTTCTGGCGGCTTCTTGACGGTTACCTAACCTCTGGGTCCGTAGCCTCGCGCATCCGGTTGGAAAAACCGTCACGATCCGATCGCAATGGCGCGAGATGTTAGCCAAGTCACAGATTTGGCCCCGGCGATGCGTGTACCCACCCCGCGATTCCCAACGCATCACGAGTAATCCGGAGCCACCCCATGTCCCAGAACATCATCAACACTCTCGCCGAGTTGCAGCCGCAATCCGGCAAATCCCTGACGCCGGCACTGATCACCGGCATCACCCGCAGCATGACGCGGGCGCAGAACACGCTCATCCACCTGACGGGCCCCGCCATCAACCCCACTTACGGCCCGACCAATGGCACCGACTCGCTGCGCAATCCCGCGAACCGGTCCAGCCGGCGGCGCATGATGGTGCTCCCGCCCGGACGCGAAGACAACTTCACCCATATGCTCAATACCAGCCTCTTGGGAGGCACGTCCTATCCGATCCTCACCGCCACCCTCGGTACCGCAGCAGGCCTGGTCTCCATGGGCGCCGGGCTCCTCTTCACCGTCGTCACCACCGGCCTGAGCCTCACCCAAACAGCCCAGCGCGTCCTCGCCCGAGGCGGTGACGAGATCTGGCAGGTCGAGGAAATCGGCAAAGCCAAGGACAGCAGCATGTTCGGCAGCGGCGGCATGCAAGCCGTCCATGTCGGCTCCTACTTCCTCATCGATCCCTTCCGCCAGAATGTCGGCGGCCCGCACCCCAAAGGCTGGCTGATTCACGAAGAACGCACCGTGCTCACGCTTTGAGTGACGTGCGAAGGAAGATGTGTCTCGAGAGGAGGCTAGCCTCCTCTCGAACTCTCCACCATGACTTGTCGCAGAGCTTTTCCTTAAGTAAGGCGTTGAGCGCGAAAAGAGGAAGGCCGGGCTTGGGTTAATGACAGAAGAGGGGAGGAAAAGCGCCGAGATCAGAAGTCAACCTCAATTCTTGAATGAAGAGGTGGCTGTCGCGCAGATAAGGGATCTTGTCTCATCGGCACGCACCACCTGGCTTCTGCAGATCGGCTTCTTGGCCTTTATCGGCATGACGCTTTTGAGCGTGCGCGATGTCGATTTCTTCTCGATCGCCTCCGCCATCAGCCTGCCGATCGTCAATATCTCCATCCCCACAAAAGACTTCTTCTGGGCCGCAGCCTGGCTCGCCGCCATCCTTCACACCTACTTTCACGTCAGCTTACTGAAACTCTGGGATATCCTGGCCCTGGCACCGCCCTCGATCGGCCACGCCCAAGACGGGCGCATCCTGAAGCTCGGCGACCGCCTGTTCCCTTGGCTCGTCAATGACTGGGCGCTGCGCCAGCGGCCGGATGCGCCCATCGAGAAACGGCCTCTCGACTGGCTCTCCAGCGCCGTGATTGATCTCCTCATCTGGTGGGCGACACCACTCATCCTTGCGGGCTTTTGGTGGCGCGCGATGCCGGCGCATGACGCATGGTTGACTCTTGCGATCGCCGTGGCCTTGGCTCTGAGTTGCCTCGCCTCATTGATTTGCCGCCGGCAAGCGCGTCAGCGGCTCCATTGGACAACCACGTCGGATAAGGTCAACACGCCCAATAGCCTCCTATCACAGCAATGGCGGCTTCCTGTAGCGATAGCGACATTGCTGCTGGTCGTCGCGAGCCTTATTCGCACAGAATACGAAGCACGGATCGGGATCCTCGGAAGGGAAACGTCACTTCTTGCGCCCATCGACTTTTTTGAAGCGGAGATCGCAGAGCGGCCTCCGGATTGGCGTAGCCGTGAGATCGCGCAGCGGCGCTTTCATATGGCCTGGTGTGAAGATCAAGGCATACCGCCCGAGGCCTGCGAGACGCCCGAGCACGACTATCAACGCCAGGCGCGCGAGGACTGGTGCACGGATAAGAAGATCGATCCTGACAACTGTGCCGATCGCTTCGCGGCGTTGGATCGCCAGTTCGACGATGAGTGGGATATCGAGCGCAAATCCTATCTGGCCAATATTGTCAGCCCAATCCTGGAAGGCCAGGACTTGCGCAATCTGAATGCTCAAGTTGCTTTCTTGGCGGGTATTGATCTTGCCGGAGCGCGTCTCGACGGCGCAAACCTTGAATGGGCGCAGCTCGAAGGCGCAAACCTTGGAGAGGCGCAGCTCGACGGCGCAAACCTGACCTTGGCGCAGCTCAACGGCGC
>CAYPOV010000312.1:0-5306 GCA_964412385.1 uncultured Geminicoccaceae bacterium
ATCGCATCAAAACAGAGGGTGCGGATGATCGTAGCGGCCATGCATGGCCCCAGAATGGCGACAATAGATTGTGATGATACGGGTATACATACACAACCGGGCGTGATCAATGAAGCGATAAAAAACCTCGAGCCCGAGGCAATATTGGAAGATGTAGTCCTCGTCTACTGGCCCAAATCGTTAGTTGAAAATAGCCTCACCAATAATCACAAGCTCCGAACTCAATCAGGAAAACGCATCGTCGAGTCCGGTGGAAAGGAAGTCGTCGCCATCGAGTACTTTGATGATGATGCGTGGAACGGCCGGACCGAGCTTAACAACTATCGCTATGGCTATCAGCTCGCGATTGAAAGTCAGGAGGTGCCGGTTTCGTGACGCCTCGGACTTCGATCCAAAAAATCACACTCGCGACACCCCTTGCGTCGTCCTTCGAGGACCACACCGAACCGCTGATGACAGGAACGCGAGCGGGGCTTGAGAAAAACTGGACACTGGTTGATGGAACGGAGGTCGCTGTGGGCAAGCTTGCCGACGATCTGCCGCCGCTGCCGCCGGCATTTGCATCATGGGAAAGCCCGACCAACCGGCTGCTTGAAGCACTCTTGTATGACATGTGGAATGAGATCGAAGCGCTTCTGCGATCTCATGGGCCTTCCAGGCTCGGTGTTGTGATCGGCACGAGCACATCGGGTGTTGCCCGCAACGAGCCTGCCTATGCGACACTTAAGCAAACCGGAACCTGGCCCGATGATTATGTCTATGCCCGCCAAGAGCTCGGCGATCCGGCGCTGTTCGTCGCTGCCAGAACAGGGATCACAGGGCCGCGCTATGTCATCTCGACAGCCTGTAGTTCAGGCGCCAAGGCCTTGATTTCGGCGGCACGGCTGATCGCAGGCGGTATCTGCGATGCCGTGATCTGTGGCGGTGCTGACACAGTTTGCGGGCTTACGGTCAATGGCTTTGCCGCTTTGGAGGCGATCTCCAAAACTCCGTGCAATCCGTTCAGCCGCAATCGTGACGGCATCACCATAGGCGAGGGCGGTGCACTCTTCTTGATGACACGGGACGCAGGACCGCTTTTCCTGGCCGGTTGGGGGGAGAATTGCGACGCCTACCATTTCAGCGCGCCCGATCCCGAAGGAAAAGGTGCGGCGCTGTCGATCCAATCGGCTCTCGCGCATGCGGATATAGAACCATGTGAGTTAGGCTACATAAACCTTCACGGAACCGGTACAAAACTGAACGACCAAATGGAGGCCAAAGTCATGCATCGTCTCTTCGGCGGCGCGGTACCGGTAAGTTCGACCAAAGGGATGACCGGACACATGCTCGGCTCAGCGGGTTCGTGTGAAGCCGCCTTTGTGGCCCTTGCGCTCTTGAATAGCCGCTTGCCCCCGCATCTCTGGGATGGCGACGCCGATCCGGAGTTGCCCAAGCTTCCCTTGGTGCAACCAGGTGATGAAAGCCGCGCTTCGATGATGATGTCGTGCTCCTACGCCTTCGGCGGCAACAATTGCACGCTGATCATGGCCAAAGCGTGATGCTGCTCGCACTCACCGATATCGAAACCTTCATACCCCATCGGGGCTCGATGCGGCTGATCCACCGGCTGTTGGCCGTAGACGACGAGACCGTGCGGGTCGAAGCGGAGGTCCCGGAGGACGGGCCGTTCTTGAGCAGTCCTTCGAGCGCTCCGGCCTATCTCCTGATCGAGATGATGGCGCAAACCATCAGTGCCTGGGATGGATGGCATCGGCTGGCGAAAGGCGAGACACCGCGCGTCGGCTATCTTCTGGGCACCCGGAAATTTCATTGCGACACGCCGCAACTCCATCCGGGCGAAATCTTGGAGATCCATGCCCGGGAAATTCTCTCCGATGGTGAGATGGGGTCGTTTGCCTGTCAGGCGTTGCGCCGTCCACCTTCAAACGCCGAGCCAGGCCAGCTCGAACCGTTCGCAAACGCGACCCTAAGCGTTTATCGTCCCGAAAAATCCTTGCTCGAACCATCAGCCGAAGGTGACCCGTGACCGCGAGCGGATGCTCCAACGACCGTCCTGTCCTTGTCACAGGGGCAAGCAAGGGCCTTGGCGCTGCCATCGCAATAGTGCTCGGCGCCATGGGATTTCCAATCACCGTTCATTTCGGCCGCGACAGCCAAGGCGCGGACGAAACAGCTCGCAGAATCGTAAATCATGGGGGCAAGGCGCGTGTAATTGGGTTTGACGTATCGGATCGTGCCGAGACCAAAAACGCCCTTGTTCATGATATTGAGCATCATGGTGCCTATTGGGGTATCGTGCACAATGCAGGCATTGTTCGTGACAATGCTTTTCCGGCATTGAGTGACGATGATTGGGACGATGTCATTCGCACAGATCTTGACAGTTTCCACCATGTTATCGGACCCGCGGTGATGCCGATGATACAGCGGCGTGAAGGTGGCCGGATCGTGGTGATGTCATCGGCTTCCGGTGTCATGGGCAATCGCGGCCAAGTCAACTACAGCGCCGCCAAAGCCGGGCTCATCGGCGCCAGCAAGGCGCTTGCGATCGAGCTCGCCAAGCGGCAAATCACGGTAAACTGCGTGGCACCTGGTGTCATTGCCACTGAGATGACCAAACATCTGCCGCAAGACGAGGTGATGGCCGCTATTCCGATGCGCCGCGTCGGAACTGTGGATGAGGTTGCTGGAACCGTCGCTTTTCTTTTCTCCGAGCATGCAGGCTATATCACCCGGCAAGTGATCTCCGTGAACGGAGGCCTTTGCTGATGGCGATGCGCCAACGACCCGGACGCCGCGTGGTTATTACCGGCATGGCCGGTGTGACCTCATTGGGCGACGACTGGGCCACCATCAAGAAGGCGATGCGCGAGGGCAAGCGAGGCATTCGCCGAATGACGGAATGGGACAGGCTCGGCGATCTTCGCACCAGGCTCGCTGGCCCGGCCGACGACTTCGACCATGCCCGATACTATCCGCGCAAGGTTTCTCGCTCGATGGGCCGTGTCTCGGTGCTTGCCGTATCCTCGGCGGAACGTGCGCTCAAGAAAGCAGGATTGATCGACGATCCCATACTCAAGTCCGATCGAACCGGCGTCGCCTATGGATCATCCTACGGCTCGACGCCGCCGACCCATGACTTCGTTCATTTCGTCGAGACCGGCAAAGCGATGGGCCTCAATGCCACAAGCTATATTCGCATGATGAGCCACACTACGGCGGTCAATATCGGCGTCAAATTCGGGCTTCAGGGACGTATCATTACGACATCCTCGGCCTGTACATCGGGCTCTCAGGGCATCGGTTACGCGTTCGAAGCGATCCGTGGCGACCGCGCGGACGTCATGATCGCTGGCGGTGCCGAAGAACTCTGCCCATCCATGGCCATTGTCTTCGACACGCTGTTTGCCACCAGCACACGCAATGATGACCCGCAAAGGGCGTCTCGACCCTTCGACCGTGATCGGGACGGCCTCGTCATCGGCGAAGGTGCCGGCACGCTTATTCTTGAAGACCGCGACCATGCCCGAGCGCGCGGCGCCAAGATCCACGCGGAAATTCTCGGCTTCGCGACCAATTCGGACGGCGCCCATATCACGCTGCCGACAGCCTCGACCCAAGAGCGCGTGATGCGCCTGGCGCTCGACGATGCCGGGTTGGAACCCAACGATATCCAATTTATCAGCGCCCATGGCACGGCCACCGAATCGGGTGACGTCACCGAATCGGAATCAACCTACAACGTCTACGGCGACGAGACGCCGATCCACAGTCTCAAAGGACACTTCGGACACACATTGGGCGCTTGCGGCGGTATCGAGGCTTGGCTTGCGATTGAGATGATGCGCGACGGCTGGTTCGCCGCCACCGCCAATCTCGATCAAACCGACGACCGTTGTGTCCCTCTCAATCACATCATGCACGAGGCCTACCAGTCCGATATCGAACGGCTCGTCTCCAACAACTTTGCCTTTGGCGGCATCAACACATCTTTAGTGTTCCAGCGCATCTGACCATTCTTTGCTCTTATATATTTGTCATAACATTCATTATCCACTCTATCTGATACACTGAAGTAGATTGACTTTTGACTTGCGACTTTCGTTGTTTGACAACCGCTTGAGCAACGGACGTCATGAATGGCTGTCGAAAACGCAGTGCGCCTCGCCGCAATCTCGATACTCCTACTAGCGGCTTGGCCGGTTCTGCGAATGGTCGTATCGCGCCCTTTTCGCAATAGGCTCGCAGCGCATCCCAAACTGCCGGCAAAGATTCTCGCATGTGTCATCGCCTATGGCTTGATCGTCATCGTCTTGGCGCTAGCACCTTTGGCTTGGCCGGTAGCTGCGGCGGTCAGTGCTGTTCTCGTTTTCGCATTCGCTTGGTGGCGGGCGCGTCCTGATTACGGGCGACATCGCGGTCTACCGCCCGGATCGCTCGCCGCCACAAGTCTCGCCATGGTCGACGATGACCGATACCTCCTGGACCAGGCAGCCAAATATGGACCCGTCTTCAAGACCGGGAGGTTCGGCCAGGCTATTGTCTGTATTTTGGGGATCGAGAGAGCGGCCGATCTCCTCAAACGCCATAGTGACAGCCTGACGAGCGGCGCCCTTCCCTTTAGCGCGCTGATCGAGGGCGGCTTCATCCGCTACATGCCGAAGGATCGCCACGGCCATTACCGGCGGCTGCTGGTGCGATCCCTCACACCCGATTGGCTCAACTCAGGTCAGCCGATCATCGAAAGTACAGCTCGGTCAGTTTTGCAACGCGCGGCGAAGAGCAAAGACGTACAAGGGCTCGACCCAAAATCCCACCTTCTTCACTACACGACCGAAGCCATGCTGCGGCTATTTCTGGGGTTTGATGCGCACGATCCCAGGCTGCAAAAAATCCTCGACCTTTATCCCGAGATCGCATCCGCTGAACTCTCCAAGCGCCACACGAGACAAGTCCGCCGAGTGTATGAGGAGATTCTCGGAATCTTCAAAGAAGCGGCTGAACACGCTCGGCTGGCGCCGACGGCTGCTCACTCTCTTTTGCACCGACTGGCACGCATTGACCCTGCTTCCCTCGAGGATTCAACGCTTCTCGGCAATCTCGTTTACATGATCGAAACGGGCGGTCGTGATACCGCGGACCTGTTGCTCTGGAGCTTGAAAATGCTGGGCGATCACCCCGAGATCGCCGCCCGGATTGCCGCCTGCGAAACCGGCCTTGCGCAACATGTCGTGGCCGAGACATTGCGGCTTGAGCAAAGCGAGTATGTCATGCGCAAAACCGTCCGGCCGATCCGTGCCGAA
>CAYPOV010000313.1:0-5272 GCA_964412385.1 uncultured Geminicoccaceae bacterium
GAGTGACCGGTGAAATGCGTTAACAAAGAAAGGATTGCCACCGGTTTTTTGATGTATCAGGTCCGCGAGATCAGCCAATTCCTTGGCTTTGGCCATTCGAGCGGCGAAGGCGTCGTTGAGCAACTCCAACAAATGGCTTTCTTTGAGAGGTGCGAGTCGAATATCAGAGATTTCGACTGACTCCATTTCCTCCAGTTCCCGCAACAAGATCATGAACGGATGAGAAGCATCGACCTCATTATCCCGATAGGCGCCCAAGAAATACAGATTGCCGAGTGCTGGGTCGGACGCCAGCAGACGAATTAGTTGTAGTGTACCCGAATCTGCCCATTGGAGATCGTCCAAGAATATGACTAGCGGATGATGGACATTTGCAAATGCCCGAACAAAATTGCAGAAGACAGCATTAAACCGATTTCGTGCTTCGCCCGGAGAGAGTTCGGCGACCGGAGACTGCGTGCCGATTAAGAGTTCGACCTGCGGGATAACGTCGACGATGACTTGTCCATTGTTTCCGAGTGCGCTTTTCAGGCGATTGCGCCAGCGCTCTATGGCCTCGTCATCCTCTGCCAGGATTTGGCGAATAAGGTCCTGAAACGCTTGGATCGGCGCGCTATAAGGTTGATTGCGTTGAAACTGGTCAAATTTGCCGTTGATATAGTATCCACGCGCACGTAGGACCGGTTTCTTGATCTCGTTGATCAGCGCCGATTTACCGACGCCCGAATAACCGGAAACAAACGTAAATGCCAAATTGCCTTGGCTGATTTGTTCAAATGTATTCAGAAGTATCGCTATCTCGTCTTGACGTCCATACAATTTCGTAGGAATTTCAAAGCGATCACTAATATCTTTTGAAGCGAGTGCAAATGTCTCTATCGAGCCACGCTCTCTGTATTGCGAGGCACAACGCTTGAGATCGGCCACCAATCCCGATGCGGTGTAGTAACGCTCACTTGGATTCTTGGCCAGAAGCTTCATGACGATTTCGGAAGCGACCTGTGGGACAGACCGATCGATGGATGATGGGGGGGCCGGCAGAACGGCAATATGACTGTAGATCAGCTCGACGGTGTCGTAGACATCGAATGGGCGTTTTCCAGTAAGGATGTCATAGAAAATTGCACCGAGGGCGTAGAAATCGCTCCGCCAATCGCCAATCAAGTCGGTCCGCCGTGTTTGCTCCGGTGACGCAAACGCGAGCCGGTCGGGGAAAGGCAAATACCCCGTTGTGGCACGCGCAGCATCTGAGATTTTGGTACAAAGACTCAAATCCAGAAACGCAACATCAAGCGAATTAAAATCAACCAATATGGTTTCTGGTTCAAGATTGTTGTGAATAAAGTCTTGATGATGCAACTCGCTCAAGGCGGAAGCTAGAGAGACCATCAATTCAAGCATCTCTATCCGCTCGAGGCGCTCTCCAGTCAGTATTGACTCGAGCGTCGATCCGGGACGGTCCTCTAAGACAATGAACGCAACCCGCTGATGATAGTCAATATCCAGAAGTTCCGTTGCACTCCTACAATGTGAAGCAACATTCTCCTCGAACTCATGCTCGATACGCTCGTTCGTAAGACTTAGTGGCCGTTCCTTGTTGGGCCATTTGATCAACACTTTGCAGTTGTCGCTGATGCGAACCGCACGGTGGAAATCGTAGCTTGTGGACGAGGCAATCTTTTGTTCTATGCGATAGCCGGGAATATGGAGCATGTGGGGCCTCTCTTGACGTTGTTATCTTCCAACGTTTTGTTTATTCGATCTTCCTCCTCGCGTCTTTCGCGCGAGCAAGACAGCAATGGTCGATTGATCTATGTCATGAGCTTGGCATCGAAACCACTCGATGACATGGTCATGAGCGCGGGTTTGTCGCGCAGGCGGGTTTCAAGCGCGACATTGTTCCCCCACAACGTGCGCAAGTGCGCCAGAGTCTTCTCCGCGTGACTCATGTCGAGATCACGGCCGTCATGTTCATGCGCAAGGTAAAGGCATCGCTGATGCCCGTAATCGGCATCCTGGACGCGGATCACGGGCATGGTACTGGTGCCGGTATTGCTAATTAGCGACTGCTTGACTTCCAGCCAATTATCTTCATCAGAAACCTTCGTCACGACTAGATGTTCGCCTCTTGGCTTGAAACTAAAGAGATCAAGTTCCCGCATGAGATCTTGAGTAAGAAAACGCCTGAGAAAGGCTTGGTCTCGGTCGCTTTCTCGGACCTCAAACATCTTGGCGCGTCCCGCACCGCTCTCCGAGCCACCAAAGCGCTTTTCGATATCATGCCAGATGACAAACCCTACATGGTAGGGATTGATACCGCCCGGATGTGGACAGATGACCTGATTATGACGAACCAGAAATTCCATATGGATTTCTTGCGGAAGGTCGAGCGCGTTCATGATCTTATGGTGCCAATAGCTCGCCCATCCCTCATTCATGATCTTGGTATCGATTTGTGGGATGAAGTACTGTGCCTCTTCATCCACGACGGTGAGAATATCGGCTTGCCAATCCTCGATGTCGGGCTTGTGATCGCGGATGAAGAGAAGAACATCCTCATCGGGCTCGATGGGAGTTCGGCTCAGATCAGGCTCGATAGTTTCCGATCGCGTAGTGAGATGCTCAAACCCGGTTCGCGGAGGCAATGCGGTCTCGAGTTCGCGGCGCTTCTGCTCACTTCGATCGAGCTTGCGTATCGAAGGGTTGCGACTGCGGTTGAACGCGAGGGCGTGTGCGGCATCGAGGAACAACTCGACAGCTTCCCATCCTATCGAGGGGTCTTCCTGGTAGCGACGCACACGATCGGCACGCGCTTTGAAGGATGGAATGGTCTCCTTGGCATTGGTAGCCTTACGATAGCCGAAATTATTCTTGAAAAAATCATTGTGGCCATAAACGTGGGCGATGGTGAGAATTTGAAGGCACAGGCTGTTGTCACGCATCAAATAGGCAAGACACGGATCCGAGTTGATCACCATCTCATAGGGAAGACCTGATACCCCATGATCATAGCGTGTCTTGGTCTGCTCGAACGCCTTACCGTAACTCCAATGGGGATAGTGCGCAGGCATGCCATGATAGGCCATAAAGCCGAGCATGGCATTTTGGTCGCAGACTTCGAACTCCTGAGGGTAGGTGTCGAGACCAAACTCCGCAACCACCTCGCGGACACGCTCGTCCCAATACTCGAGATCCTTCAGGGTCCATTCCGCCATTTCGTCATCCCATAAGTAGAGCTGCCGCTTTCGCACGGTTTTCGGCAAACCGCGCGCTGGGGCTCGAACAAATCATAAGCCGCCTGCAGCCCGTGTCGAGGTTCAACCTTGAGGTAAGGGTGTCAAGCGTCTAGGATGACGAAGAATCGACAACGATACGAAAGGCGAAATCGGATTTTTCACCCCCAGCAATAACGATATTGTCGCCACGCTGAAGCGGTGCTCGAACGGAAGGAAAGTTCTCACCGACATAGTGGTCGTTGACACGCGTTCCGAGCGTGCTGGTGGTGTCGCTGATGACATATCCCTCTTCCGTCTCCAAAATCGTAAAATGAATGCGGGAAAGGCGGTAAGGTTTTGTGTCGTTGATGGCCAAATCGACATCAACGGAGGGACGCGGCTCGCCATTATCGATACGCCTGCCGACCGCGAACGGAAATGCGGAGACAACCAATCCCTCCTCGGGGATCTCAATCGATGTTCGATCCGACGCTGAACAAATCCGAATGCTCATTCTCGTTCGCACCCCAGAGCGCTTACCGCGCCCTGCTTCCACCGCCACAAGCGCTGCCGGCCTTCTGGGCGTATCACTCATTTCCTCCAGCAGTGCCGCAATCCGGTGATCGGCGGCACTCAATCGTTCGCATAATCGCCGTAACGTTTGAAACGCCAAATCGCGATCGGCACTGACACGCGACAAAAAGCTCTCGAGATCAAACAAATCAACCTCGGTTTCCTTGTCCGCGACAATGGTTGCCGTCCTCTCCCGTCCCTGGATCACCCCCATCTCGCCAACGACTTCACCTTCACGGATCCGACCGATCTCGACCCTTTCACCGGCCAGGACTTTGCCGACGATCACCTCGCCACGTCTGATGACCACGACGTAATCACTCGGCTCACCCTCCTCGAACAGGATGTCGCCCGGGCGGAGCTTCCTTCTCTCCACCGGCTCGCCACAGCCAGAACTCGGATCGTCCCGTCGTGTCATAAGGCCGTCATCCTTCTCTGGATCGTCATGCCCAACGCAATGCCTTCTGGCGATTTCGTCGCGCAGGGTCTAGGGGTGGGTGACCCATGCGAGGGACCGATAAGGCCGGAGGAACCGAATGACGCCAGCAACGCCGCACGACGCCAAAGCACTCGCTAACGCCATGGACCACATCGAGACGGTGCGGCACATGGCGCAAGCGCGAAACCTTGCCGTCTTTCTGGATTTCGACGGCACACTAGCCCCCATCGTGGCACGCCCCGAAATGGCTGCTCCTACGGAAGAGATGCGACGAACCCTCCAAACACTCGGCGAGACCGTTTGTGCTGCCGTCATCAGCGGGCGCGACCGCGAGGATGTTGCAACCCGTATCAGCGTTTCAAGCCTCACCTACGCCGGAAGTCACGGCTTCGACATCCAAGGCCCGAACGGCCTGCGCTATCTCGCGGGCGAAGAATGGCTGCCCATCCTCGCAAGCGCCAATCAGCAGCTTGAAACCTCATTGGGCGAATCCGACGGCGTTCAAATCGACCGCAAGCAATTCGCAACCGCTGTACACTACCGCAACGCACCACCCTCGTCCCATGCCATGGTCAAGGAAACGGTAGAGACAATCGCAACATCATTCGCCGAACTGCGCCTCAAATGCGGAAAAATGGTGTGGGAGCTTCAGCCTGCCATCGATTGGCACAAAGGCCATGCCCTGGAGTGGCTGCTCGAGAATTGGCCAAAACCTGCGGGCGACTGGTTTCCGCTCTATCTCGGCGACGATGTCACCGATGAAGACGGCTTTGCCGCGGTTGCGGAGCGCGGTCTCGGCATTCTCGTTGATCCCGCCGACCGCCCGACTCAGGCCAACGCTTTTCTCCCGGACGTCAATGCCGTACAAACCTATCTCGATGCCCTCATCGAGATCGCAAAGTCAGCCAAAGCACCCTAATCCTGGAGCGGGTGAGGGGAATCGAACCCCCGTCTTAAGCTTGGGAAGCTTCTGCTCTGCCATTGAGCTACACCCGCGAGCCCTCGAGATGTGCGACACGGCTGCGAGCTTGGCAAGCCCAAACGC
>CAYPOV010000314.1:0-5232 GCA_964412385.1 uncultured Geminicoccaceae bacterium
GATATTGTCACCGAGGAACGATACCATGCCGTAATACGCGGCAATTGCCGTTCGGACATGGTGCTCGTCCTTGAAATGATCCTCGTAATTCTGAACTTCGCGGAGTTTCTTCACAACGGGATGATCGGGAAATTCGTCCGGACCGCGGAGTTGCGGCAATGGAAGGTCATCAAGTTTGTATAGATTGAAAAACTCGGGAGGTGCCACCAGCGGAAAATGTGGACAGACGAAAGAGACGAAGAGGCACCAGGGCTGGTCGGGCGGAGATTTTGCCGTGTCCTCGAGCCACTTCACTGAGGCATCGCGGATCTTCCGGTCATAGTCGAGATAGGTGGAATCGCCGCCGCCGGCGTCGGCCGAGAGTTGATGTGTGCTTCCGCGACGCGGCGGCGGACGGCGAATCATGCCCTGGACGTCGCCCATTCCATTCAACACGTGGAGCGGCAGGACCTCGTTATCGAAGCCGTTTGAGTCTTCGGTGGACCGATAATGGAGCTTTCCGATCGAATCGCAGCGATAGCCGCCATCGTGGAGGCTATGCCCCCAGCTTGGTGGCGTTCCCGTGTAAGGGAAGGCGTTGTCCCAGTAGCCGATGTCATGAACATAGCGGCCGGTAGCGAAACTCGCACGGGACGGTACGCAGATCGGGCAGTTGCAATATGCGCTGTCAAACAAGGTGCCATTTTCGGCGAGCGCATTCATGTTCGGAGTCTGAACGACGTCATTGCCGTAACACTGTAGAATGCGTTTGCTGTGCTCGTCAGACATTATGAAGAGCATGTTTGTGCCGCTCATCCCCGATCCTCTCTCACGACGTTAGCGATAACTTCGATGGCAGGTGTGCCAGAACTCAAGGCGAATCGGCAAGAGTGGACGGCGTGCCTTCAAGACGGGAGCGGACCAGATCAATATGGGTCCGCAGATTGAACACGAGATGGCGGTAGCCGGCGGGAACGGTCATGGCACTGACATCGCGATCGATCGCGTCTAGTCGCTCCAGAGCGTTTGCCACTTCTGACTCGTTGCCGGCGCTCGCCTCAACATCGGCAATCTCTGCGTACCATCGGAAGACCCGGTTGCGAAAACGCCAATCCAAGGCCATCGGCACGATGCGCGCGAGCGGCAACAACAAGGTAATGAACGGCAACAACATGATTGCCATCCGATCGATGAAGGTTGCGAGCCAAAAAGGGAGGTAGCGGATCAGGAACGGTGGCCCACTATTATAGAACCGCCTCGCTTCGTCGTTTAGCGGAAATGCCGATCCTGTCGCAGACGGAAAGTCCCCGGGTTCGCTGAAGAGATCTCCATTGCCGTGAACCTCTCGAGCGGCGATCAACAGGATCGCGACATGTGCGGGATGAAGATTTGCTTGTCCGACTAGTGAGGCGTGAGCGGCGACAAGTTCAATGGGTTGTCTCGGGTGGTTGAGTTCAAAATCCAAGACACCCTCGGAGAGCGTTATGGTGTCCAGGTAGGGATAGGCTTGATCGAATCCATCCGCCCGCTCAAGGCCTGCAATGGCGATTTCCGGATCCGTCGCGAGCGTGCGTACGGTCCTCGAATCGACGGAAGCCACGGTCCCGACAGCGTCAATCTCATCGTCTCGGAGGGCAATGACGGCATCGTCGCTTACTAAGGGCGACAGCGTCACCAGGTCAGAAAGGCCCGTGCCCTGTAGGAGTATACGCAGGAGGGCTCGGGTTCCGCTGCCATCGCCACCTACCGCGATAGTGTGTCCTTCGAGTTCGCGAAGACGCTTGAGTTGGCTTGGGCCTTTCGTGAAGATCCACAAGGGTTCGAGAAACACAGAGCCTAGTGCCTGCAAGTTTTCCGCTTGGGGATTGCCGACACCACCTTGCAGGAACGCGACGTCGACCTCACCGGTCTCGAGCAGTCTGAAGTTTTCGACCGATCCGTCAGTCTCTTCGACGATAAGATCGATGCCGCTCGCTTCGAGGATATTATGATAGCGTTGGGCGAAGGCATAGTATGCACCGCCTTCGGGACCGGCCGCCATTCGGAGTTCGCGTGAGGGCGCTGGTTCAACGAACTGATAGGCCGCAACAAAGCCTACGACGATAACGACAAGACCAAGCCCATAAAACTTCAGCGTTTCCCGTTTCATGGGCTCCGTATTGAGCTATCTAGACACGCGTTTGCAACCGGTCCTGATTGTCAAACGCAATTGGTCGCGCCTCGTCGACGATCTCAAGACCGGGTACGTCCGTGATGTCAGCGAGCGCCGTGCTGCTCACCAGGATTTCGCTCACATCCATCGTCGAACGGATTTGCGCGAATTTGGCCTGTGTCGGATCGGTCACCCAGCATGTCGCAAACATGGCTTCCATCACCTGTTTCTCGGTCGGCAGAGTGATGGGGACCCTCGCCTTCTCTAAATAGGTTGATGTTATAGCGTTCATATACATGGACACGAGATCAAGTTTGTTGGCGCACTCTTTCGGGATGAAATCGGCAACGCCAACACCCATGCCATTGCCACCGGTTTCTTCCGTGAGGCCCATGACGGCAATTTTGGTAATGAAAATGTGCTCGGGGTTGGGGATCCCGCGAATATCGGTCCTGCCGATTACCGCATAGTCCATTCCCGCTCCGCTGATATTCTTGCCGACATACTCGCAGCACAGCGCGTCGAGATGCTTGAACGGCAGGCGTCCCAGTAGCTCCTTGGCTTTCGTCAGAAGCTTTTTGTCGGTTGAGGCAAATTCATCCGGGGACGCACCTTCGATGTGAACGAGGCGATGGCTTCCGTTCTCGACAACGGCGATGCCATAGGCGAGGGGGCTCTTAGCAATGGCGATGCCTGCCATTCCGGGCAGAACATCCGTATTGCCGCGTGGCCCAAGACGATGGACGTTTCGGGCACCCTCTTGCTTGCCGAGCCCGATCGCCACCATTTTGGTGAGGCCGCTTTCGATAGGACGGTCGAAACTGGTGTGTGATTTGACGCGGGCGATAACGACGACCGCATCGGCCGAAGCACCATTGGCATCGAAACGGCAAGGAATTCCATCTGGAGTCTGACCGTATTCAACGGTTTCCATAGTCGCTCGGATCGGCGCGCCTACAAAGTCTTCGGTGACCCCCAAATGCTCGAGCACGGCTTTTTGCCCCTCAGCCGTCCCGCCGCCATGCGAACCCATGGTCGGGATGATGAAAGGCTCGAAATTTCTGTGCTTGAGCCAGTCGACGACGGCCTTGGCGAGCACCGGAATATCGGCAACGCCACGGCTACCGACACCCACTGCGACTTTGGAACCTGGGGCCAATTCGGCGAGGCGTGATGATTTGGCCATCTCGGCATGGACGGCACCCTCGATATCACTAATCGGCTCCGCCGAAGGTTGAGGCAAGCGGACCCGCGTGACCTTGGGCATCAGCGTGCCCGCAATGTGCGGAATATGGATGTCGGGAAAAACAGGTGACGTCATCGGTGAGCCCCCATTAGGTTGATTTGATATCCGTATCTTAACTCGGAGTGAGGTGATTTGGCCAAGACGTTCCTCGGTTATCGGCGCAAGAATGATGATATCGGCACCCGAAACCACGTCCTGATCTTGGGCGTTACCGGCTTAACCGCGCCGATTGTCCAAAGGCTCGGGCGCATTCTTCCGCAAACCGTCGCGATCTCAACGACATCTGGAAACGGGATCATTGGCGCCGACAAAGCAATGCATCGCCGCATTCTCAAGGGATTCGCAACGCATCCCAATGTCGGTGGTGTGCTCGTTCTCGGCCATGACCAACATGCCGTGACCGATGTTGCCGCTGCGGCGGAGGCAGCCTCGCGTCCTCATGAGGCATTCTACTTCGATCAGCTCGGACATGATGCGCTCTCAATGACCGAGCGAGGGATGAAGGCCGCCATGCATCTACTGCACAACGTCTCTCGCGAACGGCGAGAGCCATGCGACGCATCTCAGCTATCTTTGGGCATGGAGTGTGGCCGCTCCGATCCAAGTTCCGGGCTTGTCGCTAATCCTCTCGTCGGACTGATGGCGGACCGCATCGTCGACTGTGGCGGTAAAGTTGTTATTGGCGAGACGACGGAATGGCTTGGCGCTGAGCATCTATTGGCCGAACGTGCAATTTCACCTGAGCTCGGAAAGGCGATCATGGATGCTGCCAGGCGCCGCGAGCAAATGGCGATCGATGCCGGCATCGATATGACGGGTGCCAATCCCGGACAAACCAATATCGATGCAGGTCTTTCGAGTATCGAGGAGAAGTCTCTCGGCGCCATCGCCAAGAGTGGTAGCCGGCCGATTGTTGGGCTGCTCGACTATGCGGAAAGGCCCGGATCAAACGGTCTCTATGTGATGGATCAGGGCTCATATGCACCGGAGTCGGTTTCGGGCTTCGTTGCCGCCGGCGTCAATATGGTGCTTTTCACAACCGGTGTAGGCAACGCCTACGGGAGTGCGCTTGCTCCGACGATCAAGATCAGCGGCAATCCCGAGACGGCGGCAAGGCTGGGTCATCAGCTCGACTTCGATGCAACGGCGGGCTTTCAAGGAAAGCGCAGTCTCGACGAGCTTGCCTCTGAACTCGAAGCTGTGATGCTTGACGTCGCATCGGGATCGCTGACCTGGAGCGAGACTTTGGGCGAGACCAATGAGGCGTTCACGCGTTTGGCGCCATCTTTTTAGGACCAGGACGATGACCGAAAACAAAATTGACGCGATCCAACTTGATCCAAGAGACAATGTTGCGACCGTTTTGCGTAAGGTTCCGGCGAAGGATGACATTGTCGTGAAGGGTCCCGATGGAATGAGTCTACTTGCAGCCGCCGAGGACATTTCGCTTTGCCACAAGGTTGCGTTGCAATCGATGCAGAAAGGTGAGCAGGTGGTGAAATACGGCCAATCTATTGGCACGATTCACACTGATGTTGGACGCGGTAGCCTCGTCCATGTTCACAACATGTCGAGTAATCGGGGACAGCGATCGTCTTGCATGCGATAGGTCGCCTGCAAGAGTCTCTAGTCCCGGACCAAATTTTTCGCTAACCAGAGATCGTTGGTTCGAATTCACGATTCGGGAGGTAAGATGAATCGCATTACCAGACGCCGCTCATTGCAGTATGGCGCAGGCGCCGTCGGCGCCCTGTCCTTGGGCTTTCCGCGCGCTTCGTTTGGCGAGGTCCAGGTCAACGATGTCCCCGCTCCGGAATTTGCGATAGAGGAAGGTGCGGAACTTCGCGTCCTGCGT
>CAYPOV010000315.1:0-5219 GCA_964412385.1 uncultured Geminicoccaceae bacterium
TTTGCCAAATCCCCAGACCCCTCGGGGGACTTGGGACTGAGGCTCTGAGGCAAGCGCCGCCAGGGATTCCAGGCAATCGCGCTTGATCGTGCGGCAAACTCCGGACGTGAATTCGTTCGTGCAATTTCCGCCCGGCCCAATTTGTCGGGTTCGAGTTTGTATTTTTTCGGTTCCGGACTGTCGCATCACCTATAAATGCATAAAAATGCTAAGACTGGGCAATTTACCATAGGCTTATGCAGGAGTCGACAAAACTCGGTCGCAATTTGAGGAATCCAACCCGAATAGCCTGTCTCGGTAAATCGTTAGTCGGGAATCATATGACGTAAAACGCCAACGATGAGTGGTAAAGAACAACAATCCAACTCGTTCGGCACCAAACTCTTACGGCTATTGAAGATGTCGACGGACTTGACCTGGGCCTTCAAGAAGCTCGCGATTGTGTTCCAAGTCGTTCTGGATGGACGTGTCAGTTTGAGTTTCTTTCACATGTGTCCTCAAAGTCGTGCCAATTAGCCTGGAGGTGTGAGCGTTTCCATCCATCTCACGCCTCGAAGTCATGTATATTAGGGGGAAGCCGCCTATCGAGAACGACGAACCGCAGCCTGAACCAGCGACGATCACAATTGTCAAGAAAGTCCCGTCCGGCGATGCGCAAACGGTTCTCCTGTTCCTCTTGAACTGCGGTGAGGCCGAGAAGAACTTCCAGCTTGACGGCGGTAGTGATCACACGGCGCCGAGTGAGCGGGTGTTCACGCTCGATCCGTTGCTGTTCGGAACCTACAGCGTGACCGAGACCTTAGCGGTGGACTTCGACAGTGTTCTTGTGGTCACCGACGCCGACAGCGGCGCGCCGCTCCTCGATGCAGTCGTTTTTTGCCGGCAGACGGCTCAATCTTCCGTCTCAAGCAGTTTGAGATTGCAACCGTCCACGAAGAACTCTTGATCTAGAAGCAACGCGTTTTTGAAAGGTGTTTGCGCTCATCGGGTGGGCCGGTGAGACTCTCTGCGAGACACAACACCTCGGCTAAAATAGCATCTTCGCCCTCGAATTACCGAAACGGCTATTGCTGTGTAGGTTCGTACAATTCGCACAAGAAGATCAGTTTGGGCCAACGGGGCTTGGCCGTCATTGATCTTTCAAGCCACCTCCACACGAACTTCCCACGGGAGTGCGGGTTTCGACTTTGTCGTGCGGATCCGGCGGTCGATCGTCTCCTCGTCGTTCTAGGCTGTCAGAAAGAGGAGTGAGGATGGCTTGGAGCGTAGACTGAACACACAAACGGCTCTAGCGTTCTGCTTCTGACGAAACTTTGCCACATCAATCTATGACAGAGGCAGGCGATGCGCACCAGTCCCAACTTGCCGCCGCTTCTCGCCTTGCGGGCATTCGCCTCGGTCGGGCGTCTCCTTAGCTTTCGTAAGGCTGCCGAGGAGTTATTGATCTCTCAGAGTGCAATCAGCCATCACATCCGTCAGCTTGAGACCATGCTAGGCGCCGATCTGTTCGTTCGCCATGCGCGCAGTATCTCACTGACCCCAGCGGGCGCCAACTATCTCGAGCAGATCAACGCGGCGTTCGAGACAATCATCCGCTCGACTGCTGAGTTGCGCGCAGGGCATACGCGTGGTGCGTTGCGGGTCAGTCTGCTTCCTTCTTTTTGTTCTTGTTGGCTGATGGCCCGCCTGGATTCGTTCTCGAGCCGTCATCCAGACGTCGAACTTGCACTTGACCCAACTCTGAAACCCGTGAGCTTCGACCGTGATGAAGCCGATCTCGGCATCCGCTACGGCTTGGGCGACTGGAATGACGTTGATACCCGTCTGTTGTATCCGGAGTTATTGGTGCCGGTCGCAAGCCCGAGGCTGTGCGACAACAATCCTTCTCTCCTGGACGCGACCGGTTTCGCTGAGCAATGCCTGCTTGAGAGCCTAAAGTCCTACGAGTGGGAGCTATGGTCGAAGGTGTCGGGCGTTGACCTTGCCAGGGCCAAAAGGCTCCGGCTCACCGACTACAACATCGTCATTCAAGCCGCCATCGAAGGACGTGGAGTTGCACTTGGGCGCTCTCTCTTAGTTCGAAAACCGATCGATGAGGGCAAGCTCGTGTGCTTGCGGCCTCCAATCAGCGTTGCATCCACCCTCGGCTACTGGCTGGTGAGTGCCCATCGGCGGCCATTCCGAAAGGACATGACGGTGTTTGCCGAATGGTTGGTGGAGGAACTCGACCGGGACGCCTCCGCACCACTGATCAAATGGATTGATCGCTCAACGACGTAGTTTGAATTGGTAAGTCCAGCGAAAGAACCTCATCCTGTCTTGTGTCGAAAACAGGAGGATCTCATGATCGAGTATTCGGGTAACTGTCTTATTCAAGACAATGATCGAGCTTTTCCAGAGCCGAGAATAGTCTTTGCTCTTTCTTTTCACAACGGTGCGTCTGAGGACGCCCGGGACTTAACCATTGGCGCTTCCCATCGCCTCCAGAAATCGGGGCTCCAAACATGACAACGGCAAGACCTTGTGTACCTGCCGAAGAGACCTTTAACGGAACGTGGCGTTTCGCGGCTCACTACAGCGCTGCCGCCGGCTATCTCGCGCATTATGTCGATGTGGGCGACGGTCCTGAAACCCTGCTCTTGTTGCATGGCGAGCCGACTTGGAGCTACTTGTATCGCAGGCAGATAGCAACCTGGTCTCAGCATAGTCGCGTCATCGCGATCGATCATATGGGCTTTGGCAAGAGTGCTACTCCAGCGGATCGAACTTTTTGGCTGCAGGATCATATCGATAATCTTGAGAAGATAGTCTTGGCACTAGACCTCCGTGAACTAACGCTGGTCATGCATGACTTCGGGGGACCCGCCGGAATGGGGCTGGCGATCCGCCATCCTGACAGGATTAGGCGCATCGTCTCGGTCAATGGACCAACACCGCTCGGTCAGCCTGGCCTACTGGATCGATTGCTGGCCAATGCCAAAGAATCGCCCTGGTTCCAATGGATCCTCTCGGCGCATGCTGACGGCTCGCTGGAAACCTTGCTCGGTCGTCTCGACTACACCATTCTCTCGACACTGAAGTTGAATGGCTTCGAAGACCCGAACATCATCAGCAATGCTTGGCTCGATGCCTATCGGGCACCCTTTCCAACACCGGCAGAGGCTGCAGGCGCAATGAGCTGGGCCAAGGGTTTTGCAGCGGGCATGCACAAATTCGAAGAGCCGGATCATGCGGTAGCACGCGCGCTTGCCCAAAAGCCGGCCCTTGCACTATGGGGCGAAAAGGATCGCACGCTCCATGCTAAGCACTTCCTCCCCTTATTCGCGACCGCGTTCCCACAAGGACAAACCCTGACTTTACCAGAAGCGGGGCACTACAGTCTCGAGGACGCACCAGTCGCAATTGCAGACCGAATCACTGAGTTCGTTCGCTAAGATGAATGAACGCAGAGTGCGGTACCCGCCAAGTCGCTCAATTCGAACACGGTGGTTGATGGTTGGCCACAATGTAAGAAGATCGACATTCGTCTTGACTCTTTTCAAAATCGCTGCCGTTCCGGAAGTTCCATCGCATCTCAACGACGGAAACTTGTCCTCCATATAACCGAACTGACCACGTGGGCGCAGGGGTCGAGGTTCGGCCTCCGAAAAGCCTTAGGCTGGCTCGAGAACTTTGAGCAACTCGCCGTAGCCTTCGGCTTCCATCTCGTCTTTGGGGATGAAGCGCAACGTCGATGTTTGAAGCAACCAGAGATTGTACTTATATCGGCTGATGTTCGAGTGGGACGTCCTCAAGAATCGCAGCAATCGTCTGAAGCATGGGATTGCCCCTGCGGACGTGCTAACTGTATCTGACGATGATCGTAGGTTGGTGTTTCCGGATACGCGCCGCGATTATGGCGAGCACCGGTTCGTTATCATAGGTTCAGCGAAGGCGCGTGTTGTGACAGTTGTGTTTGTTCATCGCGCCAACGCTATTCGGATCATTTCTGCGCGGCTTTCGAGCAAGCGGGAAAGGATTGTTTATGAGCGAGGACATTATCACTAAGGCCGTGTTGACTGCTGACGGCCGCGTGCTGATTGAGCAGGCTGACGGTTCATTTCGTGTGGCAAAACCGAGCACGGATTGGGTTCGCCTCGATCGAATGACCGACGCCGAAATCGAAGCGAATGCCGCAAGCGATCCAGATTCGCCGCCTCTGGATGACCAGTACTTCGAGAATGCGTCACCCATTGGGCGGAGAGCACGGTCATTCGGAACCGCTCTGCCGATCGACGCGGAGGTGCTTTCATGGTTTCAAAAGCAAGGCGAAGGCTGGCACGTTCGTCTCAATGACGTGTTGCGGCGCTATTACGAACAACACCGTGACAACAAACCGCGCGGGAGCGGCAGTCGAGGTTCGACCCCCGAAAGGCCTTAGGGGGGCTCGAGAACTTTGAGCAACTCGCCGTAGCCTTCGGCTTCCATCTCTTCTTTGGGGATGAAGCGCAAAGATGCCGAGTTGATACAGTAGCGGAGGCCAGTGGGGTCTGGGCCGTCAGGGAAGACGTGGCCGAGATGGCTGTCGCCATGTTTGGAGCGCACTTCTGTTCGGATCATGCCGAGACTGCGGTCCTTATGTTCGACGATATTGCCGGGCTCGATCGGGCGGGTGAAGCTTGGCCAGCCACTATGGCTATCGAACTTGTCGCTCGAGGCTATGAGCGGTTCGCCGCTCACGACATCGACATAGATGCCCTCGCCCTTGAAGTTCCAGAACTCGTTCTGGAAGGGGCGCTCTGTGGCGTCGTCTTGCGTCACCTTGCGCTGCATCGGTGTGAGCCTGTCGATTGCGTCTTGGGTCTTCTGGTAGGTTTTGGCCATTCAAACTACTCCCGGTGCCTTGTCCTGCCGCTCTCGCGAGTCAGTTGCATGATGGCAACACCCATTTGCACACTAGCGAAGGTGAGGCCGACGAAGCCCGTCAACAACAGCACAGCCAAAAAGCCGACATCGGAATTGACGACCAGTGTGCGCAGGCTCGCCAAATTCACCGCCATGATGGCTCCGACAAAGATGATCGCGGCGATAAAGCCCACAAGGGCGTGGTTAATCAAAAAACGGATAGGGTCGGGCATGAGAGCTTAGTTCTTGAGGATTGTTTCCAGTTCCCGTCGTTCATCGTCGGAAAGTGTTGTGTCGGCTTCCAGCGCCACGGTTCGATTTCGGCGCACGAATAC
>CAYPOV010000316.1:0-5217 GCA_964412385.1 uncultured Geminicoccaceae bacterium
GGTCGTCACCCGGGTCATCGAGGACATCGTCGGTGAGGGGCACGAGGCGCACTTAGTCGTCTCTTTTCAAAAACGCAAACTTGCCGATATCGCTAAGATCGACGATGGCCGCGACGATGAAAAAGCACTTGCTGCCGTTGCCCGTGCATCGGAGCTTTCGGCAGAACTCTACGATATCGGACCGAGACCCTTTATTCAGGCGATGGCGACGCCGATGACCACAGGCCTCGCCAAGATCAACCAGCCCTTGCGCGCGCAACGCTGGATGTTCGCTTCATCCAATCCGTTGATGGGCGGGGTCGCGGATCTGGCCGAGCGGACACGTGTAGAGCGTGCCCCTGCCGCTCCCGACAATCCGTTCGTGGCGCTCGAGAAAACATGGGCCGAGGGTGTCTCCGAATTCCTCGACTTCTACCGCGATGTTCGCGATATGATGTACGAGATATCCTTCTACACCTTGTGGGCCAATCCTTGGGCGATCTCGTTCGGAGCGCCCCGCGCCAAGATCCGCACCAAAAAGACGGACGAAGAAATGCGGCTCCTGCCGGAAGTGCAGGCTGCCCTGCTTCACCTAGATTCCGGCGGTTACGCTGAGGCGGTCATCCGCATGCTTATCATGCTGGCAGAAGCACGGGGCTCAGTTAGGCGCGATAGGCTGGAACGCTCCGCCAAAGTACTCTCGCAAGACGCACCGTTCAAAGAGATTGGTCAGGCGAGGCGCGGCGGCATCATCCACGAGCAATCGATCATTGTGCAATTTGACCCCGAAGGTGCACTAGCGGCCTTGCCCAAAATGATCGACGAGCCAGAGGCCCGCTCAGAGGCCATCACAACGGTCGAATACATTCTTGGGCCCGTCGAGGAGATGGAGCCCCACACAATCCGCAAGCTCCAGGAATTCAGAAAAGCCTTTGAGCTTGCACCGATCGATCTTCCTGAGGCCGTGCGCATCAAGGCGATGGAGGGAACAGCGATTGACGGCGCCGATCACGGCGACACCGCGACGGTTCATTGAACCAAGAGAAGATTGGGCAGCGCCGGTTAAGCGCTGCCCGATCTTGTCAATGGCGATTTGTTGTTGACGTCTTTTGGTCTTTAGCCGGTGGGCTCTTTGGGAAGATCGTCCGCCGTACCCCATTCCGCCCAGGAGCGGTCGTAGACGCGGAGCTTCGGGTAGCCGAGCGTTCTGAGCGCCCAATAAGAATGGGACGACGCCTTACCATTTTGGCAGTGGATCGCGATATTCTTGTCAGCCGTGACGCCGAGTTCTTGGTACATGGCCGAGAGGTCCTCGGCGGATTTCAATGTCCCGTCCTCTTTGAGGTTCTGCTTCCAGGGGATGCTCATCGCCCAAGGAATATGGCCCGCTTCATATAGGTTGGTGGGGCGGACGTCGATGACGACGACATTCGGGTCGGTTTCATGCGCGAGCAGCCAGTCGGCGGTTGCCTCTTTGCGCGGCGAAAGATTGAGCGCGAAGGTTTTGGCTTCGACGTCCGGTGCATCGATCGAAACCTCACGGCCTTCGTTCTGCCATTTTGGATATCCACCATTGAGCAAGGCAACATTCTGATGCCCGTAATATTCGAGCATCCAGAATAGCCGTGCCGCATGAAAGCCACCTTGATCGTCGTAGATGACGATTTGAGTGTTGTTGTCGATGCCGCGCTCGCCAAGCATGTCGGCGATCTCGGAATCAGGAAGGCGCGCACCGGCGACATGCGCATTGGGGTCGTTGACGTCGTCGGCACCGAGATGCACGGCTCCGGGTATGTGGCCTTCCTTGTAGGCCTCCGCGGGGCGAGCATCGATGACCGCAACATTGTCATCGCCCAACATGCCTTCCAGCTGATCCGTCTCCACAATAAGATCAGGATGAGCGTAGTCGGCCAACGCCGGATGGCTCATAAAAAAAACAGCGCCCGCGAACAAGCCGAGGCTGCTTAAGAAGAAACGTCGAATCATGGTGTCCCCTCTTCAGTTAGAGCGAGGTGCTGGCAAAAGGTCGCCAAGCTGCCTCCGTTCTTGATGCAGGTTCCGACCGAGCGCAAATCACAACGGGCGGCGCAAACCTTATCGGATTTCAAGCACCTTGGCACCGCGGACCGGCTCGAATTTAAGATCAGCGAGAGCCCTGTTGGCGTCCTTCAACGGATAGACCTGCACTTCGGGCTTGATGCCTGCGGCTGCCGCCAGAGGCAGAAATGCGGCCAGGTCGTGGTGGGTGACGTTGGCGACGGTCTTGATCTCTTTTTCCATCCATAGATGGTCGTGGTAGCTCAGACCCAAGAGTTCCTGTTTGTCCCGATCTTCTTTGCGGATGGCATTGATGACGAGCTTTCCTCCAGGCTTGAGATTGGCCATGGCATGAACCACCGGCTTCCAAGCGGGTGTCGTGTCGATGATGGCGTCCAGGGGCTCCGGCACCCGCTCCTCGATTGCACCGGTCCAGGTGGCTCCTAGCGAGTGGGCAAAATCACGCCCGGCTTCATCACGGGCAAAAACTGCGATCGGGCTCTTGGGATAAAGATGGCGAGTGAGTTGCAGCACCAAATGAGCCGATCCGCCGAAGCCGGTCAGTCCCAGACGTTGGCCATCTTGGATACTTGTGAGCATTAGTGCTCGGTAGCCCACGCCCCCTGCACAAAGCAGCGGTGCCGCCTCGGCATCGGCAAACGCGGCGGGTATCGGATAGGCGTATGTCTCGGGCACGGTCATGAATTCGGCGTAGCCACCATGAACATCACGGCCCGTTGCCCGAAAGTTAGGGCTAAGATTTTCGTCTGAGGCGCCATCGGAATGGTGTATCCACCCCACACCGACCCGATCACCAGCGGAAAATCGTTGGGTGCTGGGGCCGCAATACGCGACGTGGCCGATGATTTCATGGCCTGGAATGACCGGAAGCTGGGGAGGTGCGGTCCGGCCCTCGATCTCATCGAGCTCGGTATGGCAGACACCGCATGCAGCGATCTCGATCAGGATCTCCCCTGGCCCCACTGCTGGTTCGGGCCATTCTTTAAACGAAAGAGCGGGCCGATCTCGTGAAATCGCGGCAAGCTCTTCCAAAACCATCGCTTTCATTGCCTATCGCTCTCGAACGTTATGAAGCTATGCAACAATCTTGGCCGAACTAGCTGACACAAGCCAATTCCGCCATTGAGCCGGGGACATGTTTTTGGCGTAATGGCCTCACACAGTCGCCCCACTCCCCTCAACAGCTCGAGACCTCTATGGATCAAGTGATATGCATCCGCGGTGCGCGTGAGCACAATCTCAAGTCGATCGATCTCGACATTCCGCGCCACCGGCTGGTTGTGGTCACCGGCCTCTCAGGCTCCGGCAAATCTTCGCTCGCTTTCGATACGATTTATGCCGAGGGACAGCGTCGCTATGTCGAGAGTCTCTCGGCCTATGCGCGCCAATTCCTCGAGCTCATGCAAAAGCCAGATGTCGATCAAATCGACGGGCTCTCGCCCGCCATTTCGATCGAGCAGAAAACCACGTCGAGGAACCCGCGTTCGACGGTCGCAACGGTAACCGAAATCTACGACTACATGCGTCTTTTGTGGGCGCGTGTAGGTGTGCCCTATTCACCCGCTACCGGATTGCCGATTGAGGCCCAGACCGTCTCGCAGATGGTCGACCGGATCCTCGCCATGCCCGAAGGCACGCGCATCTACGTCCTTTCGCCGATCGTGCGTGGCCGCAAGGGTGAGTATCGCCGTGAGTTCCAAGAACTGTTGCGGCAAGGCTACCAGCGCGTGAAGGTGGATGGCGAGCTCTACGACATTGACGAGGTGCCGGCCCTCAACAAAAAGTTGAAACACGAGATCGAAGTCGTCGTCGACCGCGTGGTCGTCTCCTCCGAGATTACGCAGCGGCTTGCCGAAAGCGTCGAAACCGCGCTCAATCTTGCCGATGGGTTGATGATCGTCGAGCAGGCGGATGGCGGAGAGCGCGAAACCTTCTCGGCGAAGTTTGCCTGCCCGGTTTCAGGCTTCACGATCCCCGAAATCGAGCCTCGGCTGTTTTCGTTCAACAATCCCTATGGAGCCTGCCCCGCTTGCGATGGTCTCGGCAAAAAGCTTCTGATCGATCCCGACTTGGTCGTGCCCGATCCAACGAAATCGATCGCGAACGGTGCGATCGAGCCTTGGTCGAGCCAAACCATGCATTACTATCCGCAAGCTTTGGCAAGTATTTGCAACCATTTTGAGGTCGACACGGATCTTGCCTGGCAGGACATGCCGGAAGATGTCCGTGACGTGCTCCTCTTCGGCTCCGGCAAGACTGCCATTCCGATCGAAATCGATGACGGACTCCGCGTTCTCAGAACCAACAAACCGTTTGAAGGGGTCGTCAACAATCTGCAACGCCGCTGGCGTGAGACCGACAGTGCATGGATGCGGGAGGAAATCGGCAAATATATGAGCAACACGCTTTGTGAGGCGTGTGACGGTCAGCGGCTGAAGCCCGAAGCGCTTGCGGTCAAGATCAACAAACAGAATATAAGTGAAGTTACCGAGCTTTCCATTAAAGATGCGGCCGACTGGTTCGAAGACCTTCCCGACACACTGACGGCAAAGCAAAACGAAATTGCCGCACGAATACTCAAAGAAATCCGTGAACGATTAGGTTTTCTCAACAATGTCGGTCTCGATTATCTGACACTCAATCGCGATTCGGGATCATTATCCGGCGGAGAAAGCCAGCGGATACGGCTCGCTTCGCAAATCGGCTCGGGTTTGACTGGCGTGCTCTATGTTCTCGATGAACCCTCGATCGGCCTCCATCAGCGGGACAATGACCGCCTTTTGGAGACACTTCGAAATTTGCGGGATCTCGGCAATACCGTCATTGTCGTCGAGCATGACGAAGACGCCATCAGAACGGCGGATCACCTGATCGATATGGGGCCGGGCGCCGGTGTCCATGGCGGCATTGTCGTCGCTCAAGGAACACCTGACGAGGTCATGCACACCAGTGAGAGTCTGACCGGTCAGTATCTCGCCGGGCACCGCGCCATTCCAATCCCTGACAAGCGCCGCAAGGCCAAACGCGGCCATTGGTTGGAGCTTGTGGGTGCTGAGGCCAACAACCTCCAAGATGTTTCAGCAAAAATTCCTTTAGGGCTGTTTGTCTGCGTCACCGGTGTTTCGGGCAGCGGCTAGAGTTCGCTGATCCTCGATACACTTTATACGGCTCTGGCGCGAC
>CAYPOV010000317.1:0-5184 GCA_964412385.1 uncultured Geminicoccaceae bacterium
CGAGTTAAGGTTTGTCGACTAAGCCTCGACAAAACTCGCGATGTTACTTGCGGTCGAGGCCCACGTCAGCGACCTTCCCCGCGAGCTGCTGCCGGATGCTACGGGTGCGGGCATGGAATTGGCGCAATCAGCCAAACCGACGATGCAGACCGATATCGTTTTTAACGGCCTTTATTGCGAAACCGGCGATCCGGCCTGCAACGAAGAATTGCCCTGGTATGACGCGCGCATCCGGGAGGCGATCAATCGCGCCATCAATCGTGAGGAGATGCTCGAAGTGCTCTTCGAAGGCGGCGGTGCCAGTCTCCTGCCACGCTTCGCAATGGTCGAGGGCCACGAAGGTTATGACGCGACGCTCGTGGATCGTTTCGAGGACGAATACGGTTTCGATCCCGAGCGCGCCAAACAATTGATGAGCGAAGCCGGATATCCGGACAATTTTCCTGATCCGACCATTCCTCTGGTGTTGACCGCGGTTGCCGGCCAGCCGGAGATCCCTGTGCAGATGGAACTCGTGCACCAATATCTCACAGCAGTTGGTTTCGAAGCCGAAATCCGCGAGATCGATCACGCCCGGGTTGGTGCTATGGGCCGCGCGCGCGAGCTTTACTTGCTCAATCCTATCCGCAATGCGCCGCCTCGTCCGACTGAAGTCGCTTTTCGTGCGTTCTATTCTAATCCCGGTGGTCCCTATCAGGGATGGGAAGACGATTGGACATCCGCCAAGGTTGAGGAATTGACCAACACGCTTGATGCCGAGAAACGCGATGAGATCGCGAAGGAAGTCTTCAACTATCTATTCGAGCAATACAACGACATTCCACTATTCGAAGTGTTTACGCAGGTTGCGATCAATCCGGAAGTGGTCTCGGGATGGCAATTCCCGGGTGTGACGTCTTCCGGCTATGGCCACTATCACCTGATTGAGGCGGCACAATAGCTTCGCGTTTCTCCTAAAGCCGGTCCAAGCGTCGCTTGATGTTACGCTACCTGGCGATACGCGTGATCCAAAGCTTGGTGGCAATGCTTGCAATCAGCGTCATTGCCTTCGGTCTCTCGCATCTCAGCGGAAGCCCCGTCGATTCGATGCTACCCGACGATGCGGGACCCGAAGAAGCCGAGCGATTGACCCGTGAGTGGGGTTTGGACCGGCCAATCCACGTGCAGTACATCACCTTCCTCGGCAATGCGTTGCAGGGCAATTTGGGTGATTCGCTGAAGTGGCCGGGTCAAACGGCGCTCGGCATGGTGTTGCAGCGATTGCCGGCGACGCTGCAATTGGGTGGATTTGCCGTTTTGGTCAGCACCCTCATTGCCGTGCCGATTGGCGTTTTCTCCGCCGTCTACAAGGATGGCCCGTTTGATGCGGCCGGTAAGATGGTGGCCCTCTTGGGCCAAGCGCTGCCAAATTTTTGGTTGGCGATCGTCTTGATCTGGGTTTTTGCCGTCACTTTGAATTGGTTCCCAACCTCGGGCCGCGGCGGCCTAAGTCACATGGTGCTTCCCGCTATCGCCATGGGCTGGTTTCAGGTCGCGGCGTTGATGCGCCTAACACGCTCGGCGATGCTGGAAGTTCTCGATAGCGAGTATATCAAGCTTGCTCGCATCAAAGGAGTGCCCGAATGGCGTGTCATCTGGGTCCATGCCCTCCGCAACGCTGCAATCGCGCCTTTGACATATTTCGGCGTCATCGCCGGTGCCATTCTCACGGGCTCCGTTGTCATCGAGACCGTGTTCGCCTGGCCGGGTACGGGCCTCCTCGCTATCGAGGCCATCCGTGCCCGCGACTATCCGGTGGTGCAAGCCGTCGTATTGACCTTTGCCGGTGTGTTCATCCTAGCGAATCTGGTTGTTGACACGCTCTACGCATATGTCGATCCGCGCATTCGCTATGGCTGAACCTGTTGAGCCGATCCGCCAAGGAGAACCATTTGGCCCCGGCTCTAGACGGCAGTGCCCCCGAACAGCCCATGCTTAGAGCTTGGCGCGTCTTTCGGAGCTATCCGGTCATTCCTATTTTCGTGCTGGTCGTCTTATTGATCTTTCCGGCATTGACCGCGGATTGGCTGGCGCCGCACGATCCTGTTCACGGTTCCGTACCGGACCGCCGCGAACCGCCGGTATTCTTCGGTGGGACCTGGGAGTACCCGTTGGGTACCGATCGGCTTGGGCGCGATATCCTTAGTCGAATCATGTATGGCGCCAAGGTCTCGCTCTCGATCTCACTTGTCGGCATTTTCTTCGGCGGATTCATCGGCACAACTCTAGGCTTGATGGCCGGCTATTATCGAGGCTGGCTCGATGCCGTCATCATGCGGCTCGTCGACATCTCGCTGGCACTGCCAAGCATCCTATTGGCACTGGTTTTAGCGGTCGCTCTTGGGCCGAGCTTTCAGACCGTGATCATCGTCGTCGCCTTCGTACTCTGGGCACTCTACGCACGACAGGTACGAGGCGAGGTCCTCAGCATCCGTGAGCGTGACTTCGTGGCGCGGGCGCGGGTCGCGGGCAATTCTCATTTTCGGATTATCGTCCGGCACATTCTGCCGAACGTCGCCAATACCATTGTCGTCCTCGCCACACTCCAGGTCGGCTCAGTCATCATTTTGGAAGCAGCATTGAGTTTTCTCGGGCTTGGCATTCCGCGTCCGACCCCGGCTTGGGGACTGATGGTTGCAGATGGCCGGCAACTCATCGTCAGTTCCTGGTGGATCGCATTTTTTCCGGGCCTCGCGATCACGCTCACTGTGTTCTCGTTCAACCTTTTGGGCGACTGGTTGCGGGATCGGTTGGATCCAAAGTTGAAACAGGCCTGATGTCGAAATCCATCGGCGATACGATTCTCGAAGTCGAGAACCTTGAGACTGAGCTCACAACAAAGATGGGCGTGGTCAAGGCCGTCGACGGGGCTTCTTTCTCTTTGCGCCAAGGGGAAACGCTCGGGATCGTCGGTGAATCGGGCAGCGGCAAATCGATGACGGCCCTGAGCATTTTGCGGCTGACGCCACGTCCTGTCGCCCGTGTGGTCGGCGGTCGGGTGATGTTCAAAGGCCGCAATCTACTAGAGCTAAGCGGCGAGCAGATGCGGCGCGTTCGGGGTCGGCACATCTCGATGGTCCTTCAGGATCCACAAACCTCGCTCAATCCGGTCTATACAATCGGCAGTCAGATCACCGAAGCTATCGCCATGCACCGCAATGTGCCGCGGCGCGAGCGCTTAAACCAAGCAATCGCCGCGTTGCGGCAGGTGCGCGTAGCCGCTCCGGGACAACGCGTGGCTGATCACCCCCATCAGATGAGCGGTGGCATGAAACAGCGCGTTGTCGGCGCCATTGCGATCTCATGCGAACCGGAAGTGTTGATTGCCGACGAGCCGACAACCGCTCTCGATGTGACAATTCAGGCTCAATATCTGAAGTTGCTGCGCGATATCCAAGCGCAACACGGCCTGTCGATTATCTTCATCACCCATGATTTCGGTATCGTCGCCGACATGTGCGACCAGGTTGCTGTGATGTATGCCGGCCGGATCGTCGAACTCGGGCCGGTGCGAGGCATCTTCAACCGTCCAGCGCATCCCTATACCCAAGCCTTGCTCAATTCCGTCCCTGCCGTCGACCGGCCAGTAGAGCGCCTCTATTCTATACCAGGTCAGCCGCCGGCACTTTGGGATCTGCCGCGTGGTTGCCGTTTCGCGCCTCGATGTGCTGTTGCCGAGGCCCGCTGTCACGACGCCTATCCACCCGCACTTGAGGCACCTGGCGCCGAGAACGGCCGCCATCAGGCCAGTTGCTGGAAATTGGAAGATCCGACATGGCCGCCGAGACCATCCTGACACTCAAGGGCGTTAAGAAACACTTCCCCGTCACCAAGGGCCTTCTGTTCGGACGCCAGATCGGCCAGGTGCACGCTGTTGATGGGATTGATCTGACGGTTGCCGCCGGTCAGACGCTGGCGTTGGTGGGTGAATCGGGTTGTGGTAAGACAACGACCGCGAGATTGGTGCTGCGGCTCGAGACACCGACTGAGGGCCAAGTCTTGGTCGAAGGCGAGGACATCCACACCCTGCGCGGTGCAGCGCTGAAGCGCTATCGCACGCAGGTCCAAGCCGTCTTCCAGGACCCCTGGAGTTCGTTGAACCCCCGCATGCGGGTCCGAGACATTGTCGCTGAGACACTCGTTGTCAACTATCGCGTTTCCGGGCGGGAGGAAGTCAACGCACGGGTCGAAAAAGTGTTGCTTGAAGTGGGACTGCAGCCTGACCAGGCACGGAATTTTCCGCATGAGTTCAGTGGCGGGCAGCGACAGCGCATCGCCATTGCCAGTGCCTTGATCTCCGAACCCAAATTGTTGATTTTAGACGAGCCTGTCTCAGCGTTGGATGTCTCAATCCGGTCTCAGATTATGAATCTTCTCAAGGACTTACAGCGGCAGCACAACATGACCTATCTGCTCGTCGCCCATGACCTCGGCACGACCCGCTACATGGCCGATTGGCTCGCGGTGATGTATCTTGGCCGGATCGTCGAATTCGCCGAAAAGGAATCCCTTTTTCAGAACCCGCATCACCCCTACACCAAAGCTTTGTTTTCCGCCGCGCTGTCTGGACATCCAGACCGTGCACGCGAAGAAATAATTCTTCCGGGCGAGGTGCCATCACCTATCGATCCCCCCAAAGGCTGCAGCTTTCATCCACGTTGCCCCTTCAAAATCGGCGAGATATGCGAACGCGAAGTGCCAAGGTTGAAACCAACGCCTGGATCCCGAAGTCACACGACGGCCTGTCACCTCTATTAGTTGTACCCGCCGAAGTGATACGGTTCGGTCGAGCGGCCCTTATAGAAGTCCTGTCCAATCCTCAGCGAGAATTCCAGCCGCGCTAACTGCGAGACAATGTTTTGCCAACCACCTACAAGAGATCGTACGCATTTCCCAGGTAACGCTAACGCCAACTGTGGACATGACGATGACTTAACGCCTGATAGCCGTGAATTGATTGATCGTTTTCTGATCCACGGAGATTCCGGTGATCACGTCTTTACTTTGGTTCATTCGGGCCCGCACCTGGACGCCTCGATTTACTTCTGATTGACGTTTCGGATCGGGGAGATCGCGTTGTGGCAGGCGGTACTTTGGTGGGATTTGAGAGTTTCGCTGCTTCGATTCGGTGCTGGAAGGGTCTTT
>CAYPOV010000318.1:0-5158 GCA_964412385.1 uncultured Geminicoccaceae bacterium
AGATGCCGCATTAAGTGATGCCGAGCACGATGAGGTGTTTGAGCCCATCCCCGAACTTGACAAAGAGACGGTGAAGAAAGAGCCCGAAACCGTCGCTCCATCCAACAAGGATTGAGCGTGATCAAGGACATCGACGATCGGGAGATGCCCCTCCTCGAGCACCTGATCGAGTTGCGCAACCGGCTGGTTTACGCTGTCGGCGCCATCCTCATCGGTTTCCTAATCTGCTATTTTTTCAAGGAAGACATTTACGCCTTCCTGGTACAGCCGCTGGCAACGATCTACGAGGGCGAGACCAATCGCCGGATGATTTACACAGGCCTTACCGAGGCCTTTTTCACCTATCTCAAAGTGTCATTTTTTGCGGGCGCATTCCTCGCATTTCCATTTGTAGCCGCACAGCTCTGGCTCTTTATCGCCCCTGGGCTCTACCGTAACGAAAAGCAAGCATTCTTGCCGTTTATCGTGGCAACACCCGTACTGTTTTTCACCGGCGGTGCCATGGTTTATTATTTCATCTTTCCGCTAGCCTGGAGGTTCTTTCTGAGCTTCGAGACACCAGGCGGCCCCGAGATGCTGCCGATCGAGCTCGAGGCGAGAGTCAGCGAATATCTCGATCTGGTGATGAAGCTGATCTTCGCGTTCGGCTTGTGTTTTCAGTTACCTGTCGCGCTGACGCTGATGGGGCGGGTCGGACTTGTCACCAGTGAAGGCTTGGCGCGAAATCGCAAATATGCGGTGGTGATTACTTTTGTCGTTGCCGCACTTTTGACGCCACCGGATATCATCAGCCAGGTTGGTCTCGGATTGCCGATTATCATTCTTTATGAAATCTCGATTTGGATGGTGAAGCTGGCCGAAAGGCGTCGGCAAGAGGCGGAGGCCGAGCCCGAGACCGGGACCGATGTGACCACGTCGGACGAGTGATCGTCTCACTCGTTGTTCCAACAATCAGCAAGAAAACGGTGAAGCGATTTGATCGATTTACGATGGCTCCGCGAGAACCCCGAAGCGTTCGATCGCGCGCTGTCGCGGCGCGGTATTCCTGCTGCCGCAACGGAGCTTTTGGCACTCGACAAGGAGCGGCGCGACACGGAAACCAAACTTCAGGAGATTCAACAGCGCCGCAATGAGTTGTCCCGTCAGATCGGTGAGGCGAAGCGCCAAGGCAACAGCGAGGCCGACGCTCTGATGGCCGAGGTCGGTACGATCAAAGACGACGTCAAAGCCGGCGAGGATCGTATTCGCGAGATCAGTGGCAAGCTCGAGGATCAGCTCGCAGGCTATCCCAATGTTCTGGACGATGACGTGCCTGATGGCGCTGACGAAACTGCGAATGTTGTCGTTCGGCAGGTTGGGCAGCCACGGCAATCGAATTTTGAGTTCAAGGATCACGACGACATCGGTGCCAGGCACGGCTTGCGTCTCGATTTGGGTTCCAAGCTCTCCGGTGCCCGGTTTGCCGTGCTGGAGGGCAATGTTGCCCGCCTCAATCGTGCGATCGGCCAGTTCATGCTCGATGTGCAGACAATGGAGCATGGCTATAGCGAGGTCGACGTTCCCTATATGGTGCGTGATCACGTCCTTTTTGGAACTGCCCAGCTACCGAAGTTTGAAGAGGATCTGTTTCGCACGACGACGCATGATCTCTGGCTGATTCCCACCTCCGAAGTGCCTATGACCAATCTCGTGGCGGGCGAGATCCTCGATGCCTCGTCTTTGCCGCGGCGCTACACCGCTCTTACGCCCTGCTTCCGCTCCGAGGCAGGTGCTGCCGGCCGTGATACCCGCGGAATGATCCGCATGCACCAATTCCACAAAGTGGAGCTTGTCAGCATCACTGCTGAAGATCAGTCCAACGCCGAGCACGAGCGCATGACCGGCTGTGCCGAAGCTATCCTGCAAAAGCTGGAATTGCCGTATCAGGTCGTGGTGTTGTCCGCAGGTGACACTGGTTTCGGCGCCAGAAAAACTTACGATCTCGAAGTCTGGTTGCCTGGCCAAGAACTCTTTCGGGAAATCTCAAGTTGCTCGAACTGCGGAGACTTTCAGGCCCGACGCATGAATGCGCGATATCGTGAGGCCGGTGACAAACGCACCCGGTTCGTCCACACCTTGAACGGCTCCGGGCTCGCAGTCGGCCGCGCCTTGATTGCTATCATTGAAAACTACCAAGAAGCCGACGGCTCCATCACCATCCCGGACGCACTCAGGCCCTATATAGGCGGTCAAGAAAAGCTCATGCCCCATGACTGATGGCGTCCGCTCCCCGCGCATTCTCGTTACAAATGACGACGGCATCAATGCGCCGGGAATCAAAGTCCTGGAACACATTGCGCGGCAATTCACCGATCAGGTCTGGGTCGTGGCGCCGGAAGTCAATCATAGTGGTGCTGGACACTCATTGACGCTGAGACGGCCGCTGCGTCTGCGTCATGTGTCGGACCATCATACCGCGGTTGACGGCACGCCAACCGATTGTGTGCTGTTGGCGCTTCAACACATTATCGAAGACGGAATCGATTTTGTTCTCTCAGGTGTTAACAGCGGTGGCAATATCGCCGACGACGTCACTTATTCCGGTACCATCGCCGCTTGCATGGAGGCGACGATGGTCAAGGTACCGGCGATCGCCTTCAGTCAGGGCGCGCGTGATGGTCATCCTATAAAGTGGAAAACTGCTGAAACTTTCGCACCTATCGTTATAGAGCATTTAATTTCAAGGCCTTGGGCGGAAGACGTCTTGATCAACGTTAACTTTCCAGATAGGCTCCACAATAGAGTGAACGGGATACGCGTGACCCGTCAAGGCAAGCGCAAACTTGGAGACGAGTTGGTTCATGGGCACGATCCGAGGGGTGAGCC
The DNA here is from genome assembly GCA_964412385.1 of uncultured Geminicoccaceae bacterium. Taxonomy (GTDB): domain Bacteria; phylum Pseudomonadota; class Alphaproteobacteria; order Geminicoccales; family Geminicoccaceae; genus JBGSYN01. The sequence continues at coordinate 2,866 of CAYPOV010000318.1, forward strand.
CTATATTTGGATCGGACCCTTGCGGACCGAGCGTGAAGCCGGCAGCGGCACCGATCTCGAAGCCCTACGAGAAGGATTTGTTTCGGTCACGCCGATCCATCTCGACATGACCCATCATGAGAGCCTGACGGACTTGCGTACGCGCTTCTGAGGTTCTCTCGAAAACAGGTGCTCGCCGCCTGTATGGGTGGAGAGGCCGAGATGGCGGATTGGTGGGAGTTGCTGGGGTTGGAGAGCCTTGGGATCGAGCGTTAGGTTTTGGCAGTCTTGGTCCGGCGCGAGGAATGTGAGCCTCGCGCTTTTGGCCGTTGTTCTGGCCAGCTGCACGAACTACCAAGACGTCGACCGAAAGCACGGCCAAACCTGGCAGGAAGCGCGGCGGGCACCCTACGACGAGGGTCTCAGTAGTAGGACCTACGTCGTCCGCCTAGGGGACACCGTGTCCGGGATTGCAGAGCGTTTCGGGACGACACCAGCGGAAATTGTTCGTCTCAACGGTTTGAGCGACATCAATACGATCTTTGTCGGCCAGACCCTACGCCTGAGGCAGACGGAACCTCGCGCGGCGGGTCTCTATGCGATCCGAGAAGGTGATACGCTATCGGAAATTGCCAACACCTTTGGCTATCGGGTTGCGGAACTTGAGCTCGCCAATCCGGGCATCAATCCGAACCGCCTCTATGTCGGCGATTCCATCCGATTGCCTGGTGATCCCGTGACGAGACGCACACAACTGGCGCAATCCACGGTCCTGCCGCCGGCCAATGGCGTCAACGACAGTGCCGGGCTATCTCGAAACGTCATTGCGCCGCCGCGGCCGTCGACAACCGATATCGAAGCTCTGCACATCCCGCCTCTATCCGGTCAGGGATTCATGTGGCCGGTAAGAGGACCTGTACTCGCTGGCTTCGGCCGCTTTCCCAACGGCTCGCAAAATGACGGCATCAATATTGGCGCCGATCTTGGTGAGCCCGTTCGCTCGGCCGAGAATGGCGTCGTGATCTATGTCGGCACCGACATCAAAGCATTCGGCAACACACTTCTCATCCAGCATAGTGACGGCTATCTCACGACCTATGCCCATCTCGACGAGATCGAAGTTGCTGTCGACCAAAACGTTGAGAGGGGCGATGTGATCGCGACTGTCGGCCAATCCGGCAGTGCGACGCGCCCGCAACTCCACTTCGAGCTTCGTCTCGGCATCGAGCCACTCGATCCCAATCGCCATCTGCTGAGCGGAACCACGCTCGCTAGCCGTTAGCCCCTTCGCGTCCACGCACATCCTGGATGAATTGCCAGGCCACGCGGCCCGACCGGGCACCTCGCGTCCTCATCCACTCGAGTGCCTCTTTGTGAAGCTGCTCTTGAGACATGTTTAGCCCAAAGTGTGCGGCATAGCGTTCGACCATCTCCAAATAGATATCCTGGCTGCACGAATGAAAGCCGAGCCAGAGCCCGAAGCGGTCGGACAGTGACACCTTCTCCTCGACCGCTTCGCCGGGATGGATGGCCGTTTGCCGCTCATTTTCGATCATGTCCCGCGGCATCAAATGGCGGCGGTTTGATGTGGCATAGAACAAGACATTGTCCGGCCGCCCCTCGAGGCCGCCTTCGAGCACGGCCTTGAGGGATTTGTAGGAGGTCTCGCCAGTATCGAAGCTCAAGTCATCGCAGAACAACAGGCACCGGCGCCTCGATTGCTGCAGTGTTTGAAGAAGCAGCGGCAGGCTTTCGAGGTCCTCGCGGTGAATCTCAATAAGTGCGAGGTCGGCGCCAAACTCAGTGATCACCCGTTCGTGGACGGCTTTCACGAGTGAACTCTTGCCCATGCCGCGAGCGCCCCACAAGAGGGCGTTATTGGCAGGGTAACCGCGCGCAAAGCGTCGTGTGTTGTCGAGCAAGATCGACGCTACATGATCAATGCCGCACAAGAGATCGAACTCGACACTTGCGACCATTGGTACGGGACGCAGTTGACGTTGAGTGCGCTCCCAGATGAAAGCGTTCGCACCATTGAGTTGGGGAACAGAGGGTTTTTCCGGGGCCAAACGCTCCAAGGCATCGGCGATGCGCGACAGAAGTGGCGCAAAATCGGTCTGGTCCTTCACGGAACGCTGATCCTTCAGAATCATAAAACTATTGCATTGAGATGGGCGCGCACGCTAGCAGGCTCTTTCACGCTGGCAAGCTCGAGGCGCTTTCCTTGTGCGCCGCGCGTCGCTATAGTCTGGCGCTCAAATTCAATGCAATAATCCGAGGATGCGATGCTGACTTCTCCGGCCTACGCGCAGGC
>CAYPOV010000319.1:0-5145 GCA_964412385.1 uncultured Geminicoccaceae bacterium
CGAACTTTGCCCATTCTTATTCCAAATGGGGTCGTGGCAGGCTGCCAACGTAAGCCTAATGGTAGCTTGCGGCACGGGGGTGGCTCGGTGATGTGCGGTTTCCCTGGGGCGACGGGGAGCCGGACGACAACGAGTTTTTTCCCTGCAACATTTGGCAGGGACGTTTTCCCCACACCAATAGTTGTGCCGATGGCTATGCCACCACAGCACCCGCCAGATCCTACGAGCCGAACGGCTTTGGGCTCTACAATATGGCAGGGAATTGCTGGGAGTGGACGGCGGACACATTCCGCGTGAAGTCACTCAAGAAACGTGTGCGTGAGCGCCTTGCTGCCATGTCGGGCTACAAGCTTTGCAAAGGCGGCTCGTTTCTTTGCCACAAAAGCTATTGCTACCGCTACCGGATCGCTGCGCGCACCGGTACCTCGCCCGATAGCACCACGACGCACCAAGGTTTCCGCGTCGTTTGGGACATTCAATCGTGACCAAGGTGGATGTATGATGGAACCCTTCATTCCCTTGATTGATCACAAGCGTCAGCCCTCGGAAGAATGGCGTTCGGGTGTCACAACCCGGATGCGTGTTTCCGCGTTGACGGGCGCCACACAGCTCACCGTCTTCGAGCAATGGTGTGAGCCAGGGCGAGGAGCACCGACCCATTGGCATGATGTCGAGGAAGTGCTGACCCTACTTTCAGGTCAAGCCGATATCTGGATCGGGGAACGGAGATTTCGGGCAATAGCAGGTCAATCGGCCGTCATCGCTCCCGAACTGCGCCACGGCTTTACCAATTGCGGTGATGGCGAGCTTCATGTCCTTGCTATTCTAGCGGCTCCGACCTTCGAAGCACGCTATGATGATCGGACAGAAGTCACCCGGCGCTGGCCGACAGCAGAATAGGCCGTGTACTCATAGAAGGTAGCGGCAGGTTCCAGCCGCTAAGCGGCCATGCAATTCACGTTGGCCTATGTCTCAGATGCGGACGAAGCGGTCGTCGCGCGTGGCAGCGACGATGTCAGATCCAACCCAGGAAGCTGACGTTCACCCTAAGCGCACTATGCGCCAGGAGTGGACGTTGGTTGAGCTTGCTTGGTCGCGTGCCTTGCGCCACAATTCTCCGGAGAGTTCTGGCTGACGCGAAGGCTCGATCAATACCCGCGCGTACAAGCAACAGATCAGTCACGCCATTCCTCGCCGAGCTTCGTGATCTCCGGCGACAGCGGCACGGTCGCGAGGGAGATGCCGAAGGCGGGCGTCGGGACGTCGCTACCGCCGGAAGTCGATTTGACCGGCAACTTAGCCCTGGGAATATGTTCCTGGACCTGTCTGCGATCACGTCGCCCGAGGACTGGCATAACTCAGTCGGAAAGATCGCTCGCAGTACAGGACCTATGTTAGCACGAGGGTAGGACGGCGCAGGCCGCCCCTCGTCTCTTGGCAGGGTTTTTCACGCGAGCCCTTCGGTCAAGGCTGATACCGAAGCCCGATTGCGATGCGGTTCCAAACGTTGATCATTCCGATGAGCATCGTCAGATCGGCCAGTTCTTCGTCCAGGAACTGCGTTCGGACTTCGGCGAAGACGTCGTCGGGCGCGCGCGTCTCCGAGATCAGCGTCAACGCCTCCGTCCAGGCGAGGGCCGCTCTCTCCCTATCCGTGTAGGCTGGCGCTTCGCGCCATGCGGCCAGCAAATAGAGTCGCTCCTCGGTCTCGCCGGACTTTCGAGCGTCCTTGCTATGCATGTCCAAGCAGAACGCACATCCATTTATTTGCGATGCGCGGAGCTTCACGAGTTCGACCAGGGAGTGCTCGAGACTGCATTTGTCCAGGTAATCTTCCACGCCCATCAGGGCCTTTATAGCGGCTGGGGCAGCGACGTGCGCGTCAAGTCTTTCGGTTTGCATTGGTGTTTCTCCTATTGGGATTGAGTTGTGATGTCAGGCTCGCCGGGCAGAACGAATCACGGGCGTCTGGCGGGCAATCGGTTCCTTCATCTGCAGGATCAACGTTGCCACGATGACCAGCACGACGCCTGGCCAGATGGTGATGGGCGGTGCCGGCTGTCCGAGCGCAAAGCCGATCAGCAGCACTAATGCGGGATTGAGGAACGTGTACGAGACGACTCGTGTGGGGCCGATCACGCGCGTGCTGGATTGGTAGATGAAGAACGTCACGATCGTCGTGAAGACGGCCAGGTAGGCGATGCCCGCGAAGACCGGCAGCGGAACAGCAGCCCAGTCTATCCCCCCGATATCCTGCGCGGCCAGCGTGAACAGCCACACCGTTCCGGTCGCCAGGGTCCAGAACGTCATGCGAGCCATTGGCTCGCCTCGGTGCAGCAGCTTCACCAGGGTGGTGTATGCCGCTAGGCAAACGGTCCCGGCGATAAAGAGGACGTCGCCAGCCCCCAGCTCGATATGCATCAGCGCCCCGACATCGCCACGGAAGACGACCCATGCTGCGCCGACCGCGCCGATCGGAAGTGCGATGCGCGAGGGCAATTCCAGCCTCTCTTGCAGAAGCATCGACGCGAAGATCGCTGTGATCACGGGCGTCAGCGCAAAGATCGCGGCGGTATTCACCGTGGATGTCATGCGCAACGCTGCGAACATGCACCAGAAGTACGCCACGAGAAGACCGCCGAGCACGCCGTAGCGAAGCTGGTCTCGCAGCCCAGGCAGGCGCAGTCCATAGCGCCATGAGACGATCGGGGCGAAAAGGGCCGTAGCAAGCGCAAATCGCAGGAATGTCAGGACCACACTGTCTAGGGCATCCGTGATCGCGTTCACGACCGGGAACGAGCTAGCGACGAGAACCGTCGCCACCAGCATCATCGCCTGCACCGGAAGGGCCGGATTGGACCCTACCGGAACCGCATGACATGGTGCTTGATGGGGTTCGAGCTGTGACATCTCCCCCCTTACTCCGCCGAGATGGGTCGAAAACGGTCGGAAAATCGCCCCGAGATCGCAATGTCGCCTAGCGGCAAGCGACCGCTCACGGTCTCGCGCTCCCGCAGATCCGCAGGCAGGCGCGAGGCATCAGCGCGGCGACCGATAGCGATCCCGACCTCCAGGCGGAACCGCTCCGGAGAGCCAAGGATGTTTGCGGCTTCCGAGAAGACCAGACCCGCCATCGCGTGGGCGCCGTAACCAAGCGCCGTCGCCTGAAGCGCGATCAGGGTCCAGGCAGCACCTGTATCGAAGCTATTGTACCGCGACGGTCTGTCCACCCGGTCGCCGTCGCCCGGCATGACCTTGTCCGACAGCAGAAAGACCAAGGCCGAAGCTTGCCCGGCCCATGCGCGATTAGACGGATCGAGCAGCCCGAGGAAAGCCCGCCAATGGGCATCGCCGCGGCATGTGTATAAGAAACGCCAAGGCTGAATGTTGAAGGCTGATGGCGCCCAGCGTCCGGCTTCGAGGATAGTGAGCAGATCGCGCTCTGGCATGGAGGTCGCATCGAATGAGCGCGGCGACCAGCGCGCCAGGATCAGGGGCTCTACGGGGTGATCGGAAACTCGATGGTCTTGCATGTTAGGCTCCTATTTAGGCTCGGCGACGTGGACATCACGCGATGGCAAGACGTCCGGCAGGGGCGCCAGAGCTGGTCAGAAGATTTACTTCATGCATTTTTGGCTGATAATGCATTTTCTAGTTGCTCGTGTATTCACTCTGAGTAAACGATAATGGATCGCATGACCGCCCTGAGTGTCTTTCGGAGCGTTGTGGAACGTGGCAGTTTCGCGGCCGCGGCGCGCCATCTCGGTCTGTCGCCAGCGGCGGTGAGTAAGAACATCGCCGAATTGGAAGCTCACCTCTCGGCACGCTTATTGAACAGAACGACCCGGCGCATGAGCCTGACCGAGGCGGGCGCGCTCTACTTCGATCGCATCGTGCAGGTCATCGACGCGCTTGATGAGGCCGACGGGACGCTGCAATCCATGCAAGAGCGGCCAAGTGGACTTTTGCGCGTCAGCGCGCCGGTCACTGTGACGCTTGTCGGATTGTCGGCCGCGATTCCGAAGTTCCTGGATCGTTACCCCGAGATCTCATTGGATCTGCGGCTGGATGATCGTCGAGTGGATCTTGTCCGCGAAGGTTTCGATCTTGCGTTGAGGGGGAGCGACATCCTGGAGGACTCACGTCAGATCGCCAGAAAGCTGACCACCATGGACCACGTTCTGTGCGGCGCGCCCGCGTACTTCGAGAGAGCCACCCTTCCAACTCGCCCTGAGCACATCGCGTCACACAGTTGCATTCAGTTCAGCCTGTCGGACCACGCTGATGAGTGGACGTTCTCTCGGGCGGGGCGCACCGTCCGCGTGCCGATCAACGGCCGCTACAAGGTGTCGTCCAGCCTGGCCGTTCGCGATGCCCTGCTTGCCGGGTTTGGTCTCAGCCTCATCCCTAGAATGTACGTACGCGATCATCTCGCCGCCGGAGGATTGGTACCTGCCCTCGAGGATTGGTCATCGAACACCACCACGCTCTACGCCGTTTACCCGTCCCGGCGCTTCGCGACATCGAAGATGCGCGTGATGATTGAGTTCCTAGAGAACGAGCTCGGCAAATAGCCGAAGCCCGCGAAACGCATGCCAAGCGGGGCGTTGAGAACGCACCGTGCCGTCAAAATTGCCTGCCGCGCTTCGGTCTTCATCACTGAGTCTCGTGAATTGTAGCTTTCGGAACGCCGGCGAGCGCATCGGCGAACGCATGATTGCGATCGCGGTGTCCCGCTTCGTCCACCCGCACGGCGACGACGACGTCTCGTAGACGAGCGCAAGCACCCAGCCTCCAATAATGGATCGCGATCCACGGCGCGGGAACATTCGCATGCCGTCCAGAGTCGATTTCAGCGAGATAGTTTGTGTAGCTGACGACGGCCTCCTCTTCAAGATACCCGACCACGCGATGTGCAGACTTCGGCGCAATGAGGTACAGGAAGAAGTAGACGTTATAGAAGATTGCTTGCGCCGACAGGATCAGGCCCCGCTCAATAAGGGTAGGCTTCGCTATCTCGATGAAGGTCATAAGATGCATCCGCTAGTTCTCCGCTTCGTCCAGCAGTTCGCGGATCCAGCACTGATCATCGCGAATGTGTCGGATGGCCTACAAATGCTACAGAAGCCCGCCTACCAAGCAGGG
>CAYPOV010000320.1:0-5123 GCA_964412385.1 uncultured Geminicoccaceae bacterium
ACTCAATTCATCGGTGTAGTGCACCCGAGCGGAGTAGCTGACAAGACACCCGAAGAGCGACCTCAGTTCGTCCCCTCACTCCGTTATCACCTTGGGACGCACCGAGAAGTCCTTTGGGACTTGCCCCAGAAAGGCAATTCGTGCTGTTTTCCTTGTGAGCGATATCAAGGCGCGGCCTTTTTTGGTGGCGGCGCCAAATAATTAATGGAGGTTGATCATGCTAAGAAGACGATTAGGTGCTCTGACCCTCGCCGCCGCTATGATCGGTGCGATGAGCTTCGAGGCCGCCGCGGAATTCCCTGAGCGTCGCGTCCAGGTCAGCTACCCCTGGGGTCCGGGTCTTCCAGCCTACGTTGTCAGCCAGATCATTGCCGATGGCATGGCCGAGGAACTCGGAGTCGACGTCGCCGTCGTGGCACGGCCGGGTGCCGGCGGTGTCAACGCCTTTATGGCAGGCCTCGCCGAGCCCGAAGATGGCTACACGATCATCGACGCCTATGTGGCACCGCTGATCATTTCGCCGATCTTCGACAAAGCCGATTACACCTATGAAGATTTCATCCCGCTCCATTCGGCGACCTCCAACGGTTTCGCCATTGTCTCACGGGCGGACGAGGACCGCTGGGACGACTTTCCGGGGCTGATGAAATACATGCAGGAGAATCCGGGCGAGCTTCGCTTCACCGCCGGCGAGGAACTGACCCTGCCCCATATGGTGATGTCACAGATCATGCGGAGCTATGACGCCGTCGCACGCCCCGTCCCCTATGCCGGCATTGTAGCCGGTGTGCCCGATCTCTTGGGCGGCCTCTTGGACTGGCAGCTCATCAATCCGGGTGCCTACAAATCCCAGGGCGAGGAGTTCAAAGTCCTCGCGGTTCTGAGCGAGCTCGACCAAGTACAGGAAATCTATGGTGGTGCGCCCAAGATCGCGGATTTCGGCGTTGATATCGGCCTTTCGGGCCTAGCTCCGATGGGGTGGAATTGGTTCGTCGTCGAAAAGGGCACACCGGACGAAGCCGTTCAGAAACTGCGCGATGCCATGGCGGCCTCTCTCGCCAATCCGGAAGTTCAAGCCAAAATCGCTGAAATTGGCTTTGTACCGACGGGCTATACCGCCGATGAATACGATGAGGTCGCAGGCATGATCGACGAGCAGCTTCGATCGTCGGCCGAAGCCGTCAATTGGCTCCGTGAAGAGGTCGACAAGCTGAACTGATCATCGGCGATACTTCACGGTGAGCGACACCGATAAAGCAAAGATGAAGCGGCGGCGGATCGGCGAGGTCGCCGTCGTCTTCGTCTTTTTTATCATGGCAGGTGTGGTCTTCCAACAGACCAACACAAGCTTCGTCGAGCAAGGTGCCGCGAGTGGCGATGCCATGTTCAACGCGGCCATGTTCCCGGAACTGATCGCTTGGAGCCTCATCGTTCTGGGGATCATCCAGCTCATATCGATCTTTCGGCCCAGCGCCGAATCGACGGGGCCCAGCAATGACGTGGCGACAGGCGAGCCGATCAGTGCCGAAGAAAAGCGTGACAGCCTGAACAAAGCACTTCTCTGTCTCGTCTTTTTTCTGATCTACATCGCCACCATCAAGCTCCTCGGCTATCACCTCATGACGCCGATTTTCATGTTTGCCTGCTTCTATACACTAGGCACACGCAATATTGCGCTTGCCGCTCTGCTGGCGATCGGCACCTCGCTCTTCATGTCCTTCATCTTTGAGTATTGGATGAGCGTGATCCTACCTGTTGGGATGTTTGGCATTGGCTTCTAGGCCGTGGATAGGACTGGGCTAGATACATGACCTTTGAGCCACTCCTCCTAGGCTTCGATCTTTTTTTCAATCCCTACGCCATCTTTCTGGCAGCCGCCGGATGTTTCCTGGGGCTTATAATTGGCGTTCTGCCCGGCCTCGGCCCGCTCATGGGCATCATCCTGCTGACGCCTGTGGCCCTCTATTTGCCTCCAGTTGCGGGCATGGGCCTACTCATTTCCATCTTCGTTGGCGGCTCCTGCGGCGGTGCTGTCTCGGCCATTCTCTTACGCATACCCGGCACACCACTTGCCGCTGCTACCTTACTCGACGGCCATCCTATGGCCCAGGCGGGACGCGGACCTGAAGCCGTCGGCACCGCGATTTCTGCATCTGCCCTCGGCGGACTCCTTGGCGGGATCTGCCTGATCTTTCTTTCGCCGATGCTCGCCAGGCTGGCTCTCAATTTCGGTCCACCTGAGTATTTCGCCCTGACTGTTCTCGGGCTGATCTCCATCACAGTCGTCAGCCGGGAATCGACCATCAAGGGCCTCATGGTCGGTGGCGTGGGCATGCTTTTTTCGACCATCGGCATGGATCTCTTCGCCAGTGCCTACCGCTTCACATTCGGCTTCCCGCAGATGTTGGGTGGGTTTCACATCGTCGCCATGGTGGTGGGTCTCTTCGCACTTTCGGAGATGTTTGTTCAAATCCTCCAGGGCGGATTATCGAAAAGCTCCAATGTCGAGCTGATCCGTGCTTCCTGGTGGGCCATCGTCGCGACGCTCAAAAGATGGGTCAATCTCGTTCGATCGAGTATCATCGGTATCTTTTTCGGCGCCCTTCCAGGTGCTGGCGGCGTGATTGCCGCCTTCGCTTCCTATGCCGTCGCCAAATCCACCGACAAAAAACCGGAAAGCTTCGGCACCGGCAATCCTGATGGCGTCATCGCCACTGAGTCCGCCAACAATGCCTGCTGCGGCGGCGCGCTTATCCCAACGCTCGCCCTCGCCATTCCGGGCGACGCCACAACCGCCGTGCTGATGGGGGCCTTGATCCTGGTCGGCTTTTTCCCGGGCCCCGAATTCTTCAAAAATCATATCGACGTCGCAGGCGGGATATTCCTCGCCTACATGGTCGCCAATGTCTTTCTGTTCATCCTCGGGATCTTTTTCACGCCGGTTTTCGCCGCCATTCTCCGCCTGCAAAAGAAACACCTGATCCCGATCGTAGTGCTGATGTCGGTCATCGGCGTCTTTGCCATTCAGGGCTCGACCTTCGATCTTTGGATCATGTTGGCCTTCGGCGTGATCGGCTTCACGCTCCGGAGTTTCGACTATCCCTTGGCACCCATGGTGATCGGAGCTGTGCTCGGGCCGATCTGTGAAAACAATTTCCGGCGCTCACTTATCATATCGGGAGATGATTACGGCATCTTCATCGACCGGCCGATCTGCCTCACGATCCTCGTGATCGCCGCCATCGCTATCCTCGTGACATTCCTGCCCCTCGATCGCATCCGCTTCCTCAAACGCGGGCAAGCGACCTAGTCGACTGGTAGGAGGGCGGCGGCGACCCGCCGTTCTTCAGCCATCAGCACATTATAGGTGCGGCAGGCGGCGGGTGTCGCCATGGTCTCGATACTGATGCCGCGTTCGCTGAACTCTTTGCGAAGGGCGACCGGCATCATGAGATGCTTCTCGCCGGTGCCAATGAGCAGGATTTCAACGGCTGCTTGCTCGAGGATGGGCTCGATGGACGCAACCGAAATGCTCTCGAAATTGTCGACCTGCCAAGATAACGTCGTCTCGAGGGCGATGAGGATCGCACCCTCACGCCGCTCATTCGAGATTCGAAAGCCGCCTGTGCCATAGGCTTGGATGATTTGTCTGCCTTCAGGGATTTGCGGCGTAACCTCCATCGGTCGGCCCCTCCCTCGTCTTGTTGTGCGGGCTTAGGTTCCCGCCGGTTGCTCGTCGCTTTCGCCTGCTTCCTCAGCGGCCTCGTCCTTCTCATTTCGCGCCGACGCCCGTGCTGTTCGGAGGTTGAATGAAAGAAGGATGGGACAGGCGATGTAGATGGTCGAATAGGTACCGATAACGACACCCCAGATCATGGCGAAGGTGAAATCATGGATAACCTCGCCTCCGAAAAAGTAGAGTGCGAACAAGGCGAGCAAGGTCGTCACCGACGTCATCAAGGTTCGCGCCAGGGTATCATTGACACTGCGATCCAAGAGATCGCTCAGCGGCATCGCCTTATATTTCCTCAGATTTTCGCGAACGCGGTCGAAAATGACGACCGTATCATTCAACGAATAGCCAACGATGGTTAGCATCGCAGCCACGGTCGAAAGGTTCACCTCGAGACCGGCCACGGCAAACATGCCAATGGTCAAGAGCACGTCATGGACCAAGGCCACGATCGCCCCGATGCCATATTGCCATTCGAAACGCAGCCAGATGTAGATGAGTACCAAAACGAGAGCGAGACCGATCGCCAAGAGACCGTCCTGCAGCAGCTCATCGCTGACCTTGGGACCTACGAATTCCGCACGCCGATAAGAAATGCCGGGTCCATAGGTCTCATCGAGCGCCTGTTTGACGATCTCGACGACAGCGAGTTGTTCTGCATCCTCGCCTTGCTGCCTCTCGATGCGAATGAGCACATCCGTGTCTTGGCCGAAGGTTTGGAGGGCGACTTCGCCAAGGCCCAATCCGCCGAGCTGGTTCCGCATGCTTCCGAGATCGGCCGCCTCCGGCATACGGACCTCAAGCATGATGCCACCCTTGAAATCGATGCCATAGTTGAGGCCGGGGAAGAAGACACCGACGACCGAGAGCAGCATAAGGATGCCTGAGGCCACAAAGCACACCAGGCGAAAGCGCATGAAGCGGATATGCGTTTCGTCGGAAACGAGACGAAGGCGGGGAAGCCGGATCATTGGAGTGCTTTCCAGATCAAACAGGTAACACGGTGGGACGCGTGCGACGGTACCAAAGCGTGATGATAAGCTTCGAAAAGACAATCGCCGTGAACATCGATGTCGCGATACCGATCGCAAGCGTAACGGCAAACCCTTTGATTGGCCCGGAGCCGAATTGATAGAGGCAAATGGCGGCGATCAAGGTCGTCACGTTGGCGTCGATAATGGCGCGCATCGCCTGCCCATAGCCTGTCTCGACAGCTGAGATCGGCGTTCGACCCGCGCGTGTTTCTTCACGGATACGCTCGAAGATCAGAACATTGGCATCGACCGCCATGCCGACGGTCAGCACGATGCCAGCGATTCCGGGCAGCGTCAGCGTTGCCTGCAGCGCCGACAGCACGCCGAGGATCACGCCGATATTTGCTAACAGCGCG
>CAYPOV010000321.1:0-5116 GCA_964412385.1 uncultured Geminicoccaceae bacterium
ACGCGGACCTCCGGGTTATCGCTAGCTAACCCGCTCGAGCTGAGGCTCACCAACCACCCCAATTTCCACTAACCCAAAGACCCATCACCTCAAAGTGTTGGGGGGCCTTGGTGGATTGGCCGCCAGACCTGAAAACAAGTCTGTCGGCGCAGGATCCACCAACAACATGGAATCGGTGGTGCGCAAGACGTTTGACGGAGCGCAAAGCTCCATCAAACTCGTACCACCGTGGGCAAAAAGCCCCCAGAAAAACAAGAACCTCGCCGCGCGAGAGCGTTGGCGGTGATAAATCTTCTGCTACCTTCGTTGGCGGCGCCATTTGTCGACGATTTGTTCGACGAAGTTACGGTCGAGGGTGGCTTGACTCCAAGCGGTCGAGAAAGTTCCGGTCGTGCTCGATGGACAATGCTCATTCGATAGTTTGGGAATCTTCACACGGACGGGCACGGCGACGGCTTGGCCGGCGACGATGGCCTCGGCATCGCCGAGCGAGGGCAGAAAATCGAGCAGACCCAGCGAGTCGTCCGGGATGACGCCGCGAACGAATTCTTGGTCGCGCAGGCTGGTCATGCGAAAGGCGAAGACGGTGCTGCATTGCGAGAGGATCAGGGGCGCCAATTCGGAGGGGCGTTGCGACACCATGCATAAGGAAAGCCCGTATTTTCGGCCTTCCTTGGCGATGCGGGCGAGGCCTTCTTTGGCGGGACCGAAGCCAAGGCGCGAATCGTCGGGGGCGTAACGGTGGGCCTCTTCGCAGACCAGGAGGATGGGCTCGGTGCCGCGGCTCCACACCGCAAAATCGAAGACCAGCCGGCAGAGAACGGAAACGACAACGTTCAGCACTTCGGACGGTACTGAAGAGAGATCGATGATGGTGAGCGGTTTGCCGTCGGCGGGAATGCGCAAAAGCTTGGCGATGACGGCTGCCATGTTGTCCTGAAAGGCGATGCCACCGAACATGAAGCTGAATCTCGGATCGTTGCGTAGCACCGAGAGCCTGGTCTTTAGAAGCTTCAGGGGGGTCAGGCGCTCCGCTTTCTCGAGGCGGCCGATCTCCTCATCGATCAGCTGCTCGAGATCGCTCAAGCGGTAGGGCACGGGTGTGTCGACGGTGATCGAGATCTCGCGCCCGAGCTCGGCATTGGCCTGGCCTTTGGCGGTGGCGACGAGGTCTTTGAGCAGGCCCTCGGCGGCGTCGGCCGTGCGGTTTCTCGGAGGTGGGCCGAGCAGGACCGAGGAGATCTCCTCGGCCGTGAAGAGCCAATATGGGAGCTGCAGTTTTTCCGGTCCCAAGCATTCCGCGCGATCTCCGAAGGCCTTGGGATATTCGTCGTGAGGATCGAGCAGCACGATGTGGGCGTGCTCGTGATCCTTCAAAAGGCCACGCAAGACTTGCGCGACCGCGCAGGATTTGCCGGTTCCGGTAGTGCCGAGAACGGCGAAATGCTTGCCCAAGAGGGCGTTGGGGTCGACATGGACGGGCTGATTGCCGTGTTGCAGGGAATGGCCGATGAGGAGGGTGGCATCAGCGGGCTTTTCATAGATCAGTGCCAGGTCCTGGACATCGGCAGTGTGCAGCGTGTCGCCGAGGGCGGGATAGGCGGAGATGCCGCGTTGAAAGGCTTTGCCCTGATCCTTCGTCACAGTTTCGCCGAGATATTCGAGCTCGACCAGTTTGGTGTCGGCTTGGCTGTTATTGCCTGCTGGAACTGGCACGCTGAGTCCTGCAACCATGCAGAAAACGTCGGTCTCGGGAAGGGCGATCTTGACGATGGCGCCTTTCTGCACCCGCATCAGCTCAGTCTCGGTATCCTCGAGCGTCGCGACGAGCCGCGAGCCCGACACGCAGACGACCCTGCCGAGCCTTCGATGCTGTTGTATTTGCGCCAGGCTATCCATCGCGCCGCTAACCTCATTGGCCCAATTGTGAGAGTTAGGGTTAGCGCAAGAACCTTAAGCTTTGCTTACCGTCGAAGTTCGGCTTGTCGTGGGGCCTGATCAAAAACCGTCGAACGAGAAGGTGTAACCCACGGCTAGGCCAAGAAAGAACTGGTTGGCCGATCCTTCGTCGTCAACGATCGGGCTATCGGCCGCATCACCGAGGAGGCGGGTATAGCCGCCGATCCCAGTCACGTTCCAATGGTCGGTGATGGCGTAGGTCGCAGTCAGCTGAAGGCCGACATCTTTAATCCCGGCGCTGGCGTCGTCTTCGTCGAGCCCCGAGCGCCTAGAGTCGGCGGCGTCGACACCGAAGTAGGTGCCCATGTAGCCGTCGCTGGCATAGGTCGAGAAGATTCTGCCCGAGGCTGAAAGGGTGTCGGTCAATTTGCGGTCGTGGGCGATGTCGGCGCGGATGAGATAACCGTTGTGACCGCCTGCGACATCCTGGGAGGCTTCGAGACCGAGCGTGACGGGGTCGAGCTTATATTTGACGAAGGCGCCAACTTCGACGGCGGGGCTCACATGTTCGAATTCGTCGACGCGGTTGTTCTGGACGCTGCCGCGATTGAAGCGGTAGCGCACGAGCGGGCCGAACTGGAAGCGCTCGCTGGGAATGACATTGGCGGAGAGCTTGGTGCCTTCGAGGGCCAGATAGTAAGGGCCCTGCTGGATACGGCCGAAGACCAGGGGGTCGGCTTTGTAGTTATCGCTACCTTCATAGTCCGGAATGGTGGCGACGCCGACACTCAAAGAGATGGTCGCCTGGCCCTCCTCGCTGGTTGCCGTCTGCGCGGGTGCAGCGGATTCGGCGGCGAATGTCGGGGCTTGGGAAGGCGCACAAAGAAGAGCGCAAGCCATAAAGGGGATGACGAGAGAGAATCGGATCATGCGGCAAATCGAGGACATTTCGTTGGCGAAGCCTGCGTAACCCTAAGGATTGGCGCGTTTGCGGCAAGCAAAGGCATGCCCACGTGGTGTCACGAAAAAGCGACGGTTTCGTGAGTTGGCGAGTTCGGTGGTCTGCCGATCTAAATCTCGATCTTGCCCATTTTCTGTGCGGCGTCGAGAAACCAGCGGGCGAGGGCGACATTGTGGGTTCTGATGGCACGCACGCCTTGCATGACAGCGAGTGTCGACACCAGCTGCGAGACCGGGTCACGCTCGTCGAGCTTGCCGCCCAGAAATCCCTTGCGGCTCGCACCGATCATGACAGGCACAGGTTTGACGGCTTCGATCAGTCTCGTAACGTCTTTGAGGATGAGCCAAGACGGTTCGGCCTCCGTGCTGACAAACCGGCCGAGGCCGGGATCCACCATGAGCCGCTTCTTGTCGATGCCATGGGCGATGCAGGCATCAATGCGGGATCGGAAGAAGTCGGAAAGGTGCTGGACGACATCGCCATAGTCGGTTGGGCGATCCCTGGCGTGGGGGAGAGGGGCGTCCTTGGCAAACGTCATGATGTAGGAAACATCACTATCGGCAACGCTTGCCAACATGAGGGGATCGGCCCGCCCTGCCGACACGTCGTTGATGCAGCAGACGCCTAATTCGATGCCCTGGGAGGCAGTTCGGGCGTGATAGGTGTCGAGGCTGAGGGGTATCTCTGAGGCGAGTTCTCGCAGGATGTCGGCAATACGCTGCCATTCCTGGTCTTGCGTGATCGGCTTGCTCCCGGGGCCGGTTGATTCGCCGCCGATATCGATAATGTCTGCGCCTTCGGCACGTAGCTGCCGCGCTTGTGAGACGGCATTTTCGAAGGTTTCAAAACGTCCGCCATCGGAGAAGGAATCGGGCGTAACGTTGAGCACACCCATAAGTATTGGGCATGACTTTGAATGACCTTTGAAAAGGTCCTGCGTCAGGCGTTTGACCAACATGGCGCGATCTCAAGCTCAATGAATGGTCGCCTTAGACCTTGAACCTTGGAGATGCAACGCCGTCTGTGGTGACCATATAGGCGTCTACACCAACAGGCCTCGTTCCTGCATGTAGCGAGCCTGCCATCGACGCTTCAAGACATAGACAATCGCTGCCGGTATGAACGCTGCAAGTGCACAAAGAATGAGCGAGAATCTGACAAAGTTTGCTGGGATCTCGCCTTGCAGAGCCAGTAGGCGTTGCGCGAGCACCACATGGACGGCCGCCATGAGACCACCGAAGAAGAGGGCAACCAAGATCATTGTCCAACGAAACTTACGCTGTGTGCGAGCGTAGGTGCTGAGCTGCTGAGGCATTCCCTTACTCTTAGTAATTTTTGAGCATGTTACCAACAGAACTGTGCAAATAACGGAGTCATTGGAGTGCGCCCTATTGAGCACTAGAATCAATCTTAACATTTATTTCGTACAATTACTGGGCAATTTTTGATAGATAAATTTAGAGCTCCTAATATCACGCAGGGGCAATTATTACACAAATTATTTGTTTTTCTTCGTCGGTTGCACAATGGCTGGGCAATACGAGACGGTTCCGAGAAAGCGTTGGCTCGAGACAATTTTTGGTTGTGTTGACGCAGTGTGCGCTTGCCGCTGTACTCGAAGCCGGGTATGGTCTCGAACATGTTAAGTATCTGTTTTGTCTTTGTATTCCTTCAAAGATTGGAACGCTCCACCGTGAAAATTACCATCTGATGCTCAACCATAAGTTTAGTTCTGGCGCAAACGAGGGCAAATTGAGCTCTCGGCAGCTGGAAGCGATCCGAAAAACTCTGAAAACAATCGGCAACGACGACAATCGCGAAGCCAGGTGGTCGATTCGAAACACACTTGCTCTCGCTTGTTGTCTTTCGATCGCGATTTGGTTGATTATCGTTTTTTTAATTCTCGTTTTAATAGAATAATCGTAACCTGAGATCTAGGGTCTTTACATCTGGCGGAGGATCACGGCGACTAGCTGTGGCACTTTTATCACGCCAAAGGAAACACCACTCGATGTCTCGTTCCTTTAATAATAGTGCCTAAGTTTACCGTGCCATAGACTAACTTTATAATAATTTAAGTGAAATCGAGAAAGTCGTGAGTGCTTTAACAAAACATCGTCGCAGTCCCCACAGTCCAGTGGAGATCGCTATGCTTGATGCAAAAAAATTATACTTTACCCGTCGTCATTATATCTTAATTTTTTGGGCTGAAATAGCTGTAGATTTGGAGAGTTCACCTCGCCGAGTATTTAGCAC
>CAYPOV010000322.1:0-5093 GCA_964412385.1 uncultured Geminicoccaceae bacterium
CGTCTTCATTTTCCCGATGATCGGCCTGACGGGCGGTGCTGCCGCAACCGCGGTGCAGGTTGGCTACACCGTGGCGGACATTGTCGCCAAGGCCGTGTTCGGCGTGCTGATCTACATGATCGCGGTGCGCAAGTCGCAACACGACATGGCGGAAGGTGCGATCCGCGCCCATTCCGTGACCGCGTAACACCGGTCTTTCCTTGTGGACGCCGGGCCCTCCGGCGTCCCTTTCTTTTGCCGGATAGGAATGCAATGACACCGTCATTCTTGAAGTCCCTCGACAACGCCGTTGCGCAGACCCATCGCTCGATGGTGGCGCTGGCGACCGCCGATCTCGACCTCGACAATGATGTCGCCGGTGTTGCCCGCTATCATCTGGCGAAACCTGGAAAAATGATCCGCGGACGGTTGGCGCTGTCCGCATCGGGCGCACTCGGTCTCGATGATCAAGACGGGATGGCACTGGCGAGTGTTTGCGAATTTTTGCACAATGCCTCCCTGATTCACGACGATCTCCACGATCGCGACATGATGAGGCGCGGACAGCCGGCGGTTTGGGCGCGCTTCGGCGATGATTTGGCCATTCTGGCCGGAGACTATTTTCTCTCGCTCGCCTATGTCGCCGTGTCGCAGATGGCCTCTTCATTGCGGGAGCCGACGCTTATCACCATGATCCACCAGCGCACACGTGCAGCGATCATGGGCCAAGCCGCCGATTTGGCCGATGACGCGCTCGACATTGCCGATTACGAGCGATTGGTGCGCAACAAGTCGGGAGCGCTGTTGAGCTTGCCCCTGGAGCTGCCATTATTGGTGGCCGGCAAGGACGAATATCTTGGCTGCGCACGCGAAGCCGCCGATGCGTTTGCGCTCGCCTATCAAATCCTCGACGATATCGATGATGGTGCGGATGACAGCCGGGTAGGCACCAACATTCTCCGGATCCTGCGCGATCGCTGCGCAGCGCTGGACCCTCTCGGTGTGGCGATGAACCGGGTGCAGGGAGCATTGATCGAAGCACGGTCGAGAGCGGCGGCCCTGCCGGATGGTTCGGGCGACTTGCTGGCGCATTATGTTTCGGTGTTCGCCCCAGCCAGCACGTTGAGGGTTGCGGCATGAGCCACGCCATCGTAATCGGTGCCGGTTTCGGCGGCATGGCGGCATCGCTGAGACTGCGCGCGAAGGGTTATGAGGTGACAATCATCGATCGCTGCCCGAGGCTCGGCGGACGGGCGCAGGTCTTCGAGCGCGGCGGTTTCCGCCATGACGCCGGTCCTACCGTGATCACGGCACCCTTCCTGTTCGATGAACTCTTCGAACTCTTTGGGAGAAAGTTCTCCGATTATGTCTCGCTGGTGCCGTTGGATCCTTGGTACCGCTTCGTCTTCGCCGACGGACAGACCTTCGACTACGGCGGAACCGTCGATGACACGCTGGCCGAGATTGCGCGCTTCAATCCCCGTGACTGCGACGGCTATCGCGGGCTGCTCGAGGATTCACGGAAGATTTTTAAGACCGGTTTCGAGCGCCTGGCGGATCAGCCCTTCGATCGGGTGACGGCCATGATCAAGCAGGTACCGTCGCTGCTCAAACTCAAAAGCTACCGCACGGTTTGGGATCTCGTGGCGAAACACATCGAGGATGATCACCTGCGGCGGGCCTTTTCGATCCAGCCGCTTTTAGTGGGCGGCAATCCGTTCGATACAACTTGCATCTACAGTCTCATCCATTTTCTCGAGCGCAAATGGGGGGTGCATTTTGCGATGGGCGGCACAGGTGCGATTGTCGATGCATTTGGTGCGTTGATGGGTGAGGTTGGGATCGACACTCGGCTTGAGACCACAGTGACGAAGCTCAACACGCAGGGCGACACCATCCGTGACGTCGAACTTGAGGACGGAACCAGGCTGGCTGCCGATATCGTCGTCTCCAACGCAGACCCGATGCATCTCTACAGATCGATGCTCGACCGCGCCGGGACGAACACCGCGGCTCGGCTGAAAGCGCGGAACGCGCGTTTGTCGATGGGGCTCTTCGTGCTGTTTTTCGGCACCAAGAGACAGTATTCCGATGTCGCACACCACACGATTTGGCTGGGTGAGCGCTACAAAGAACTGCTCGACGACATTTTTCACAACAAGATCCTCGCCGAAGATTTTTCACTCTACCTGCACCGTCCGACGGCAACCGATCCGAGCTTTGCCCCCGAAGGCTGCGATTCGTTTTATGTCTTGGCACCCGTTCCCAATCTCGAAGCCGATATCGATTGGGATGTCGAGGGACCAAGGCTACGCAACCGCATCGTCAATGCCCTCAGCCAGACCACTCTGCCTGGCCTCAAAGACGTCATCGTCGAAGATTTCTGGATGGATCCGCGAGATTTCCTCGAAGATTATTTGAGCGTTGGCGGCGCCGGTTTCTCGATTGCACCGCACTTCACGCAATCCGCCTGGTTTCGCTTCCACAATCGCGGCGAGGGACCGCGTAATCTCTATCTTGCGGGTGCCGGAACCCATCCGGGAGCGGGGCTTCCTGGCGTTATCTCCTCGGCCAAGGTCCTCGATCGGGTCGTGCCCGCGCTCGAGCTCGAGGCGGCCTGAGATGCGCGCCGGATCTCGAAAAGCCGCTAGCATCGCAATTTTGGGCGGAGGCTGTGCCGGGTTAGCATTGGCCCAGCGTCTTGTCTCCGATGCACCTGACGCACCTCATGTCGTGGTAATCGAACCCCGGTCCGACTATCGCAACGACCGTACATGGGCGTTTTGGGACGGCTTCGATGATGATCCGTTGGTTGATGATCTGATCACCAAACGCTGGCAGCACTGGTATATTGGGAATAATGACCGCGGCGTGATACAGAGTTCCGCCCACCATGACTATGCGGTGATACCGGCTGGAAGCTTCTATGAGCAGGCCGCTGCGCGCATCGCTTCGAGCGAGAATGTCGCTCTTCACCAAGGCATTGCAGTCGAAAGCGTGCAAGAGAAAGCCAGGAGTGTGGAGATCACGACAAACGGTGGCACATACGCCGTTGATTGGGTCATCGATACGCGCCCGCCTTCGCGCAATCTGTTGCAATCCTCGATCCTGTTCCAGGTGTTCAAAGGCGTCGAGGTCGTCAGCGACAAGCCGGTGTTCGACGATACATCCGTGGAACTCATGACCGACATGAGATGCGATCGCCAGGGCTTCATTTTTTCCTACGTCTTGCCGTTCGATCCCTGCCACGCCCTTATCGAAGTCACACGCTTTTCCGAGATCCCGATAATGAGCGCTGATCTCGACGAGGCGGTCGATGATGCCATCGCCGCGCGCCTCGGACAGCTCAACTATCGAATCGTCCGGAGGGAACAAGGCATCCTACCCATGGGAATGCCAGCCCGATCGTCAGAGCCAAACTCCCGCATTGTCAACGCTGGAACCGCGGCCGGAGCAAGCCGAGCGGCCACCGGATACGCTTTTATGCGGATCCAGCGCTGGGCCTCCAAATGCGCCGAGCGCATTGTTGCGGGCGAACCACCGATGCCGCACCCAAGAGAGCCTTTTCTGCGCGATCGGATGGATCATCTGTTTCTCCAGGTCATTCGCCAAGACCCTGCACTCGCGCCTCGACTGTTCCTGGACCTGGGCAGCAAGCTAGACCCGGATTGTTTCGCGCGATTTCTTTCGGACAAAGCCGATTGGAGTGACCTTTTGGCTGTCGTCACCTCGCTTCCTCCGACGCCGTTTCTCAGGTCGTTAGTTGGTGCACCGACCGCACTGATGAGTTCAACACGTGCTGAGCCTGTTTAGCAAGCCGAACGAGGGCTGGATCTTTGTTGGTGTTGCCGTACTGGCAATCGCTGCGACTTCTATCGGTGCAACCATACCAGCTCATATTCAAACCGCGCTTCTGGTGAGCTTGGTCGCACTCCTCGGCCTACCCCATGGGTGCCTGGACATGGAACTCGCGCGCGAGAACAATTTTGTGCGGTCATCAACCTCGTTTGTTTATTTTGGCCTAGCCTATCTCGCTCTGGCAGGCACTGCATTATTGTTCTGGATCATCACACCCATGCTCGCGCTTGGCGTCTTTCTTGTGATGAGTGCTTACCACTTCGGTGGCGACTGGGAACGAGAAACCTCCCTATTGTCAAGGTGGATGCTCGGCGGTCTCGTCGTCTCTGCCCCGGCACTGTTCCATATCGATGCTGTAGCTGGTGTTTTTTCCCAGCTCATCGCTCCGGAAATGGCTGATTGGTTTGCGCATGCCTTGCAGATTGCAGGTTTCGGGTGTCTTGCCGGCAGTGGACTAGCACTCAGCACTTTGCCCAGTCTGAGAACACGGTTTGAAATTCTTGCCATCATCGCGGCATCAGCCGCTTTGCCGCCGCTGTTATATTTCATTCTCTATTTTTGCGTTCTGCATAGCCAACGGCACCTGATCGGGGCAATCGAGAAGCTCCGGATCACAAGCGCTACCGAGTTTGCCGTCAAGGCTGGGCCGATCCTTATTCTCACATGGGTATTCGCTCTTGCTGCTTGGCGATGGATGCCCGAGGGCCAGTTGACCGCGCAGGCCGTTCAGCTTGTGTTTATCGGTCTTTTTGCTGTCAGTGTCCCTCACATCTTGCTGGTCGATCTGCACGAGAAGCGCAACGAGCGAGGCGCTGCAAGGCCATAAACTGGTGCCTTGCGCGTAGCAACATTGCACGGCAGCCGCTCGAAGCGCTACACAAGCGTTGGAGTTCCTAACGCAACCGGCGAAGAGATCGAGCATGAGATTGATAGGGTATGGCCGCGCCGCGGCAGCAGCGTCGTTCGCCATCGGCGCAGTGTTGTCGGGTTCAATGGCCGAGGCGACCTCCCTTGGTGGTCGATGTTCGAACTGGATGAGCACCAGCCTTGCGCATCAATCCACAGGTAAGCTTGATCTGGCGGCAACCCAAGCCGCGTGTGTGGCTCTCGAGCAATCGGGTGATTTCGTGACCAGCTTCATCGAACGAGGTGCAACCTGTCTTGTTTGTGCCATCTCGGATTGGTCCGCCGCCGGGATCGAAGACGAGGCCGAAGGTGAAGTGG
This sequence comes from uncultured Geminicoccaceae bacterium, assembly GCA_964412385.1. Taxonomy (GTDB): domain Bacteria; phylum Pseudomonadota; class Alphaproteobacteria; order Geminicoccales; family Geminicoccaceae; genus JBGSYN01. The sequence goes on from CAYPOV010000322.1 coordinate 5,062, forward strand.
ATGAGAATGAGGGCAACATTGATGTTGCAGCC
>CAYPOV010000323.1:0-5090 GCA_964412385.1 uncultured Geminicoccaceae bacterium
CATAAATCTTCGTCGTCTTGGGCGATTCATGAGCGGCTATGCGCTGGGCCTCTTCCGAGTTTCCGTCATACTAACTCCTTTGTCAGAAAATATACCGTCTTGCTGGCGACAAAGCCCCTCTTTGCCGCCATTGGATTGTACCTCAAAAACGGAACATCCTCTCTGGCCTCGGCCTACCTGATTTCGCTGAAAGCTTCTGGAGGCTCGCAAGAACTACGACAGGATAGATTTGACTTCTCAACTGTTCAATCTTTTCCAACACCACTCTTCGTCACAGATGGGCATGGGCTTTCTGCTCCTACTTCCAGGACAAGTCGGTCGAAATGGATGTCATTGTTCCCGATCAAGAGCAGCGTTGTTTGGGCGGCTTTTGGCCTGGGTTCGTCTTTGCTATGGTTTCATTCTCGTGCGCTGTTGTGTTTCTCAAGGAGTTTTTTCCCATCGGGACGGAGATTACCTTTCGGATCGAGGTGACGGTAAAGGGTTTGGCGGCTGATGCCAATCTCTTCGCACAGAAGGCTGATCTGCGTTTCTGGGTGGCCCAGAGAGGCCTGCGCCAGTCGAAGTTTCGCCGGTGTCATCGTATAGGGTCTGCCACCCTTTCTGCCTCGGACTCTGGCGGCCGCCAGTCCAGCCATGGTTCGTTCGATGATCAGCTCCCGCTCAAACTCGGCCAACGCTGCGAAGAACCCGAAGATCAGTTTGCCACCGGCTGTTGTCGTGTCCATGGCGGCCCCAGGGCCGGTCAACACTTTGAATCCAACGCCACGGCTGTTGAGTTCGTCAATGGTATTGACTAAATGTTTCAAGTCCCGACCCAGCCGGTCGAGCTTCCAAACGACCAGAGCGTCGTTGTGCCGCAATGCCTTCAGGCACGCCGTCAGTCCGGGCCTCGGATCGGCTTTCCCAGAAGCCACGTCCTGGTAGAGATGTTGCGCAGTCACGCCAGCGGCGAGTAAGGCATCACGTTGCAGGTCGAGGACTTGGCTTCCATCCGTTTTACTCACGCGCATGTATCCTATAAGCATTGCTTCCCTTTGTTCTGGTTCGGTGCCTCCGTTGTTGTCGCATAAACGATCGGTTATGAGACAGTCTCGCTCTGGCTTGAGCGAGGCATTCCATCCGTCTCGTAACCCGTCTCATTTTCAAAGTCAAATAAAGACATTGCTCCGGAGCTTTCGTGACACCCGGCTGTTGCATTTGGGCATCACCGACGAATCAGATTTTTGTCCTGCGAAGAAATGCTATCGTAACTCTCTGGACATGCTCGTTGGATGTGTTTGGTGAGATTACTTTGTCTGAGAGGAAATGACCTTCGAATTCCGAATGTTGCGTGCCGACCTGGTTCGTCGATGTTCTCTTCGACGAAAGAAAAAGACCCAAGCGATCAAGCCGCTTGGGTCTACAGTTGCTCATCGAAGGAAAAAGAATAGCAACGATGCCAACCACAACTATTCGGTGGTTGGTTTCGAGAATTCCTGTTGGAAGCTTCCTGACACTACTTTGGGAGTTGTCAGTTCTTGCGGGACCGCCGTGTCCCACCATCCGTGCGGAGTTTGCCGTAACTGACGCAAACGTTCGAACTCCGGTTCATCGGCAAAGCAGATCAGCCGCCCGCGGTATCCCGGCAACCGACGCACCACATGAACCCAACCTTGCTTGATCCAGGCAAACAGCGTGTTCTTGGGCATCTGCAGTTCATCGGCCAAATCCACGACAAACCACTGATCTTCCGGAAGCGTTTTGCGCATGGCTTGACGCCTGAATGTTGGGGGCTTGTTCTGGTGACGATTGAGCAACCGATTCACGATATCCCCGTGGAACTTCTCGGCTTGTTTGACTGGGCGAAATCCTTCTTCGTTGAGTCGGTCGGCAATCTGGGCGAACGACTCGCCCTGCTCTCGGAGTTGTTCCATGCGGCTGATGAGTTGGTCATACTCGGGCAGTTGTCGGTAACTAAACACCGGACGGATCAGTTGGTGGTCACTGCAAAACCCTCCTTTCCAATGCAAAGACACCTCGACTCGATTGCTCGTTCTGGGAGCATTCACTACCACCCGTTCGAGCAACAGACGCACGATTCGTTGGCGATCATGGGAAGTGGTTGTTGGGGCTTGCCATAACCCAGGCAGATTCTCCGAGAGCGAGACAATGGCTTGGCGTTGTTCCTCGGTGAGTCCACAAGGATGACTTTGTCGAAACCGAGCGTACTGCTGCTCGAGTTGTTGCAATTCTTTCAACGCCGTTTCCCAACGACGTTCTAACTCGCGGGCCACGAGTCGATTTTCACAATCGACAGTTTGGTACTGTTTCTCCGCACGCGTTACGTCGTAGCGAGCCCGTTCGAGTTGTTGTTGCCAGTGTTCTTCCAACCGTAGACGTTCTTGTTGGAGGTCTTCGGCAGCCCCCAAGCTCACTTGCAAACTGGCCGGTTCCAACGCTCGCAGGACTTCCTTGGCTACCAATTCGTCGAGCACAGTTCCAGAGAAACCCTGACAAAGTGGTCCTTTGCAATCGTGGAGGTCCTGCCAACAAACGTACCGTAAGGCCTTACTCTTGCCGCTGTAATGCACGCCCATCCGCCGATCGCAGCGTCGGCAAAATAGCAAACCGCCGAGTAACGAAGGACCTTCTCTTGGTGGCCCTTTGGATTGAGCATGGATTTGATTGTCTTGGAGAACTCGTTGGTTTCGTTCGTAGCGTTCTTGGCTGATGTAGGCCGGGCAGTGATCGGCGATCAAAGCGTGATACTCTAGCGGCTTGCGGACTACCTTGCCAGAACCTTTTTGGCCCGGTTTCTTTTTGCGAGGATCGACTTGTCGATGCCCGTAACGGTAGGTCCCGGCATAGATGGGATGGTTCAAAATTGTGTTCACCGAATCTCGCGTTGGCGAACGCCATTCCAAATTGCCCCGGTTGGTTCCTGCGTGAGGACGAATGGGGATCTGGATGGCGTTTTCGATCAGATACCGCAAGACACCCCGCATGGTGCCGATTTGATCGAAGACATCAAAGACCAATCGGACAACACCTTGGACTTGTTCGTCGGGATCGAGCGCAAATTCGCCACTGGGCAGCTTAATGTAACCCACCGGCGGGAGGATGTATAACTCTCCGCGTCGGGCTTTGTTGAGCATCGCTTGATACATCCGACCTTGCAGGATGTGCAATTCGGCTTCGTTCATCATCCCACGTAAGCCCAATAACAAGCGGTCGTTGTAGTCGGTCGGATCGTAAAGTCCGTCCTGGTCGGCCAACAACGTTCGGAAGATGCCACACAGTTCAATGAGTTGATGCCAATCCTTGTTGGATCGAGCCAGTCGACTCATCTCGATGCCCAGAATCAAGCCGACATGATCCAAACCAACTTCGGCCAGTAACCGATGAAATCCGGGCCGGCCTTCGGCGGTGGAACCGGAGTGCCCTTGGTCTTCGTCGATGACTTCGACTCGTTGGGCCGACCATCCGAGTTGGACAGCCAAGTCGACCAAAGCGTACTGGCGCTTCAGCGACTCTTGGTGGTCGATCACTTGTTGAGGAGTGGATTGTCGGACGTAGACGATGGCCAAGCGGTCGAGATGAGAAGGGTGAATCTTGGTGCTGGCCCACAGATGTGGCGCAGCCTCTGTTGAGGGTGAGCCGTTGATTGGGGCGGCTTTTGGTGTGTTGCGATTACTCATCGGCGGTCTCCTTGCTTTGTTGAGCCAGGATTTGCCGAGCAATCATCTGGGCGAGAATCAGTTGAAGTTGGTCTCGATCGTTGTTGGCGAGTTGAGCCCAGGCTGGGTTGGGCGGAGGCGGACTCGTCCCCTTTTTTCGGAGTCAGACTTTCTTCGTCGCTGTTCGGACATGGTGAGATTCCTCGATGTGTGTTTGGCAAACGTTGTTGGCACCACACGGCCAACTGCAACAATGCTTCAACACAGATTGTAACTGGCTCCAGTGAGCCAGAATAGGTTCGTGTTTGAAGTGCATTGTGGCGGGGGTTTCTCGAGTTTTCCGTCGTTGCTCAAGTAAACCGTGATGCCCGTTGCCCGGAAGGTATGGTTGCAGAAATGATCCCCCAGTCCCGCCTGGCGACAACGTCTTCGCACCATCTCCCAAGCTTTGGTCCGTCGGAATCGACTTCCTGTTAATTGTCCCGATCTGTCGACGCTCTGGAAGAGCGGAGCCTTCTTATCATCTCCCATTCCCACGCCTTGGATGTACTCTTCGAGGGATCCTTCGGCCTTGTGGTGGACGGGAATCTCGTGGTACTTGCCACCTTTTTCGTGGAGACGCAGGATCATGGTTCGGCCCGTTCCATGGGGGCGATAGTCCTCGAAGTTCATGTCAAGCACTGCGCTGATCCTGGCAAACGAATAGACCATGACTCCGATCAACGCCCGGTCCCGAAGCCCTGAAGGTTTGTTGGTGTCGATGCTGTCCAAGAGGAGGGCGGCCTGTTGTCCTTCCATGACTGGGGTCTTGCCTTTGTGGATGACGTGTTTGGGGCCGCGGACGGACGTGGCCGGGTTGTGCTCCAGGACCGCACCGGTGACAAAATAATCAAACATCATCTTGATGGCCGCGAGGTGTTGTTTGACGGTTGGGGTGGACATGGCCTGGTGGAGGTCACGGACGTAGCCGGCAATCAGTGGCGGCGAAACGTCCTCAAGGCGGAGCCCGCGTTGCTCGCACCAGTGAAGGAACCGGGCCGTGGCCCGACCGTAGGCAGCTCTTGTGTTGTCGTTGGGAATGTTGGCGGTGAAGAATTCGACGAACCGCCGAGCGGCTCGGTCGCCGGCGTCGGTGATGATGGTGGGCAAGAAGGAAGGATCGACAAACCCGAGTTCGGCATTGGATTGATATGGAACAATCGGCAGTTCGTTCATGTCGAGTCCTGGTTGTGAAAACCTATTTGTATTTTGTGGCATCTCCTTATCTATTATCGCTTTGTCAGCTGGGGTAACATAATGCAGAGTGTTTTATGCTTCATGCGGGCCAGCCCGAGGTCTTGCCCAGCCCGTGGGCAAAGCACGGAGCATAAAACTCGCGCTCAAGAGGCGAAAATTGTGATCGGGGTTGTTTGTGTGGTTTTGTTTTCCGAA
>CAYPOV010000324.1:0-5085 GCA_964412385.1 uncultured Geminicoccaceae bacterium
GACGCTGACCCATGCGCTTTTGCCAGAAAGCCCCGCTATCAATGCGGGTGATCCAAATTTTGCCCTGCCTGACGATCAGCGCGGCTTTCTGCGTGATGCCAACCCTGATATCGGTGCCTTCGAGTTCGGCGCACAGCCCTTCATTTCACCGCTCGATCTTGTCGAGCATCAAGCAGTGTCTCCCGCCCTGGTTCACGGCGTCGATCCTGAATGGCTCGTAGGCCAGGGTATGGAAGTTACGCTCGAGCTGGTTGAAGCCGTCGCTGCACAACACAATAGCCTCGGCTATTATTGGATCGATGACGACGGTGGCTTTACGAATGTCACGCTGCTCGATGCCGACATCAGCGATACGCCACTCGGTACTGAGTTTTCGCTTGGCGTCATTCCAGAGGATCAAGCCTATGGCCTGTTCTTGGTGAAGGACGGATTTGGGCAAAGCCCACTCATCGAGAGTGAAGGGCTCAACCTCAATGGCGATCTCAGCTTGGTTCACCGCAACACAGGCGCGCCGGGCACGACGGATTCCACAGGACCGCTTCTCTTGAAGGTCGATGACAACGGCAATGATGATCATATCATTAGCGGCGTGCCGATCTTTCATGCCTCGGGCTACGATGGTCCAGGCAATTCGCTCAATTTGGGCGGCGACCACCAAGCTCTTTCCTGGCTAGACGATCATGGAACGCTCACCGTCGCCTTCGAAGACGTGACACGTGGCGGTGCGGGCCAATTCGGCTGGAGTGACAACGACTTCAACGATGCAGTCTTCGAGCTCTACCCAGTGCCCCACGCCGATGACGTCAAAGATGCGAGCGACGTCGAATTCATCTAGCAACTCGTGCCTTGAGTGAACACCCGTTCGGTCTGTCAATGCAGGCACGGACATCGAAAGCAGTCATCGACCCAGTTGCCGGGCGTTCATGCCCGGCAACGTTCTTCGCTAAGGCCTACTGAATAAAGGTGCCGTTTTGTAGGTCGCGCATAGCTTGCTGCAGCTCGGCGCGGGTGTTCATGACGATCGGGCCATGCCAGGCGACAGGCTCCTTGATCGGGCTTCCGGAGACCAGGAGGAATCGGATCCCGTTCTCACCTGCCGTGACCACAACTTCATCACCGGTGTCGAACATCACCATGGTGCGATTGCCGGTTTCATCGCGGATCAAGAACTCGTCGTCACCCAGCGCTTTTTCAGTCAGCACACCGAAGGGCTGACTGGCATCGCTGAATCTGCCCGAACCCTCGAAGATATAGGCGAAGGCTGAGCGATAGGTGCTCACCGGGAACCGTGCCGTCGTGTCGGCCGGAACGCTGATGTCGAGATAGTGCGGATCGGCAGCGATGCCGTCGACCGGACCGCGCATGCCCCAGAACTCTCCGCAGACAACACGCACACGGGTGCCGTCATCGTCCATGACTTCAGGAATGTCGGCGGATTTGACGTCTTGATAGCGCGGTTCCGTCATCTTGTGAGCTGAGGGAAGATTGGCCCAAAGCTGAAAGCCGTGCATGCGGCCTTGGGTGTCGCCCTTCGGCATTTCCTGATGAAGAATACCTCGGCCCGCCGTCATCCATTGCACATCGCCTGCACCCAGCGAGCCGGCATTGCCGAGACTGTCGCCGTGTTCGACCGTACCGGCCAGCACATAGGTGATGGTCTCAATGCCGCGATGGGGATGCCAGGGAAACCCGGCCTGAAAGTCTTCCGGCCGGTCGTTGCGAAAATCATCCATCAAGAGGAACGGATCAGTCTTGTCGGTGTCGCCAAAACCAAACACGCGGTGAAGCTTGACACCAGCACCTTCCATAGTCGGGCGTGTGCCCGAAATCGCGCGGACAGGTCTTATCGACATGGTTTCACTCCATTGATTGATGGCTCAAAGGTGGTACCAGCACATGACGAAGAAAGATGGACCGCAGCGAAAGATTGTTGCCGGAATGCGAACAATTGGGCTCGGGCTCCCTGTCGAGGAGGTCTTGCACGACCTTGCCGTAGCGCTTGAGCAAGCCCGTGCTGCTGTGTTGGAGGCGCCGCCCGGCGCAGGAAAGACAACCTTGGTTCCGCTCTTTCTGCTTGAGCAGATGCGGCAGGTGAGCGGGAAAATCATCATGCTCGAGCCGCGCCGGATGGCAGCCCGTGCCGCAGCCTCTCGCATGGCGGATCTTCTGGGCGAAAAGCCCGGCGAAACGGTGGGTTATGCCATGCGGTTCGAGCGGCGCATCGGCAAGGCGACGCGAATCGAGGTTCTCACCGAAGGGCTCTTCACAAGGCGCCTTCAGCAAGATCCCGAGCTTCGCGACGTCGCTCTGGTGATCTTCGATGAGTTTCACGAACGCTCACTCGATGCCGATCTCGCTTTGACCCTTTGTTTGGACACCAAGACGGCCATCCGGCCTGATCTCATGCTCCTGGTCATGTCGGCGACGCTCGAAAGCGAGGCACTTTCCGATTATCTCGATGAAGCCCCGATCGTTCGAAGTTCCGGGCGAAGCTTTCCTGTCGAGACGCGCTACCGTCCCAATGGCCGCGAGACGCACCTTACGGACCATGTCGCCATGATTGTCCGAGAGGCGCTGAATGACGAGCATGGCTCGATCCTCGCCTTTCTTCCAGGTGTGGGCGAGATCAGACGTGTGGCTGAGCAGTTGACAGCACCACCAGGCGTCGAGATCTTTCAATTGCACGGAGGTCTCGGCCGCGATCAACAACTTCGTGCCATCGCCCCAAGCCCGGAAGGCAGAAGGAAGATTGTCCTCACCACCAACATCGCCGAGACGAGCTTGACGATCGACGGCGTGACGGTGGTCGTCGATGCGGGTCTGGAACGAAGGCAGGTCTATAGCCCCCGAACCGGCATGAGCCGGCTCGAAACCGTGCCAATCAGTCGAGCTTCCGCCGATCAGCGTCGAGGTCGTGCAGGACGAACAGCGCCGGGTATCTGCTATCGGCTTTGGCCCGAGGCGGAGGATCGCGGGCGCATCCCCCACCAGCCGCCAGAGATCATGGAGGCCGATTTGGCGCCGTTGGCACTCGAGCTCGTCCATTGGGGTGTGAAGGATGCAGGTCAACTACGATGGCCGACGCCGCCGCCCCATGGTGCGATGCGCCAAGCGCAGGAGACCTTGCGGATTTTGGGGCTATTTGATGGCAGCGGCGATCTTACCGATGCGGGCCGGCGCGCCGCATCTCTTCCCTTGCATCCTCGATTGGCGGCCATGGTATTGGCTCGGCCGGAGGCGACAGCGGTCATTCTTGCGGCCTTGATGAGCGGCCGTGATCCTTGGCGACATCATGCAGGATGCGACATCGTGCATCGCATCGAAGAAATGAGGGCCTCGCCACCCGGCGATATTCTACGCATCGCCAAACAACTGGCGAACCATATCGGCATTACGGATTTGCATCCTGTGCCGGCCAATGCCGGCCATTGCCTGGCTTTCGCCTTTCCGGATCGCGTCGCCAAGCGCCGCCACAATGATGCGCTACGCTATCAGCTTGCCAATGGCCGGGGTGCTTGTTTGGCACGTGGCGATCCTCTCCAAGGTGAAGACTGGCTGGTGATTGCCGAAGTCGACGATCGCAATGCAGACGCCAGAATTCGCCTTGCTGCGGCAATCGCCGGCGAGGATGTGGAATGGTTGCTGGCAGATTCGGTGACCACCGAAACAGTTGTCGAATGGCAGGAACGGGAGGCCAAGGTGGTTGCCGTGTCGCGATCCAGACTTGGCGCCATCACTCTGCGTGAACAACCCCTCAAGGACGTAGATCCTAACAAAATCTCAAGCACGCTGATGGATGTGATGCGCAAGCGAGGTCCCAATGCCTTGCCCTGGACCAATGCCTCGCGGCAATTGATCAAAAGGCTCGAACTGGCCCGGCGCATCGAACCCGAATTGCCCGACTGGTCCGGTGATCAAATCTATTCGGTTATTGAGCCTTATTTGCTCGGGCTTCGATCCTTGGAGGAGGTTGGCCGACTGGACCTCTTGGCGATACTGAAGGCAGCACTCGGCTATGAGCAGGACAAACGTCTTGACACGCTCGCACCGGAAACGCTCCAGACACCAGCCGGGTCGCGCGCAAAGATCGACTATTTGAACGAGCCGCCGCTTGTATCCGGCAAGCTCCAGGCGTTTTTCGGGCTCGATAAAACGCCGAAAATTCTCAAGGGATCCCTACCGCTCGCAATCGAGTTGCTGTCGCCCGCAGGCCGTCCTCTCCAGGTCACGCAGGATCTCGAGGGGTTCTGGAAGAACGGCTATTATGACGTTCGAAAAGAGATGCGAGGCCGCTATCCCAAGCATCCCTGGCCCGAAGATCCACTTACGGCCGAAGCAACGATGAAAACTAGAAGTCACATCTTCAAGACTTTCTGACACAAAAGAAATGGAAATAATCGTATGGCGTACACGTCCATAGGCTATACGTGCCATCAACATCGATATGAAAGTCTTTATCGACGGTTTTCATTTAGACGATGTGTCATCATTGTTTGATTTGCGGATTATTCCATGCCACAAGGATCGTTCGACGATTTTCTCAATACCCTTGGGGCATTCGAATCGGGTTGGGATCGCGCCCGCTATGATCAGGGCATCATCGCCGACTGGCAGCTCGATCAGTGGGTTGGCGGGCCAGTCCAGGACTTCTATCCCCAGTACGAGAACTGGAGTGATCTGACAGACGCCCAATGGGATGTCATGTCCTATCGCTCGATGAACGTCTTGGGTTTTATCGGCTATCAGTTCGGCGAAGCTTTGCTCATCGATCTAGGCTATTACGATGACGACTTCTACTACGGCAATGGTGCCGCCTCCAATGGTTGGGATGGCACATGGACCGGCAAGAATGGTGCCGTTTCGCTCGAAGCCTTCATGACAGCCGAGGTTCAAGACAAGGCGATCCTTGATGCTTTTGGCCACAATCTCGAGATCATCAAGAACGGCCTCGAACAGAGTGGTCAAAGTCTCAATGACTTTATCGGCACGACACGTAGCTATATGCAAAACGGGGTCGCCGTGGATATCGAGTTGAGCCTCACCGGAATTCTAGAAGCATCCCATCTACGCGGCGCCTATGGAACG
>CAYPOV010000325.1:0-5076 GCA_964412385.1 uncultured Geminicoccaceae bacterium
AGGGGCCCTCACCCTTCGCTTGACTCCCACGGCTCCACGCAGCTTCGGTCGCGGTCCTGCAAAGGCCGTCATGGGGACGGCCTGCCACAAAGAAAGGACACCATCATGAGCAACCAGAATCACACCATCGATAAGAGCAAACGGCATCCGAGTCACATCGCCTACGCGGTCCGCGACTACGACGGCGGCAGCGAATGGAACCGTATCGGCGTCAGTTGGGAATCGAAAGACGGCGAAGGATTCGTCCTCCAGCTCAACGCCGTGCCGCTCGACGGTCGCATCGTTCTACGCACACCGAAAGACAAGTAACTCATCCATCCACCGGGCGGTCGCATGGCCGCCCAAAACAGAAAGGAATCTGACAATGACCCGATCATCATCGAACAAACCGATCCATACTCCCGGACGGTATTACTACAAGCGAGGCAGCGATGGCTGCGACAGCACGTTTGACGTCCATAATGGCCACAACCAGTTCATCATCGCGACTCACTTCTGGGACGAAGAAGCCGAAGCCGAGGCGACTGCCCGGCTCATCACAAATGCCTTGAACGCCTACATGCCCGATTCGGACAAGCAGCCATCCAGAAAACGGTTTCGCATTACCGTCGTCAACCGAATGATCGAATACTACGAAATCGAAGCTGACAACTTTGAAGATGCCAAAGATCGATGGTACGAAGGTGTACTCTGCGGGACAGATGACAACCTTGAGTGCGAAATCTTGTCCGTTGAGGAGGTGCAGTCATGCAAGCCATAGCAACCATCAACCCCTTTTACGCGGCACGTCTCCAACGGCGGGCCGTGTCCGGTGTTTCTTCCTCAAATGAGGAGCGAAAAAGTGACCGGTTCCATTGGGCCAAGCTGCCACTGGCACCGATCACCGGCAGCCCGGTTCCCGAACTGACGAGTCTGTACCACAACCCAGTGGCCGGTGACTACGGAGACCGCAGCTATCCCGGCAACTGTAGTGGGAACTTGATCAAAGACCTGTTGCGATACTTCAGACCGCGAAGCGTTCTCGACCCCATGACCGGCAGCGGCACGTGCAAGGACGTGTGCGACGAACTGGGCATCTACTGCCTTTCGGGCGATCTGAAACTCGGGGCCGATGCCTGCGAACCGGGTACTTTGCCGAAGGAGTGTTTCCAGTTCTGTTGGATTCATCCACCTTATTGGAGGATGAAACGCTACAGCGACGATCCCCGCGACCTGTCCACCACGCCGACGCTAGCGGCGTTCCTGGACCGCTACCAATCGCTGATCACCAATTGTGCGGATGCCCTGACGTCCGAAGGTAAGTTGGCCATTCTGATGGGCGACTATTCGGATCGGGACTATGGATACGTGCCGCTGGTGTTCTGGACGAAGTACCTGGCCATGAAGCAAGGGTTGCGGCAACATTGCACCGACATCATCCGGTTCAGTCACGGCAACAGCAGCAGCCGGAAACGGTATCGGAGCAAATTTATTCCGGGATTACACGACGTGTGTATGATCTTCGAGAAAACCACAAAGAAAGGAGTCTACCGATGAAACCGTACCGCATTCACATGGCGATCGACATTCACGCAAAAAGCCAACAGCAAGCTCTTGGGAGGGCACTGCTTCTGTGTAGCGATTTGGAGCAGTCACGACCCTGGATCAAGGAAGTGTTGCTCGATAACGTCGAGGAACGAGAATGGGTTCATCCACCAAAGAAAGGAGCCTAACCATGAAACCATACAGCGTCTTACTTGCGTACCCATACGACCAGTACGAGGGCGAGGAACCCGACACCTACTTTGCGTGGGTGATGGGACGCAACCCCGCCGAAGCCATTGTAGAAGCCCGCAGAGAAGCGGTTGCCGCTCAAGCGGACGGGATGTACTTGCTTCACGAGTTCAGCGTCCTGGCCGTCTTTGATGGCCATCATGAGTTGCTTCACGGTACCGGCTAAGGGTTGTAAATCGGGCTGGGCTTTGTGGATCGTTTGACAATAGGGCGTCATCGTCCTATTGTCATCGCACTTCCAGGAAGATCACAAACCCAGCACAAGGAGTGAGGAACATGGCCAAGAAGAAAGGAATCGACGAGACCGAAGAGAAACCAGTCCAGGCGAAACCGGTTGGCAGCAAGGCATCGGACACGCTGCCTGCCAACGCACCGGACCCGATTGCCGAAGAGGTCAAGCAAGACGGGGCCTCCGACCTGGAGGTCATGCGAGACATTCTCAAGAAACGCCGGGAAAAGCAGGATCGCTACAACGCCGCCCAGGACATCGCCTTCGCCAGGGAATCGCAAATGCCCTTCGAGCAGAAGTACAAAGCCCTCTCGGAACTGGGCTTCGACGCGAAGAAAATCGACTTCATCCTGCGGCAGAAAGAAGACGTCGACCAACACGGCGAGATCGTCACCCGGCCCGGCTTCAAACGAAACACTCGCATCAAAGTCGCCAACGCCGTGAAAGTAGCGGAGAAGATCGTCGAGTTGCTGGAGAAAGAGCAGCAGCAGGGCATGGGCCATCAGGAAAAGCAGGACTTCCAAAAGGAGAACAAGTCAGAGACGAAAATCGCCATGGGCTAGACTCCCTCCCGAACACTCGGCCTCAGCCTCAAGATGTGCCTTTTTGTACCCACCCTTCCGCGTTGGCCCTCTCGGTCGCACCACCCATTGTAGCACTGCGTGCTTTGAGGGTGGGTGACGACCGAGAGGGCCGACGCTGACGCTGACGGATGTACAAAGGACAGGGTAGGCCCAAGCTGAAAAAAAGAAACCTGCCTCTTCACCTGGGCAAAGAGACAAGTTTCCAAAGTTCATTCCCAACAGATTTGACAATTCGCACAGTTGACACCACGCTCCTTGCCTGCTGGGGTTTCTTGCGGACAGATCGGAACGGCCAAAGGAAGCTCCAGACGACGAAGCGAACGAACCTGGAACACCAGATCGCCCTCGACTTCGTCTTCCTTGGAGGTCTGCAACCAGGCCACTTGCACGTTCTCTGGCACGTCGGAAGGACAGGCTTCGCTGTCGGCCGAGTACCACAGACGCATGTTCTCAAGTTTTGCCATGGCTTCCAGGAGGGGTACGATCGAGCCGACCCGCCAACTTCGCGTATACGCGAAGAAGCGGACGTGCTGCGAGCGGGCCACGACCTGGAGCCACTTGCCTGTGTAGGTGGGAGTCATGAAGTCTCCCGCTACGTGGATGCGGCAGATCAACACGCCACGGCGAAACAACTCCTCGACCATGCGGTCGACGAAGTCATTCCTCGTTGCCTGTTTCAATCGCCACTCCATGAGCTTCTTGGACTTGGTTGTTACGAACCTTCCATGTGTTGCGTAACAGACGTCCTCGCAGACAGACGTTCGGCCAGGACAGTTACGGACGGCAGGGATGGACCACGAATGAATGGTTGCTCCCATTTTGTCATTGCCAAGAGACAACAACGGACGCACACTCCCCATGATTCGATCCTTTCGGGAACAGAGTAAGGGACATACGGAACAGCCAGGGCTGTGGAAACGGGAGAAAGGTAGAAGAGATGGAGGCAAAGCGCAAGCGTCGAGGAAGGCCGCAGAAAGTGCAGCGGGTGTGGACGCCGGAGGAGTGGCTGCAGAAAACCGACTGGCGGCGGTTCTCCCCGCAGAACCCGAAGCGGCAGGCTTACGAGATCATCAAGGCGATGGCCAAGCGGCGGAAATCAGGCGAGAAGTGGGTGAGCAAAGTGACGGACAGTTAGTCTTCGAGCACGTCCCCGGTCTGCCAGGCCAGGCGGGTGATGACGGTCGTCTCATCGGGCAGGGCCGCCGCCTTCACCGGGTCGGCCAGTTCGTAAATCCAGCTGATGCGGTGCTGGCAGATGAGATCGAAGAGGTGAAGAAGGCGGCGGCCCACGACCAGCAGTTCGGCCCGGCCAAACCGCAGGTAGAAGGCGTTGCCCTTGTGGGTGCCGTCGTCGTACTGACTGACGAATCGGCTGTGGTAGCTCTCCAGTTGCAGGTACTGACAGACGCGGATTTCGTCGACGCGGTGGGGGATGGCGTGGAGGCTGAAGACCGGCTTGTTGGCCGGACGCGAGCGGGCGACATAGTCCCCCACTGGCAGCAGGAAGAACGATTCGAGTCCGCCGGACTCGTCGTTCCCCTCGGCGTCGTCCGGACGCTTGGGGTCGGGCATTAATTGCTGGCGTATCATGTCGAGGCGTTTGGTCATAATGTCTGGCCTCTGGGCTGGCGATATTCGTGGACCTTTCGCAGGGTTTTGTCAATGATCTGACGGGCATGGTCTCCGGCCCGCATCAGGTAGGCGGCCAGACCGCGGCGTCTGTCCTTGGGTTTGGGCTGCAGCACGTCGTGGGCGGTGAGTTTCCGCTCGGACTTTTCCGCCGCCTTGAGAAAGGCGTTCTTGTCGGGCACGATGATCCGGGCGTGATCCTGGCCCCTGGTGATGCCGACGTAGAAGCCTTCCTTGCTGATCGCTCCGGCGTTGATGACGGCCTGTTCGGTTTTGGATTGGGCAGCGTGGGGCGTGAGGTAGTACGCATGCTGGAGATGACCGTAGCCTTTGTCGACCGTCCAGCCGTTGTTGAGCACGATGTTGCCTTGCTCGTCGAAGGACGCGACACGATACAGGGCACCGTTGTTGAGCCGGTGGCGACCATCGGCAGTTTTGCCGTTGCCGGTGATGCGGAGTTTGTCGCCGACGGCCAGGTCGATGGTCGAAGGCCGGTAGACGCTGAACCGGTCACTAAACGCCAGTAGTTCAGTCGGTGTTTTCTCGCCCACGGTGATCCGTTCGCCGGGCTTGTGGCCGGGCACGGATTTGTGCAACTGGATGACGTCGCCGGGCTGGTAGCTCTCGCTCCGCTGTTTCTCGGCGTTGGTGTAGTGAAAGGGCACCAAACGGGGGAACGTCACGTCGTGGGGGCCAAGACGGTTTTCCTGCTTGAGCTTGGTTCGTACCAGGCCGGTGATCCGCTGCCCGAGTGCGTGGGTCGGGCTGACGATGGCCGGATCGAAACCCTTGCGGACGTCTTGCAGGTAGGCTTCGGCCACGTCGGCAGGGGTGCCCTGTTCGATCCACTTCAGGTTCTCG
>CAYPOV010000326.1:0-5058 GCA_964412385.1 uncultured Geminicoccaceae bacterium
GGCACCCGCGCTGTTGTCGAAGCTGGACAACGTTATTATTTATATCATAGCGTTTCTTGGGATTTTGGCGTTTGTTTTCAATTTGGCCGTTACGTCGCTTCTGGCAACAACCGGCCTTGTGGGCCTGATTATCGGCCTCGCCGTCCAAGGAAATCTGGCCAATATCTTTTCAGGCTTCGTCCTCAACCTCGAAAGGCCGTTCCGTGTCGGTGATGTCATTGAAATATCCGGTCAGGGCAAGAAGCGCGTGCTCGACATGACATGGCGCTCGGTCCGATTGGGAACAGGTTCCAGTACCGAGATCAGTGTCCCTAATGCGGATGTTGCAAGTGCCACGGTTATCAATCATACGCGTACGCCACCTGGTGGAGGATTCTCGTTATTCGCTCTTCCGCCCGAGTTGCCGCGCGACGATGTCATTGAAACGATCAAGACATCGCTTGAAGAGAACGAGAATGTTCTCAAGGACTACCCTCACGGAAGCGGCTTTGCCGGCTATGTTTTGCAGGGCAACAAATGGGCAGCTCAGTATTCCGCCTATTGGAAATCTCAACTACCGGAAAAGGATTTCTTGGTCATCAACCCCATCTGGACGGCCATTCATGATCGCTTTGGCTCCAGTGTTGTCCAAGCGATGAAGGACGCGAACTTGGCAGCCACCAGCGAGAAACCCCAGGATGTTGTAGTAGAGGAACAGCCGGCGCCGACCCCGAACGCGACAGGACCCTATCCGTCACCGGCTTGATCGAAGGACTGGCCTGAAGTTTACGCTTGGAGAGCGCGTAAATCCGATCCACATTACCGAGACGAGGCTGAACAACCGGCCCGATACTTGCTGCGGCTGTCGTAAGCGAATGTGGATTGGGGCACTTCATGGCAAATGAGACCGTCATCGGTGACACAACTCAACCCAAGAGGTCGGAGGCGGATATTCTTGCCTCGTCCGAAACAGGGGCCCGCGCCGCCGTCGGGTTCGCGGGCAGACTGATCATTGCCTTATGTTTCATCTGGTCGCTGTTTCAAATCTATATCGCGTCCAATCTGCCCTTCTATCTGACCGAGACCACAGGTCTTAACGTCGTCTTCAATAATCAAGAAGCCCGCTCCGTCCATCTGGCTTTTGCCTTGGCATTGGCGATGCTCGCCTACCCCTTGTTCCGCGGCAGCCCTCGCGATCGCGTACCTGCCTATGACTGGGTCCTGGCAATCATCGGCGCGGCGTCCTGTTTGTATCTCTTGGTCTTTAAGGATCAAATTGCCGGAAGGGCGGGACTGCCGACCACCGCGGATCTGGTCATCTCGACCCTCGGCATGATCTCGCTGGCGATTGCCGTCTACCGTGCGCTCGGCCTTCCACTCGTCATCGTCGCCAGCGTGTTTGTGTTTTATGTATTTTTCGGCGACGCCGATTTCATGCCGGATGCGATCCAGTGGAAGGGCGCGTCCTACGGCAAGGCGATGTGGCACTACTGGATGCAAGGCGAAGGCGTCTTCGGCGTGGCACTGGGCGTCTCTGCCTCAATGATTTTTCTTTTCGTGCTGTTTGGATCGCTGCTCGAGAAAGCCGGAGCGGGCAACTATTTCATCAAGCTCGCCTTTGCGCTTTTGGGCCATTTGCGCGGCGGTCCGGCGAAGGCTGCCGTGATGGCATCGGCTCTTTCCGGGCTCTATTCCGGATCTTCAATTGCCAACGTCGTGACGACCGGAACTTTTACCATTCCACTGATGAAACGAACCGGGTTCAAGCCGGAAAAGGCAGGTGCGGTCGAAGTCGCGTCATCGACGAACGGACAATTGACACCACCAGTGATGGGTGCCGCAGCCTTTCTTATCTCGGAATTCACCGGCGTCGCCTATCCTGAACTCATCAAGCACGCTTTTTTGCCAGCCGTGATTTCTTATATCGCTCTGGTGTACATCGTCAATCTCGAAGCTCTCAAGCTTGGGCTCCAAGGGCTGGAGAAACCGAGCGCTACTGTGACGATGGCGCAGCGGCTATCAGGTGTACTTCTAGGCTTTATCTTGATGGCTCTCCTCGCCGGGATTGTCTATTACGGTCTCGGTTGGATCGGCTCGGCCTTCCCAGGCATGGGGATCTTTGCCGCGGCCGGCATTTTTGGCCTCGCTTACATCATTCTTATCGCTATCGCTTCGCGCCATCCCGATCTCATCCAAGACGATCCCAACGCACCGGTCGAAACACTGCCGCGGCCAGGCGCAGTGGCGATCACGGGCCTCTATTTCATTTTGCCGATTATCATCCTCATCTGGTGCATCCTGATTGAACGGCTCTCGCCGACACTGTCGGCTTACTACGCGACACTTGCGATGATCGTCATCGTCATCACGCAACGGCCGCTCAAGCAGATCTTTCGAGGCCAAGGAGCGCTTGGCTCCGCCCTTCGTCGGGGATGGGACGACTTCTTTTCCGGCATGATCGGCGGTGCCCGCAACATGATCGGCATCGGTGTGGCGACTGGTGCAGCGGGCATCATTGTCGGCACTGTCTCCCTTACCGGCGCCCACCAAGTGGTCGGTGAGTTCGTCGAGTTTCTCTCAGGCGGCAATCTTATGGCGATGCTGCTTCTGGTCGCCGTCATGAGCCTGATCCTCGGCATGGGTCTGCCAACGACAGCCAACTACATCGTCGTGTCCTCATTGATGGCGCCCGTGATTGTTTCCGTCGGCGCACAAGCGGGGCTTATCGTTCCACTCGTAGCCGTCCACCTCTTTGTCTTCTATTTCGGTATTCTTGCCGATGATACACCACCGGTCGGTCTCGCAGCCTTTGCTGCCGCTGCTATTTCCGGCGGCGATCCGATCCGCACAGGTGTGCAGGGCTTTGCCTACGATATCCGAACGGCGCTTCTGCCATTCCTCTTTATCTTCAACACCGAACTTCTTCTCATCGATGTTGGCCCCCTGAAGGCGGTACTTATTTTTGTTGTGTCGACCATCGCCATGATGCTGTTTGCAGCAGCGACCCAAAGATACTTTCTGGCCAGAAATCGTTGGTACGAATCGATCGCCCTGTTACTCGTGGCGTTTACGCTGTTCCGTCCTGGTTTTTGGCTCGACCAAATCGATCCGCCCTTTGTCAAACATCCGGGGATCGAAGCAGCGGCAATTGCCGGAGAGGCGCCGCCCGAGGGCAATTTGCGAATGGTGATAAGTGGACCTGACTTCGATAATCCCGATGAAATGACCGAACGCACCGTCGTCGCTCGGCTGGGTCCGGAAGCGGACGGGCTCACCCGGCTCGATCATGCAGGCCTCCTGGTAACCGAAGACGGCGACAAGGCTGTGCTCGAGGAGCCCTTCGCGGGCACGCCCTTCTTCGACGAGTTCCAGGTTTTCGATTTTTACGGGGATCAGCCGGTCGAGATTGCCAATGTGCAGACCGAGGCCTCGAGAATGCCCAAAGAGATCTTCTATATTCCCGCCTTGATTCTGCTGGCCTTGATCATCATGCTGCAGCGTCGACGCCAAACCGTCGCCGCCTTTTAGACAAGCGGGAGCCCAACATGTTCCAGCGTATCCTCGCCTGTATCGATCTCAATGATCGAGCGACGACCGATGCCATCCTTCCGGTTGCGGAAGAGCTGGCCGATAAGCACGAGGCCGAGCTTCACGTGCTGAGCGTCATTCCGAGCTACTCGATGTCGATTGTGGGCTCGTTCTTTCCCAAGGGCCATGAAGCCGAGGCACTTGAAGCAGCTCGTCAGGCTCTGACTAAAGTCCTCCATGCCCGGCCCGCGCGCTCGCCAGACACCAAAGGCCATGTCACTGAGGGCACGATCTACGCCGAAATAATGCACGCTGCCGACCGGTTGAATTGTGATCTCATTGTCATGGCGGCGCACAGACCCGAGCTCAGTGATTATCTATTGGGCCCCAACGCCGCCCGCGTCGTACGCCACGCCAAGCAATCGGTGTTCATCATCCGAACTGACGACTAGGCCCAACAGTGGCTCGACACGCCCCTCGTGGGCGCGTTGGTGATCGACGCCAACTCAACTCGGATTAACTCCATGAAGCTTTTCGTTTGTCCAACCTGCGACAAGACGATGTATTTCGGCAACCTTCAGTGCAGTTGCGGCACCGCAGTCGTCTTCGTCCCTGAGCATTGTCAAATGATGCTGCTCGACAATCCATGTGGTAACCGCACCGAAATCGAGTGCAACTGGCAGGCCGAGGATCCAGAGACTGGTTTGTGCCGATCCTGTGCCATGACAACCGTGATCCCCGACACGTTTCATGGCGAGAACAGAAGCCTCTGGTTTAAAGCGGAGTTGAGCAAGCGCTGGGTGCTGACGAATTTGGGCTGCTGGGGCTGGTTCATGGCGACTGATCAAGGCGCTCGTCCTACCTTCAATCTGCTCTCTGAAGCCACGTCGCGCGGCGCCGTGCCGGTCTCAATGGGCCATGCCGATGGCCTCGTCACCATCAACGTCACCGAAGCCGATGACGCGGAACGCATTCAACGCCGCGAAGATCTCAATGAACCTTATCGCACCATGATGGGCCATTTTCGCCATGAGGTGGGTCACTTTCTCTTTGTGCGCTTGGCCGAGAGTGATGAGTTCATTCAAGATTTCCGCCAGTTATTCGGCGATGAGCGGAAAGATTATGGTGCCGCAGTCACGAGAAACTATGAGGAAGGTCCGCCAGCTGGTTGGCAAGACACTCATATCTCCGCCTATGCAGCCAGCCACCCTCACGAGGATTGGGCCGAGAGCTTCGCCCACCTGCTTCATCTAACGGATATGATTGACAGTGCCGTTGCCGTTGGTCTCGATCACCGCGATCACAGCCTCGAAGGATATGATGCCTATGGCGAAGCCGACTCACAGCGGCTGATTGCGCAGGGAGCGGATCTGGCACTCGCCTTCAATCACGTCAATATGGCGATGGGCGTCTCAGGTCCCTACCCGTTCGTCCTACCTCCACCGGCACGTGACAAAATCGCCTTCGTCCATCGATGGATCAGAAACCTGCTGTCGGCCTAATTCACGTAGTATGCTTGTGATTTGTTATAATATTGGCCGATATCGCCAT
>CAYPOV010000327.1:0-5002 GCA_964412385.1 uncultured Geminicoccaceae bacterium
GTCATGGCATTGTGCCACCCAACAATCAGGGCCTGGTGACCCCATTTTACAACCAGAATGACGATGGCGACATGCCCGCCAAAGAAGGTGTTGCCTCGAGTGCCGATCTCGATCCCTATACAGCCTCTGCCATCGCCCATCTCGATGGTGGCTATCGTTCTTTCGCCGGCCAGCGCGACGACGGTTTCTATGCCGACATCCAGTCGATCTTCGATCTCGATTTCTCGTTTGGCGCCGCTACAGGCACACCGACCAAGCCGTTCGACAGCCAAGCCGGTTTTAATGTCCATACTATCGTTCTCGACATTCCGCTCGAGGCGCTGGGTGACGCCCAGCTTGCCGGTGTGAATGCCAATACCAACCGCAACATCAACAATGAGTGGGTTGGCGTTGGCCGTCAGGGCAATCCATTGTTTGCGGAAGCGCTGATCGCCAATCGCGACAAGGACAACTATAATCAGACGGGAACCGCTCGCGATGCACGGTTGTTCGCGATCTACGCACAAGACCCCGAACTCTCGGCCCTCCTTGGTGCGACGCCGATCATACCGGGCCTGATCGAGAGTATTTACATCCCCGATCTGATCAAGATTGATTTGACCACGGGTCCGGCGCGCTTGGCGGGTGAGCCCGATTTCAATCGCTTGGGCGTGTTTGGCGGCGATGTGCTGCAAAGCGAGTTCCAAGACCCCTTCAACAATGGCGGTTTCATTCCCGGCGGATGGCCCAACGGCCGGCGGTTCGGCGATGACGTTATCGATATCGCCATCATTGCTTTGGGACTTGCCGGACCTGGCCCGGATTTCTCGAGCGTGGATGCCGATAAGGTGAGCGAAAACGATATCACCTACAATCAGGTGTTTCCGTATGCCGCGACACCACTCAACGGCCGCAATCACGATCACGACAATTGATCTCCGTGCTGACCTTGGGGCAGGCCTCGCCTGCCCCTCTTTTTTGGACCGAGACTATGCGCTTAATTCTCTTGAGTTCTTTTGTCCTGCTTTTTTCTGCTCCTGTAGCCGCCCATTCGACTTATGACCATGCCCAGAGCCGCGACGACCTTTTGCGCCGTGCCATCCATGCTCAGCATCATCACGAGTTCGATGACGCACTCGCGGATCTTGCAGTCATCATCGACGCCGATCCGACGGACGCACAGGCGAGACTGACGCGGGCTTTTATCTTCCAGGCCCTTGGTGAACCCAATCGCGGTCTCGAGGATTGCAATGCCCTTGAAGGTCAAGGACCGGATCTCGTGTTCGACGCCTGCAAGGCACGTATGCTCAGCCTTTCCGGACATGCGATCGAGGCGTTTGAGCTATTGTCTCGGGCACTTAGAGAGATGCCCCGAGGGCTCGATCCGTCCCTGATGATTTGGGCCAAGAGAATTCAAGCCGATACCGCGCGACGTATCGGCCGGCTTGAAGACGCCGAGAAAGAGTTGCGCGAAGCCCTCGAGCTGAATTCGAGCGACCTCCAAGCTCAAACAGCACTTGCCGATGTCTTGTTGCTTCAAGATCGTGCGGACGACGTTCTCACGCTCGACACTCAATCCTATCCGCCGCTCGCCCTGCGTCATGCTCTAGCCTTGCGCCAAATGGGGCAACCTTTCGAGATTGAACCAGAGAACAATGAAACACGCGATGCGGCACTCAAGGCTATCGAATTCGGCAATCATCCGTCGAAGGCTCTTGAACTTGCGAAAATAAACTGGAAGACTCATCGAGAGCCCGAAGATGCAAGGATCTTGTTCCGCGCTGCGATTTCGGCAGCAGATCACGTCACTGCTAATGAGGTGATCACCTGGGTGCATAATCGTGATCTGGAGGATGTCGAATTCGAGCGCCTTGTGGCGGAAGCTCATAACCCTTCGTGAAGATCGAGCCGCTCGATCGCCTCATCACGCATGAGATCGATGCCGTGATAGTCGATTCCGCTGAGCGTCCAACCGTCAAGCCTATCGCCCGATCGGAGCCACGCTCCTTCGGGCGATGAAGGCGAGCTCAACAACGCACGATATCCGTTCCTGTCTTTGACGATGCCCTGAAGCGTCAGGCTCTCGAGCCCCGTCCTCGTCATGGCGCTTGAGACGATTTTGGGACTTTCCACCAAGGGTCGGCGGGTGGAGCGAAAGATTGGTCGCGAATAGGCATCGTCTTGGGGAGACAGTGCCACGGGCCGCGTCATGGCTGACAGCTCGATATCCGCCGGCACGCGTTGCGGATCGGATCGTGATGCCGCATCAACCGGTCGGAACACACGCGTCAGTTCCGATTCGATGTAGAGCCCTGAGGCTCCCAACAAACCCGCCAGAATAAGGCCCTGGCGAAGGCGCCACGAAAAGTCATTCACGACAGCGTCTCTGCTTCCGGCCGGGCCCATAGGGCGTCGATCCTCGTTTGAACCTGAATGTCGACGGGATGGCTGTCGCCCTCCTGGCCGAACCGTGGTGCCGAACGTAGACGGGTTTGCTTGAGGGCCAGAACCGGGACGCTTGTTTCCAGAGCCGAAATGACATCGATCAGTGCTTCGGCGGAAACGGAAAAGCTGATGTCGAGGGCGAGAATTTGACCATCTTCTGGTTCGGGTAGCGAAGTGATTTGGGCACTTTTCACCAATCCAGAATGACGGCGTACAATATCCACAACGAGAGATTGAAGTTGAGCTGCAGCCAGACTTCTGATTTCGGCAAGGATCATCCCTCGTTGCGCGAGCGCCGATCCGTTGATTGTCTCGAGCGCTTCTTCGAAACTTGGCGATTGGCCAATCAATTGGTATTGGTGAGCGAGCTGCTCTTCGGCTTGGTCTTGGCGAACTCCCAGGCGGTTTTGCCAATCTTGAAGCAACGCAAAACTCAGCACGACGGACAACCCGCCGGCAGCGACGACACTCCATTGTCTTAAGCGATTGCCGTCGGGAAGCTCGAAATCGATCATGGAGCGGCCCCGCCTTTGAAATCGAGGGCAATGGCAAACCTATCCCGATCGCTCTTGGGATCGGGAACGACTGGTGCGGAGAATCTCGCACGTTCGAACATTAGGGACGCTTCGAAAAGGGCAATGAGATCAATCGCCGAAGCTGATTGTCCTTTGAGGCTCACTCCGCTCTCATCGATCTCCATCTCATTCACCCAGCTATGATCCGGCAAAAGGCTGGAGACCTCATTGAGGATCGAAAGATGACTTGGTGCCTCGCCCCGTAGGGATGCCAGTTGATCGAGCCTCGAGCGGGCCTCGAAAAATTGCTCCCGGACATTGATGGCTGCCTCGGCGTCGGCACGAATTGCATCCGCACGTGCTCGCAGGGTGTCGAGTCCTTCGGCATCGCCAAACCCTGCCGCAGTCGATGCCGATAATGCTGCGATAAGGCAAGCCACAGCCACGGTGCGATTGAGCTTTGACAGCGTGGGCGGGCGCGTGCGGCGAAATTCTTCCGGCAAGAGATTGATGCCTAAGCCCGATTTGCCGTCGCTCGCTACGCAATCGACACCTGTGAGCTTCCGGTTCCATTGACGTTCGAAGTCACGGGCGGCTTCGATGACACGATCTCGTTTGGCGATAACGGTCTCGACGTCGATGGTTTTCAACCCAGCCTTCGATGCTTGGGCTCGATGGTCCCAAACGATTTCGTCATGGACGAAAGGCGCGTCCGACGTAACCTCCAGCTCGACGATTTCCTTGAGCCTGGACTTTCCTGCCCGGGGAAATGTCTGCTGTCGGCGTAAGACATCGCGGCTCGATAGAAGCAGAACCAGATCGCCTGAGCCGATTCGCGCCTTCTCAAGCGGTTCACCGGTCATGGCATCAGCAAAACGTCCTTCACGTCGTTCGATCCAGATTGGGCGTCGATAGGCAGCGCAACTGGCTTTCGTCATCAAAGATGCATCTTTCCGCTGAGTCAGACTCACCACTAGTGCGATTATCGCCTCTCAATTGGATGCATCCGAAAAGACCTTTTCTCTCGTTTCTCTCATGTGCCGGCTCAAAGGTGGAGAAACCCGATCGAACAGGAACTGGTGTCGATTATCGAGGATCTTGAAGGCTGTGGTGCTTTGCAGTCCTCTGATGTCGAGCGCGCCCGCCGCGCCGCCGAGCAGACGGGCGAGAGACTTGATCGTCTCCTGCCCAAGCTCGGAATGATCGATGACGAGCAGATGGCGCGAACATTGTCCCGCGCCCTAAACTTGCCGCTGCTGGGAAGAAAGTCTTTTCCTGATCGGCCAGCTGCGATCGGCGACGTCCCCGCCGCTTTCCTTCACAAACATCAGATTCTCCCGGTCGAAGACGACGGAGGCGTCTTGATGGTCGTCGTGGTCGATCCGCTCAACCGCTTCCCGATCGACTCCTTAAGGTTTCGCCTCGATCGCGATATCAATCTTGCCGTCGGCACGCCTGCTGACATCGAGCATGGACTATCGAGACTTCACCCGATCGAGGAAAGTGATCCTGCGAAGGGTCTGGCCATTGAACAGGGCGACAGCGATAACGTCGATCTCGAGCGCCTCAAGGACCAAGCGAGCGACGCTCCGGTCATTCAATGGGTCACCGCGCTGATTGCCGATTCGATCGAGGCACGGTCATCGGACATTCATCTGGAACCCCATGAAAATGGCCTTCGCGTGAGGCGCCGGGTGGATGGCGCGCTGCAAGAAAGGCCCTCGCCGCCTCAAGAGATTGCCGTGGCCGTGGCATCGCGAATCAAGGTTATGGCAAAACTTGATATTGCCGAGAGGCGGATGCCGCAGGACGGACGCTGTTCGATAACGGTTCGCGGTCGCGACATCGATCTGCGTGTGGCGACAGCTCCGTCATTGCGTGGCGAAGCTGTCGTTCTGCGGATCCTCGACAGGAACCGCGCAGCCTTGGATCTCGACAAGCTCGGCTATGCCCCCAAGGCGGCCACACAGGTTCGAGAGCTGCTTGCCGAGCCCAACGGCATCATCCTCGTCACCGGTCCGACCGGCAGCGGCAAGACGACGACGCTCTATGCTGCACTGACA
>CAYPOV010000328.1:0-5002 GCA_964412385.1 uncultured Geminicoccaceae bacterium
ATAACTCACGGACAGAGTCAAATTCGTGGCCTTGGCTGCGAACAAATAGACAAGTCCCTTAGGCCTTGTACGCAACTTTTCTCCAGCTGCCTCGCTCAAAAAAGTAGAACCCTTCACCGAGTCCAGGATCCCAATTGGTGCCATCAGCATATATCATTTGACCAGCCGTTGGAGCAGGATTCTGGTCATGCCGTGGCGCCAAGCGTAGTACGGGTTCCACAGTCACATCCCGCATTGTGTTATTCGAAGATGAAGAATTCCTGCCGAGATAAAGGCGAACGAGCATCCCCTCCTCGTTGGGAGCCACTCGTGGGGATGAACCTCCAACATTGACCGCTAGAGAGCCTGGGTCTGCGCCGTCGTCGACGATCATTTCGTGACCGGAGAAACAACGAAATCTAACCGCGTTCTCGCCATACACGTATGATTGTAGCCAAAGTCCGGCCGGGATGATTGTATCACCATCTTCCAATCCGACAACGGCAGGGATTTTATCGCACCCTAGAAACGTTCTCTGTTGCTCCGATCGTGAGACCGTCCCGTTGCTGTCTGTGTATGGAGTGTCGACATTGATTGCGTGAACGCCAAGGTATTGGTTGGCGACGCTCGCGCCGAGCGCATCAGATATTCCCCGCTCCTGAATGCCGAACTCTAAGGCCTCAAGATTGATCGATTGCAGTGTTGATCTCACACAACTTTGTAACTTTATGCCGATACTTGCTGGGTAGGGAATCGCGCCCGAGCTCGAAGCGGAAATCTGAATCTTGGAAAGAAGTATATTTGCAATGAGCCTCGTTTCTGCGCCTAGAAGTTCGATCCCTGTGGCCCCAGCCGAGGCCAAGCGTACCGTCACCGAGTGCAAACACCCGTTGCCGTAATTGTTTGGGTTGTTGACGGGATCGCTGTTGCGCCATCGAATACCATTCCCAAAAAATGCTTCGTCGCCCAACCCTCCAATTCGAACATTTTGCACCTGAATATTGTTGGCATCCACTAGATCAATGGCCCAAGATTCTGAAGTACCGCTTGAAAACGTGATATCTCGCAAGTCTCCAAAGTCTCCGGTCATCTCAATCCCGACGGAACCCTTTTCCATTTCGAGCTTAAAATTCTGGAGTACTGACGTGAGGATGGACCCTGGGGCTCTCACAACAAGGGCGCGACCTGGGTGACGACAGACCAGAACTGACCCTTGTTGTGTCGATCCCAAGAGGGTCTTTCGAGGAGGAACCAAGATCTCCTCAGTGAGCACATATTTGCCCTCTGGTATGAGAATCGCAGTCGCACTTGAGTTCAATGCCCGTTGAAATGACAAGGAATCATCTGAAATGCCATCTCCCACCGCACCGAAATCCTTAACTGAAATGGCATCGCCAAGTTTTTCGCGAACGCCGCGATCCGTGGTTGCTTCATAGGGCATCTTTACTTGAAGATCGCCAGCGTTCGTCTTGCCAGTCCTATTTTCCGCGGCAGTCGATATCATCAACTGATCTTCGGATGAGTTTGAGAGGATGGTATCGAGTTCGTGGATTTGTCGAGTTGCCATAAGAAATATATCCGATATCTTGTCGGCGTTTATTCTTCGATATAGATTTGGTTTGGTTGTTGCGCGGCCGTCGAACTTGTCACGTGGACCGTGACAATTTTGCCAATCTCGGACACCACGTAGGGCAGAGAGCCGCGCGGTGGGGAGAGAATCATCCCCGCACCGGCTCGAATCTCGACATCGCCGGCTGAGACCTTCATCACTTTCAACCAGACAGCATCAACGCCGTCTGGCACGAGCCCTGTGGGTATTTCAACATACGCAGTTGTGTTATTACTGACACGAACGATCTTCCCTAAATAATGGCTTCCCGCGGTAACGTTACCAGCCGTCCAATGAATTGAGCTTTCAAAACTATCATCGGCATCCGGCTTGACGAAGTTGAGAAAAACTTGGTCATTGTCGGTAATGATCATCTCCACCATTTGGAATTGCTTTGCAATCCATGTACGATTGCTCGTTGCGTGAAGAGTTACATCATTTCCGACCTGAAAATGTACTGCGCCAGTGCCTTGGCGGATAACCCAAAGGCGACGAGCACCTGTGCCAGGTTCCACAAGACCGGGCTCAACTCTGACCGTGCGCGGGTTGCTATTGTTTACCCGATGAATCTTGCCGAGATCTGCCTTGCCGACGGTGAAATCTAGATTGCGCTCTCGAATTGGAACCGCACCCGGTTGTGCGGCAACGGGGGCTATGATTCCGTCAGCTAGTCTGCTGTAGATACCTTCACCGAGCCAATAATTTCCTGTTGGCGGCAATGCTGACGCATGAGTGGCGTAGTAAATCAGACCATTTATCGGACGAATTGGTTCAGACGTTCTGGGACGCAGATATAGGGGATCATTAATTTGAACTCTTGCCAATTCTCCTCGTGAATCGTTCTCCCCATTGCCCAATTCGAGCCGGGTATCTAAGAGTCGCGTGTCATCGGCTGTATCCGGGTCCGGATCGGAATTTGATACGGTACGCGTTATCTTGGTACTATTCTTGCTCGAAAGTTCGACGAGAAGTCCTCGAATCGGCTTTTCGCGACTAGGATGTCCGTCAGCATCGATCTGGTTCGGGCCTTGATAGTCGCTTGTGACCAAAAGGACGCCCTTATCACGAGATCGGAGTTGAACGGCGGGCTCCGAAAAAAGCGACATAAGCCACATGCCATTGACGAATGCATCGCCGTCCTGTGATCTACCTCCATCACCACTGTAGTTACCGGTTCTAATTGGACCGACATTGTCGCAACCAATGAAGTTCCGCTGATAGACCGACCTTGATGTCTCCGCATTGCTATCTTTATAGGAAGTCGGACAGTAGTGAGAAATACATCCAACATATGTATTGGCTACGCAACTACCCGATCCACTCATTACATTTGAATACTCTTCAAATGCTGTTTCCACAACCTCGACATCGCAATCAAACATCTGAATTCTTGCGGCGTTCCAGAGTTTAATTCCATTGGTACCCGACAGCGGAGTAATACCTCCACCCCCAACCGGAGCATTGGCTTGGATCCGACACAGCATCATGTTGTTGATGACTTTGCTGTTGTCGGCAGCGTGTCCATCGATCAAGAAGGCAGCGGTATTTTGCGACGCGAGCTTTATCGACACCTCTTCGATCAGGCTATCGCCGTAATTCACGCCCGATGTCGTTGCACGCCATCGAATGCCATTCGCACCCATGGTATGGCGAAGGCCACCGCCGTAGCCGGCGTTAATGCGAGCGAGCACACACTCGTTCGCATCAACCATATCTATGCACCACCCGTCCAGTTCGTTTTGACCGTTTGGTGCGGTACCGCCAAAGAAGCACATATCGCTAGCACGAAACTCGTGACCGACGGCGCGAATTCCGCCTCGGCTCATCATAACGGTCATATTTGCTATCGAGGACCTATTCCAGTCATCGGCAGAACCCGCATCAACCTGAAACGCTCCCCGATTGCGCTCGAAGACAAATGCGAATCGTCCGTCGGCGATGATCTCAGTGGAGTCACGACCATTCCCCTCGATTCGTCGCCCAGGTCTGACAATAACTTGGCTGCCCAGCCGATATCGCCCCCTCGGGACAAAGATGGTCGGTACGCTATCCAACGCATTCTGAAACGCAGACGCATCATCGGAGACACCGTCACCGACTGCGCCGAAGTCTCGAACTGATACGGATTCGCTGACTTTTGCTCCGAGTCTTCTAGCAATGGAGTCGTTCGCAGGCGCTTGAAACGGAAGATCCGCAATGGCGAGGCGACCCGTTACATGATCCACATTCGATGAGACGACGATCTCGTCCTCGGGTGTAGCGCCGGCTATGGGCGTGAGTTCGTGGATTTGCTTGTCGCTCATAGAACATATCCAACTGATATAGAGTGGCCGCCATGAGTGACGATACGGTCACCGTTTTCGGTAACGAGTATGATTGCAGTAGGTGTTTGTGGCGGCGGAGGATTGAATAGATTGCTCCGATCGCCGGTCTGTCCTGATGTCAGGCGCAGGCTGCGATTTGTAAGTTGAAGCTGCGAGGTCGACATCTAAATGCGGCCGATGATATAGGCGACGCAATCCGATTGCTCGGCAAGGAAAGCAATATGTCTCTCTCCGTCTCGGAGTGGAATGTCTATGTAGGTGCCTGGATAGAGGAACGGACTTACATTATGTGCCGCTTCGACTGTGGCATCACCGATTTCGAATCGGCATGCGTCCGTGGCAATGACCGTCACGATTTCAATATCATCGTGGACTGCATTCGAGATCGTCGAACTGCTCGTACTCACGGCTATGGTTTGCGTGCCCCGGTAATCAAATCCGAGTATGCTTATTGGATTGCCATTGTCGTCTACGGGGAAAAGGAGACTCATCGATATGTTCCCATCATGATACGATCTAATATGCCTAATTGAGGATAAAGAGCCTTATACTTCGCCTTCATAGGAATGTCAAGGAAAATTATGTTTATGTTCTTATTCTGAGATTTGTATAGGATGGAGGATGGTTGATTGATATGCAAGGTCTGGAAATGAACCAGTGACGAGCGGAAAACGCTTGCTGATTTATAGTCACGACAGTTTTGGCCTAGGGCATCTTAGGCGCTGTCGGGCTATCGCGCACGAACTCGTCTCAGAGTTCAGTGACCTCTCCGTGCTCATATTGTCAGGATCGCCGATCATTGGAAGTTTCGACTTCCGCTCTCGCGTTGACTTCGTGCGAATCCCTGGTGTCATAAAACTACGGAATGGTGAATACACGTCGCTGGCCCTTCACATTGACATTGAAGAAACGCTCCAAATAAGGAGTTCCATAATTCGCCATACGGCAGAAATTTTCACACCTGATCTTTTCTTGGTAGACAAGGAGCCTCTCGGTCTTCGGGGAGAGGTCGAGCAAACGCTGGCGCTTCTTCGCGAAAATAAGACGGCCTGTGACTTGGGGCTGCCGTATGTAATGCTAGACCCGGAAT
>CAYPOV010000329.1:0-4976 GCA_964412385.1 uncultured Geminicoccaceae bacterium
CATGAGCCATGGGCCTGGCGCCATGCGATGCGGCTGGGGTTCGGCTTCTCCGTCATGCTCGTCATTGCCATGATCGATATCCGCTTCTGGTTCCGTTGGGCCTATGTGATCTTCGGGCTGACACTGGTCTTGCTGATCGGCGTCGAGATCGTCGGTACCTTGAGCCATGGCGCGCAGCGCTGGATCAATCTGGGATTCATGCAGCTGCAGCCCTCGGAACTCATGAAGGTGGCCCTCATCCTGGCACTCGCCCGCTACTTTCACGGTGCCTATCTCGAGGATGTCGGGCGGCCGAGTTTCTTGATCATTCCGGCGCTTCTCGTCTGCCTGCCCGCCGTGCTTGTGCTTCGCCAGCCCGATCTCGGCACCTCGGTCATGCTGGTCTCGGCCGGGATCGCCATGTTTTTTCTGGCAGGCGTGCGGCTATGGAAATTCATCCTCGGCGCTGCCGCCTGCGGTGCGTCGCTGCCGGTCATCTGGACCCTGCTGCACGACTATCAGCGCCAACGTGTCTTGACCTTTCTCGATCCCGAACGCGATCCGCTCGGCGCCGGCTATCACATCATCCAGTCGAAAATTGCCTTGGGCTCGGGTGGCATGTGGGGACGCGGTTACTTGAATGGCAGTCAGGCGCAGCTCAGTTTCCTCCCGGAAAAGCAGACCGATTTCGCTTTCACGCTGTTGGCCGAGGAAACCGGATTTGTCGGGGCACTTCTGCTTCTCGGCATTTTCCTGGTGATGGTGCTGCTCGGCCTTTTGATCGCCATGCGGGCGACGAGCCACTTCACGCGGCTGCTCGCCATCGGGCTTAGCTTTAACCTCTTCCTCTATGTCGTGATCAACGTTGCCATGGTGACCGGCCTGATCCCGGTCGTCGGCGTGCCGCTGCCGATGATTTCCTATGGCGGCACCGCCATGCTCACCGTCTTGATCGGGGTCGGGCTGGTGTTATGCGCGGATGTCCACCGTTTCGTGAATATCCCGCGCTTTCCCGTCGATCTCTAGGCGGCTTCACCCTCGACGAAAGGCACGACATAGGGCCCCTCCGGAATGAAGGCGACCTCCGGATCATTGTGCTGCTTGATCGCCTTTGTCACCGCTTCCGCCACGGACAAAGCGGGTGTAACACCGGTGATCTTGAGATCCTCGCCCAAAAGCCCCGTGGTGTGGAGATGAACCGTCGAGGTGCCGGTCGAGCGGAGCTGCATCTGGGTCTGCCATTCATCGATGTCGGCGAGATCCTTGACCTGGATACTCGACATGAACCCGTCATTGCCGAGTTGAACGAGCCTTTTTTGCGATGCCGCGAAAGCCGCTGAACCGATGCCTTCCGAGCATTCGGATGCGATAATGAGATCTCCGCCCGGCTCCAGAATATCCATCGGACCCACCATGCCCTTGACGGTCTGATAATAGGTCTTGTCCAAAGGATAGCCCGCCGCACTGGTCACCACGGTCTTGAACCGCTTGGCGACGCCGACGCGTGCATAAAGCTGCATAAAGGCCACGGCCTCCAAATGGCTCTGGACGATCTCTCCGAAATTGACGAAAGCCAGCCGCCGCTCCTCATCGATGACGCAGTTCAGTGCCCAGCAGAGGCCCAAGCGCTTGACGATCTCGAGCTGCTCCTCATGCAGCGGATTGCCCTCGAGCACGCAATTCGTGGCCCGGGGATGCGACATGAAGGCGGCATTATGGAACGTCCGGATGGTGCGCGCTTGGGCCACCCCCGGGGCAATCACCTTCCGCCCCCCGGACCAGCCCGCCATGAAATGCGGCTCGACCAGCCCGGTTGCAATCTTGAGATCCGCCTCGACCAGCCGGCGATCGAGCAGAATGGGTGTGCCGCGTGCCGTCGCGCCCAAATCGACATGCGCCGCTTCGTCTTCGGCATAGTGATTGGCGACCTCGACATGCTTGAGCACCCAAGGATCGCCGACGAGCTCGGCAAGCTCATCCTCGAGATTGGGGCGATGCAAACCTGTCGCCACCAGAACCGTGATGCGCGTCTTGGGAACACCCGCCTCGATCAGGCTCTCGATCAGCGGCCGCAAAAAGAGGTGATTGGGCACCGGGCGCGTAATGTCGCAAATCAAGATGCAGGCCGATTGCGCCCCGCGCGCCGCCTCGGCGACCGGAGCATCTCTACTAAGCGCACCCCAGACCGCCGCCTTCGGATCCTCTAGAACCGGCATCGGCAGCTTTTTGATGACCGTCGGCCTGCATTCTTTCGGGACATCGACTTTGAGTGTGCCCCGGCCATAAAGCAGCTCGATGCTGTCAACAGTTTCAGTCATGGGGCCTCCACGAGTAGATAAACCAACGACAATTGCCCGGGCAGATCGGTTGTCAGCGTTCTAGCACGAAGATAGGAGAAAGAGCGACGCTCTTGCGTCAGAGTTTCGATCGATGAGGGGTGCCATGGCCGATACCACAATCAATCACGACGTCACTGTTGAGCGCACGGGCGGGCAGCTCCTGATCGATCAGCTTCGCCTGCACGGCACGGATATGATCTTCGGCGTGCCGGGCGAGAGCTATCTTGCGGCACTAGACGCCGTCTATGACGTTCCCGCCATCAATTTCATCATCTGCCGCCAGGAGGGCGGGGCGGCGATGATGGTCGAAGCCTATGGCAAGCTCACCGGCCGTCCGGGCATCGCCTTTGTCACGCGCGGTCCCGGGGCCACCAATGCAAGCTGCGGCGTCCATGTCGCCCATCAAGACAGCACACCGATGATCCTGCTGATCGGCCAGGTCGCCCGCGGAATGATCGAGCGTGAGGCGTTCCAGGAAATCGACTACCGCCGCATGTTCGGCCAGATGGCCAAATGGGTGGCGCAAATCGACGACGCAGCCCGCATCCCGGAATTCATGCATCGTGCCTTCATGACCGCCACCTCCGGGCGCCCGGGACCTGTGGTGCTGGCCCTTCCCGAAGACATGCTCACCGACACGGCCAGGGTGGCTGATGGCCGTCCCTACCAAAAAATCGAATCGGCACCCCCCGAGCCCGCTCTTAAGCAACTGCGCTCCATGCTCGAACATGCCGAGCGCCCGCTCGTCGTGCTCGGCGGCGGCGGCTGGACCGAAGAAGGCAAGAACGCCATCGAAACCTTCGCCGACAAGAACGATCTGCCGGTGGCCGTAGCTTTCCGCCGCCAGGATTATATCGACAACAGGCATCGCTGCTATGCGGGCGATATCGGCATCGGCCCCAATCCAAAATTGGCCGAGCGGCTCAACGAGGCCGATCTTCTCATTGTCATCGGTGCCCGCCTCGGCGAGATGACGACCAATGGCTACAGCTTGCTGGGACTGCCGCAGATGGCCCAGCCTCTGGTCCATATCCACAATGACCCCGAAGAGCTCGGCAGGGTTTATCAGGCCAAGCTTGCGATCAATGGGGGCCTCAACACCACCGCCACCATGCTGGCCGACATGCCGCCCCTAAGCGCGCCGCATTGGGCCGGAGCCGCAGATCAAGCGCATCAAGACTATCTTGCCTATGTCGAGCCTGAAAGTGCCACCGTCACCTCGCCCATGAAGGGCATCATGCGGAACTTGCGCGAAAATCTGCCGGAAGACACCATCGTCTGCAATGGTGCCGGAAATTATTCCGGTTGGCTCAATCGCTTCTGGATCCACCAAGGGTTTCGAAGCCAGCTCGCGCCGACCTCGGGCTCCATGGGGTATGGCTTTCCGGCCGCCATTGCTGCAGCTCTGGTCCATCCTGACCGCACAGTTCTCTGCTTTGCTGGCGATGGCTGTTTTCTCATGACCGGACAGGAAATGGCAACGGCCGCCCAATATCAGGCCAATCTCGTCCTCGTCCTCGTCAATAACGGCACCTATGGCACCATCAGAATGCATCAGGAGCGGGAGTATCCCGACCGGATCTCCGGCACGACCATCCAAAACCCGGATTTCGTGACACTCGCCAAGGCCTATGGCGGCCATGGCTGGCGTGTCGACAGCGACACGGCTTTCAAGTCCGCGCTCGACGAGGCACTTCCCCTCTCGGGCGTCCGCCTGATCGAGGTTATTGTCGACGCCGATGTCATCACCACCAAGACCACCCTCACCGCCATCCGCAACGCGGCATTGGCGAAGGCAGGCTGAGCCAAAGAAAGCCTTGCCCACAAATATCGGCTCCCAGGCGACTACCAAGCAAAAGGATGGCGGGCTAATTGACCCTGTGTCGGCCTTGCCTATGTTGGGTTGGCGACGTTGATGGCGGAGGGTGTGATGTTCGACTTGGATAGATTTATTGCCGATTGTTTGGAGGCTGTGCGGCAGGATCCGACGCACAAGGCGGCGAAGGAGGTTGTCGACCGCGCCATCACCGATCCCGCCGGCATCATGCGGGCGTGCGGCGAGCCTTCGCGGGGCGGCGTCAACAAGCTCTATCAGTCACCCGAACTGACGGTCATCAATCTGGTCTGGGCGCCGCATATGGTGCTGATGCCGCACAATCACGAGATGTGGGCGGTGATCGGCATCTATAGCGGCCGCGAGGACAATATTTTTTGGCGCCGCAATCCGGAGGACCGCCGGCATATCGAGGCCGCTGGTGCGCGGTCGCTGGGGCAGGGCGATGTCGTGCCGCTCGGCCCCGACATCATCCATTCGGTGACCAATCCGCTGCCGCGATGCACCGGCGCTCTTCACGTTTATGGCGGTGATTTCTTCGAGCAGCCGCGCAGCGAGTGGGAACCCGAAACCCTCTCTGAAGCCCCCTATGACGTCAACAAGACCGTTCGTCTGTTCGAGGAAGCCAACGCAAGGCTGTGAACTGCGCTCGTGTAAAGAGAATAAATACAAGCCTTATATCAAATAATTCTTGACACTAGGCTTTCGCGCATATAATCTAGGCATTCCATTAACCTATTCGGATTGCCTTTTTGTGACGATTTCCGCTGTTCCCACGCATCGCTGGGGTTTTTTGGCCCGCCGTTTGGCGCGGGGCGAGAAGC
>CAYPOV010000330.1:0-4972 GCA_964412385.1 uncultured Geminicoccaceae bacterium
AGAAGCTCGCCGAGAAGTTCAAGAGCAACGTCTTCATCGGTGCCAATTCGGCCAATCCACCCGATCCCAACCACTGCTACTGGCGCCCGGAAAAAGTCCCTGCCCATCACAAACGCGGACCTCCCGGTTACGACTAATCGCTACTGTTCGCGTTTGATCCACCAATAGCCCCAACCCTCACTATCCCAAAGTCCCCCCTGGGAGTTTGAGGGGGCGGTGCCCCCTCAAGAAAAACCGTTCGCTCCCCATGCGAGCGCAGACCTCCTGCGCACGGATTTGGGACTGGCTAGGCGCGGCAGATCAGGTCGACATCGGTTTCTTCGCGCAGGCGGAGGGAGAGTTGGCGGGAGATGCCGCGAATCAGCACGCGGGCGCCGTGTTCGTGGGCGTGGAGGATGAATTTTTGTAGGAGATTGGCTTGGGTTCGCAATTGTCCCTCAATGTCTTTGAAGGGGACGATGACGAGAGGAATTCGCGCATGCTCGAGATCGGGAAGTTCGGTTCGGAGATCGGTGATTTCGAGCGCCCGAAAGGCGGAGCATGGTTGCAGGCGGATCGAGATTTCCTGGATCTTGGGGAGGAAGGATCCGGGTGGCAGGTTGGTCAGGTTGTAGACGAGCCCTTTGCGGATGGTTTCCGGCAGGCCCATGGCGAGCTCGGCGAGTGATTCCGTCATCCGGCGGTGGGTGAGCGGAACGAAGTCGAGGTCGATGACGGTGAGGACATCATCGCCGCTCATCTCTTCGAGCAGCATGCCGGCGGCGTGGCTCAAGGTCAGAAGATTGAGGTGATGGCTCGTCTCTGGATAGTCTTGGCCCTGACGGCGCTTTGTTTTGGATGTCTCACCGAGGTCGCCATCAGGGACGAAGAGTTGCAGCGTCGAGGGTTCGCCGCCTCGGGCTTGGACCATGGCGAGATCGGCGGGCATGGCAAGCGCCACCTGCTTCAGGGCGGTTAGCTGGTCTCGGGGCAAGCGGTCGGCGGATTGGTTGAGGGCCGTGGCGGCGATGCTGATGGCGTCGTTTGCCGTCATCGGTTCGAGATGGCGGAGCGGCAAGACCTGCATTCGGACATCGAGCCTTGCCAGCTCTTGGCGTGTGCTGGCCGGAAGATTGGCATCCGCTTCGAGCGCTGCGCGGTCGATTTCCTGGGATTCCAGGATGGCGCGCTGGATCGATTTGATCACCATCGAGGCGCGCTTCATGTGGTTGACGCCGAGCTTGTGGGCGACGTGGATCAGCATGTCGCCATGGCGGTCATGGTCGTACGCGTCGATGGAGCTGAGTTCTTGGTTGAGGACTGTGGCGGCAATGCGGCTGATGATTTGCTCCATCTCGGGCCAGCGATTGCCGAGGCTTGCCCGTGCGGCGCGCACACCTTCAAAGCGCAGCTGCCAGATCTCGGGAGCAGGACAGGCCATTTGCTTGCCATCGCCTTTGGGGGCGAGCGCGACCAGTCTGTCGGCAAGCGATTCGGGAGCGCTGTCGAGCTCGGCGTCAATGATGATTTCGATTGGTGCTTGGTCCGCAGTCTCGAGGAGCCCGAGATAGAGGATATCGTGGCTGTCGCCGCCGAACGCGCTGAGGCGGAGGCGCAGGAAGCCGGGTTGTCCGTCTTCATGCGCGAGCTGGACCTTGTCGATGGTGGTTTTGTGGGAGGGCTCGAGAGTTTCGAGCTGGTCGCCGATCGGCCCCCCATCCTCGGCGATGAGGATCTCGTCGATATGGGTTCCGAGGATGGCATCACGCGATCCACCGAGGAGCTTGTTGGCGGTTGAGCTGACGCGGGTGATGCGGCCTCGGGCATCGAGCACGATGATGGCATCGTCCAAGGTTGCCATGACGGCCGAGAAGACCCGGCTGATTTCGCGCTGCTCGTGGTCGAGGCGCTTTTGATTGCCGGTTCGGCTGGCATTGGCGGCGATCAGCCGGGCCAGTTGAGGCAGCAGATGGAGATGGAGTGGCTTGGATTTGACGATGCAATCGGTGACGCCGAGCTTGCGGAAGTCTTCGGTGTCGTCGGCGTGGCGCGGCTCGATCAGCAAGACGATGGGCGCACCGTCGGACCGTTCGACGAAGTGGACAATGGAGTGGGTCGCCTGATCGCACCTGGCGGTTTCGAGATCCAGAAACACGATATCGATTTCGCCTTGGCGCAGCCGGCGGAGGGCACGGTCCGGGGTTTCCTCAAGGACCAGCTCTACGGATTGCGATTGGGAGCTGAACGCATTGGTGCAGATCGTTTGGAACTCGGCGTCCTTATCGACCAGTAAGAGGCGCATCGACCCTATCCGGTTGCCCGCGCGAAGCCCATCCTCGAGCGGTGAGGGCAAGTATGGTCAGCCGGTGGTTAAGATCGCGTTATCGAGGATTGGTTGTGGAGAGTGCTCAGGCTGCTTGCGCGGTGCGGAACTGGAGGCGGGCGAGACGGGCATAGAGGCCGCCGCGATTGACGAGGTCCTCGTGGCATCCTTGGTCGATGATGCGGCCGCTATCCATGACCAGGATGCGATCGGCCTCGAGCACGGTGGCGAGGCGGTGGGCGATGACGATGCTGGTGCGGTTTTGCATCAGCCGTGCAAGGGCCTCTTGGACCACGCGTTCGTTTTCGGCATCGAGGGCGCTTGTTGCTTCGTCGAGCAGAAGCAGGGCGGGATCGCGGAGGATGGCGCGGGCAATGGCGAGGCGCTGGCGCTGTCCGCCGGAAAGGCGCACACCTTTTTCGCCCAGAAATGTTGCATAGCCTTCGGGAAGGGCCTCGATGAAGTTATGGGCTGCTGCGGCCTCGGCGGCGGCGATCACCTCATGGTTCGTGGCATCGGGCCGGCCATAGCGGATGTTGTCGTGTGCACTCGCGGAAAAGACCACCGGTTCTTGAGGCACCAGGCCAATAGCACTGCGCAGCGCTTCGGGTGCAAACCGATCGATCGCCGTACCATCGAAGGTAATGGTGCCTGAGCTGGGATCGTAGAAGCGCAGCAAGAGCTGAAATACGCTGGTCTTGCCGGCACCTGAGGGACCCACGAGCGCGATGCGCTCGCCGGGCTCGACCGCGAGATCGAGACTGTCGAGGACCGGCCGATCCGGATAGGCGGGATAAGCGAAGGTCACGTCCTCGAAACGCACGCCTCCTCGAGGGCGGTTCGGAAGTGGTGCGGGGTTGGCAGGGACGGCAATTTGCGTAGTGCTGTCCAAAAGCTCGAACAAGCGCTCCGCGGCTCCGGCTGCCCGTTGGAGATCGCCCACAATGTCGCTCAATCCACCCACTGCGGTGGCGACAATGGTTGCAAAGAACACAAAGGAGGAGAGCTCGCCCGCCGAAATCCGGCCGGCCAACACGTCATAGCCTCCCACCCACAACACCCCGACAATCGCGCCGAAGACGAGCGTGATCACCACCGCCGCCAGCATCGCCCGAGCCCGCGCCCGCGCAGCAGCCGCAACAAAGGCTTCCTCGCTGCTCTGCGCCATGCGCGCTGCTTCCCGCGCTTCCTGCGCATTCGCCTGGACCGTGCGGATCGCGTTGAGTGCTTCCTCCGCACCACCGCTGACATCGGCAACACGATCCTGCGCTTCCCGCGATAGCTGCCGGACGCGCCTGCCGAAAACGACAATGGGCAGGACCACCAAGGGTACCACCAGGAGCACCAGGCCCGTGAGCTTGGGATTGGTCACGAGCAACAAAATCACGCCGCCGAAAAGTAACAAGACATTGCGCAATGCCTGCGTGACACTCGAGCCGATCACCGTCTGGATCACCGTCGTGTCGGTGGTTAGCCTGGAGAGTACCTCGCCGGTTCGCGTGACCTCAAAGAAACCGGGCGACAAGCGGATCACATGATCGAAAATCCCAGTTCGCAAATCGGCAACCACGCGCTCGCCCAGCCAGGTCACGAGATAGGAGCGGAGGAAGGTCGAGCCCGCGAGCACAACAATCACCACGGCTACCGCAATAAGTGCGTGATCCAAGGCCTCGCCCCGGCCTTCGCCGAACCCGCCATCGATCAAAAAGCGGAGACCGATGCCCAATGACAAGACGGCACTCGCAGCCAAGACCAGCGCAAGCAGGGCCCCTGCCACCTGCCAGCGGTAAGGCGCCAAATAGACTGCAAGCCTCCGCAACTGCCCGATGTTACGGCTCTTGCCACGGCCATTGTCTCGAAAACTGCCAGCCGCAGCACCACTCTGCGCCATACCCGCCCTTTCCTGACGAAAAACTCACCTCGTTTCGGGCACCACGAACTAGTCAAGCCATCCCTCAAGGGCAAGTCCACGCGCTTTTTGAGTGTTGTCAGGCTCCGATCATTTGGTTATACAGCTTTGCTCCAAGCTTGAGGAAAGTTTCCGTGAAGAAGGATATCCACCCGGATTACCACGAAATCACCGTGGTGATGACCGACGGCACGACGTTTAAAACCCGTAGTACCTACGGCAATGAAGGCGACACCATCACGCTCGACATTGATCCGATCTCGCACCCTGCTTGGACAGGCGGCGCCCTCCAGGTACGCGAACGCGGACAGGTCGAAAAGTTCAACCGACGCTTCCAAAGCTTCCGGCGCAAAAAATAGCCTGGTTAGCATCACGAGGACGCTATGAAAATCCGAAATTCCCTCAAACAGGCCAAGGTGCGCGACAAGAATTGCCGTGTCATTCGCCGCAAGGGCCGCACTTACGTCATCAACAAGCGCAATCCCCGTATGAAAGCCCGCCAAGGCTAATCCGTCCGCCTTTTGAGCTTTTCAGGGGGCTTTTTGCCCACGGTGGTACGAGTTTGATGGAGCTTTACGCTCCGTCAAACGTCTTGCGCACCACCGATTCCATGATGTTGGTGGATTGGTGGTGGCTGAAGAGTTGGTGGGCTCAAATCGGACGACGTCGCTAGCGATAACCAGGTGGGCCGCGTTTGTGATGGGCCGGGACTTTTTCCGGCCGCCAATAGCAATGGTTGGGATCGGGAGGATTAGCCGAAT
>CAYPOV010000331.1:0-4940 GCA_964412385.1 uncultured Geminicoccaceae bacterium
CGAGAGGAATGAATGGAATGTTAAGATGGTCGGCTAACTGTTCTGCATGGACTCGTTCGTCCATCTTTGGAAAGCCGGCCACCGAGACATGAAAAGCGCTAAGATCATTGCTCTTTTGAGCAGCGATCGCCGTAATGAGGCTTGAATCAAGTCCCCCGCTGAGAAGAGTTCCCACAGGGACATCACTGATTAATCGTTTGTGTACGGCATCGCAAAGGACTCCATCGATCTCTTCGACGAGTTCTTCTGGCGAACTCTGAGATAAGCGACTGTACGATTCTTTTTTTACTTGATTTAAAGGCGAGTAATATTGATTGTGGATAATATTCTCTTTCGTGATGATCACAGCTTCGCCTGGGAGTACGTTCTTTATGCCTTCCAGTAACGAGCCTCTGTTCAGGACATCGATATTTCTATACAGCGACCATTCTAGCATGCGCCACCCGTCTAGTTTGATGGTTTCGATCGCTGAGACTAGGGCCTTTATTTCTGATGCAAAAGCAATAAACCTATCACTTTGAAAATAGTACAGTGGCTTGATGCCAAAGCGGTCACGCACCAGGGTCGTCGTTTCGGTCTCGCGATCATGGACAGCAAAGGCAAACATACCGACGAAACGATCTATACTCTCCAATCCCCATTCGATAAAGGAGCGCAGTACGACTTCTGTGTCTGTTTTTGAATGAAATCGATGACCAAGTCCTTCGAGTTCCGATCGAATTTGCGCGTAGTTGTAAACCTCGCCATTGTATACGATGGACCAACGATTGCTACCATCGAGCATGGGCATGTGACCTGCCTCACTTAGGTCGATAATGCTCAGGCGACGCGAGCCCAAACAAACATTGTCATAGGTCGCTACACCGTGATCGTCCGGCCCTCTGTGCTCGATTTTCTGGCACATCTGTGCAACAAGGTCTTCAAGTTGGCGTTGATTCCAGGCTTGATCTAACGCCACCGCACCTGCCAATCCGCACATCGCCTATTCCAAACTACAAGGATATCGCATCAATGGCATAGCCATGAGCGACCCTCGAAGTGCTTTGGTTGATTGACGCCAAGAATATCGAAGACCGTTGGCGCGATATCGACGATGGAAGCAGGAACGTGAGACGTTGAGGTGCCGAAAGACGGGCCACTTACGAGAGCGAAAGCATTAGGACGATGATTTCCCATGTAATGTGGTGCAAACTCGTAACTATGCTCCCGTTCAACGATTCCCGTGGTCGGCGTTTTTATCTTGTTTGTCGTTTTGGCCGCGTTATTCCAAGTAACCACGAGATCGGGTAAGTGGCGGCGCTCCGGCCCCTGAAATGTCTCATCCATAAGTACTACTGAGCGTGCAGCGCGTTCACCGGTGTCGGGGTTGACCATCTCGATCAGCTCATTCTTGAGATCGAGGAGAAGTTGGTCACTCTCACTTCCCGGGTTGACATTTCCCAGTGGTTCGCGGCCCCGCAAGTTTACGCGAAAATACGCCTCATTATTGTTTGGTATGCAGAAAATCCTTGTTCTGTTCCAGTCAATTCCTGAATTGGCCCATTTCATGCTCATACGATAGCGCATATCTCGCGGCAATTTCTGAGTAATAGCCTGCCGCCATTCCAAGGGGATCGCCTGCCTAACCTGATTGAGGATACCACTCCTAGATCGTTGTTGGCGGCCACCGACACGAGTATCTTTCGATTGGCCCACGTTGGCGCTATGGAACAGGTCGAGTTTGTGCAGCAACTCAGGCATAAGATGACAGCCTGAGTAGTTGGGACCCATACCATCACATGAGATGATGATGATATCGGTCTGGTCGTCTTGGGAGTTCACAACTCTTGATAGAGCGCGATCGATCGACTGATAAATGTCGCGCAACGCATGTCGATTCGGGGTTTCCTCAAATATTGGATAGTCATGGTCTCCCAAGTGCCAAAGATAGTGGGATGCCCCATGCGCCTCATTAAAGGTTACAAATGCAAAGTCCCAAGGTTCAAGGCCAAGTGTGAAGTTTATGGCAGTGGCTTTGGTTTCGGCGGCTTGAACTAACTGGTTTCTAAACCAAGTCGCGTCCGGCACGGTGACGACCTTGCTGTGCTCAGGTGCCGGATACGTTCCAATCTCTGTACGAATCCGATTTAAGAGGTTTTTGGGAGTTGAGCCCGGTTCTCCGAACCACGTCCAGGTGCCGTATTCACGAATTTGCTTTCCCGAGAACTCGTCGAGTCCTGTGTCCATAAAGGCGTCAAACACAATACACTTTTTTCCGGCGCCATCCAAGTACTGCCAGAAAGGCGTTTGCGCACAGAATTCCGGTTTCGTCCGCAATATGTTCTGGTTGCCCGCCTGCACCTGGTAGGCATGATACATGCCATGGTGTCCGGGAGTCGTACCCGTGTGCAATGAGGGCCAAGCAGAAACATGCATGACCTCGGCTGTGCTGGAAAGTACGTTGGGTCCAGGTTTTGGCCAAAGTTCGGCTAAAAATGGCAAGTGGCCAGACGAGATCCATGCTTCGATAAGTTCCCGGTCGACACAGTCGAGACCAATCACCAAGACTTTTCGTTCTGACATCAGAGCGCCGGCCGATAGACTTCTGATACTTCGACGTTACGCCTTTCGCGGTCGGACAATTTTCCGGCTTCAACCATCGCCACCGTCCAGATGTTATCTCTTGCGTTGGTTTCGGCTTCAGTGTTGTGCAGAACAGCGTCGCGCAGAGAGTTTAGCAACGCTGTAGTGCCCCCACGTGGATAGGACTTTTCGTCCCCCGGTGGAACTTTGGAATGGCGAACCGGTCGAAACCATCGGCTCTTCATCGGGCGCCAAAAAACACGCTTTCGATCAGTCCAGATTGTCCCATTCTCACCTTCGATCCAGATAGAGCAACCAAAGCGGTGAGAACGAAGAGTCCCAACATACTGAGATCTGATGCCCTCGAAATCTACGAGG
The DNA here is from genome assembly GCA_964412385.1 of uncultured Geminicoccaceae bacterium. GTDB lineage: Bacteria > Pseudomonadota > Alphaproteobacteria > Geminicoccales > Geminicoccaceae > JBGSYN01. The sequence goes on from CAYPOV010000331.1 coordinate 2,941, forward strand.
GCCTCGGTATTAGTCCCATGCTTATAATCGGTCCAATCCGGATTCCAAACCCGCAGCGATATTGACGTGGGACTCTTGCCAAAAAAGCCGCGCAAGCTGTCGAAATGATGGATCGCAATCTCTTGGAGTTGAGCATATTCCGCCTCTGCCAGCCATGGTCCCTCCGTGTGGCTCGGCATGTTGCGGCGGTCGACCATCACCGCATTGTCGACAGTTCCGATCATCCCACGCTCAAGAGCATCCTTTACTGTGCGTTCGGCCCGGAAAAAGCGATAGTTCTCGGCCACGATGACTTGCTTGCTCGTCTCCTGCGATACGGCAATCATCTGCTTCGCATCGTCGACACTGGTAGCAAGAGGCTTCTCAACCATTACGGTGAGACCGGCCCTGAGACACTTGATCGTTTGCTCGGCGTGCAGTCGCGAAGGCGTCACGATCAGTGCAGCATCCAATTCGCATTTCTTCAGCGCCTCGTCGAGATCACCGAAGTAGCTACATTGAGAGTCGTTCATCACGCCCTTAATCAATTCCAGAGCAGAACTGTCAGGGTCAACCACTCCAGTACATTCGATTTCGGGATAGTCGCTTATGAACTGCGCCCAATGACGACCACGAATGCCAGCGCCCACCTGTAATATCCTGACAGTCAAAAAGTCCTCCCCTGGGCCATTAGTTGGATCATTTTTGCCAAGATTGCCCTTTCATGGTCTCAGGAATGGGGACATCGAGCCAGCTCAGGATACTGGGCGCAACATCGAAAATATGGCCCTGTTCAACATTACCGGAGGGGTTGACCTCGGCTCCTGAGAGAATGGCAAAACCCGGAGATTTGTGAGTACCGGTTCTCGGGTCCGGTGACGGCGCTTCAACTGTGCCGATACGATCGGACGTTACTGCTGCGATAGGTCTCTGATCGTCCCAAATAACGACGAGGTCGGGCAATTTGTCGAGTTGGTCGCCGGGAAACGTTTGATCAATTCGAATGACTTCCCTTACCACGGCTCTGTCGTCCGCGGGGTCCCTCAACCCCAATAATGCGTCGGTCAATTCCATACATAATTGGTCAAATTCCCGGCCGGGTTCGACGATGCCCATGGGTTCACGCCCTCGCAGATTGACCCGTAGACAGCCCTCAAGATCGGTTGGCAAACAATAAACCTTTGTTCGATCCCAATCGAAATTTGCGGTGTCGACTCTTTGCGCAAGTTTGTCACGCATCGCGGTGGGCAGGAAACGTGCAAGATTCTTTCGAAAATCTTTGGGAAGCAAGTCGCGTATCAACCGGACTGGGTCCTGCTTCTTCTTTTTGACATATTGGTTGCTTTCCGAGCCATGGTCCGCCGATGCGAAATAGCCCAGTTTACTGAGAACATCTGGCAAGAGATGCCAACCCGCATTGTTTGCGCCGACCGCATCGCCAGAGACGATCAGAACAGTGCAGTCGTCTCCAACTGATCTGATAAGATCGGCGATGGCACGATCAATCTCCTCATACACACTTCGCATCGTTGTTTGGTTCGCGTGGGGATCGCCCAAATTCTCTTGTCCGATCTGCCAGCAATAATGAGATGCGACGTGTGTTTCGCCAAAGACAATAAACGCCATGTCCCAATTGTTATTTGAGAGCATCCATCTGGTAGCCTCACCTTTTTGAGAGACTGCAGCACGCAATTTGTCCGCTGTTCTGTCTGGATCGAGCGGTTTGAAACCCAAATCGTGAGCCTCGATGCCGAGATTATACTTCCCGATGGTGCTTTCTAAGTCCCTCAGAACACCTTCAGGTTTTGCTGAAGCGGTTAAATAGTGTGCCCACGTACCCCAATCGACTAACTGGATCCCGCGTGCGGTCTCTTCCAACTGCGTGTATGGCGCATCAAACACGATACAGTGTTTTCCCGCTCGGTCGAGAAGCGACCAAAATGTTGGTGCCCCGTAGATACCATCGAAAAAGCGTTGATAACCCTGCAGACCCCGGGCTGGTTGAAATGTGAAATAGACAC
>CAYPOV010000332.1:0-4917 GCA_964412385.1 uncultured Geminicoccaceae bacterium
CACCGCGCCGACCGGCACCGGCAAGACGACGACGCTCTAAGCTGCACTGACAGAACTCGTCGCCCCCGACCGCAAGATCATGTCGGTTGAAGATCCGGTCGAGTACGAGTTGGAGGGGGTTGCGCAGATCCAGATGAAGCCCGCGATCGGCCTTACCTTCGCGCGCGCGCTTCGTTCGATCCTCAGGCACGACCCAGACATCATCATGGTCGGTGAGATCCGCGATCGGGAAACCGCTGAAATCGCGATCGAGGCAGCCCTGACGGGCCATCTCGTGCTCAGCACCCTCCACACCAACAGTGCCGCTGCTGCAGTGACGCGGCTTCGCGAAATGGAGCTGCCCGATTATCTCCTCGCCGCAACCCTTCGCGGCGTTGTCGCACAGCGTCTGGTTCGAAGGCTCTGTCCTGCCTGCAGAAAGCCGTCGCCCAAAGCGATGGGGATTGTTGAAGCCATCTCTAATGTTGCTGAAGGTACTGCCTATGAGTCCTCGGGTTGTTCTGAATGCAACGGCAGCGGCTATCGAGGACGGGCCTGCATTGCTGAAATCCTGCCCCTCACCCAAGCGCTTCGACGCGAGATGCTTCACGGTGCGGACGAGCAGGCCTTGTCGGATCTCGGGGCCCAAAACGGCATGACGCGACTGATTGATGATGGCGTTGCCAAAGTGCTCGATGGCGTCACCTCGATCGACGAGGTGCTGAAAGTTGCGAGCGCATCCTGAGCAATGACATCGCTTAGCCATGAAACGTCTTGGAAGTTTGCAGGGTTCTCGCATGACGGGCAGAGACTATCGGGCGAGATTTCGGCATCGAGCAAAGAAGACGCGCATAGCATTCTCAAGCAGAGAGGTCTGGTCCCTCACAAGCTCGCACCGGCCAGAACGAGGAAGTGGGCCAAGTGGCAGCGACAGGAAAAACTGACTGCCGTTGATCTTCACGAACTGATCCGTGATCTCGCTGCCCTCTTGAGCGCACGTTTGCCGATCGATGAGGCGCTCGCCACCCTTGAGCATTTGAGCCAATCGAAAAGGCGTCGCAACGCAATCCGTTCACTGCGGACCAGCGTCTCCAATGGTCAGGGCCTTGCCGATGCGATGACCAGGCTACCGGCTATGCCCGGATTTGCCATCGGCATGACCCGGGCCGGCGAAGTGAGTGGCGATCTCGGAAGGGCGCTTGACCGCCTGGCCCAGACCATGGCCAAGACGTTGGCCCTTCGCCACACACTTCAATCGGCGCTGGTTTATCCTATCATCCTGCTCGCCGTCACGGCTCTCTCGCTGTTCGTCATCTTGACGGTTGTCGTCCCCAATCTGAAACCGCTGCTCGAGGGCAGCAGCGACACGCCATTGTCGGCAGCTATTCTGGTCGCTGCGTCTGATCTCTTGACGCAAAGCTATGATCTGATTGCGCTCAGCCTCGCCGCCATCTTTGTCGGTTTCTTGTTGTGGCTTCGAAGAAAGGGGGCGGCCGCGATCGTCGATCGGCGGAGTCTCGATCTTCCCATCGTCGGACCATTGATGAGAAAGGGCGAAACGGCCCTTGTCTGCCGTACCCTCGGCATATTGCTCGAAGCGGGCTCGCCGCTGCCGACCGCCCTGGAAATCTCGGCATCCGCCGCACGCAATCAGGCGATCGCAGCATCGCTCGCCACAGCCAAAGATCGGGTGCGCGAGGGTGCCAATCTCGGCCCGACATTGCGAAGTCTGTCTGTATTGGCACCCGCTGCGGCGCAATTCGCGTCGGTCGGCGAACGCACGGGCCGATTATCGGACATGCTTCTCGTCGGTGCCGAGGGCCTCGAACGGGATACCGAGCGAACGGCGAAGCGGCTCGTGACCTTGATCTCGCCGCTTATGACCATTGCCCTTGGCGGGGGCGTGGCACTTGTCGTTATGACCATCTTGTCCGCCATTTTGAGCGTCAATGACCTCGCCTTCTGAGCTCCGGTCCCAAAATGCAGGCTTCACGCTCCTCGAGGTTCTGATTGCTTTCACGATCCTCGCAGCAGGCTTGGTCCTGGTGCAACAAAGCTTCAGCTCAACGGCAAAGGGAAATTTTGTCGCCAATGACCGGGCACAGGCCTATTCGCTCGCAACCTCGCTGATCGAGCTTACCGCCGCCAATGGCGCAGATATCGGTGAGCAGACCGGCCATGACGCCAACGGCCGGGCTTGGCAGATCACAACGGAACAGCTCGAACGTTCGTCCGGGCCGAAGGTCACTCTTCCGCTTCTTGCCATCCGCGTGGATGTCGAAGCGCAGAGCTGGGGTGGCCAGCCCTCTACAATATCCTTGTCCTCGATCAGGCTTGGCACGCCGCCATGACATCACGCCAAAACTCGGGCTTCACGCTTGTCGAACTCTTGGTCGGGATCGTGATCCTGGGATTGATCATGACAACGGTCATCGGTGGCATGGGTGCAGGCTCGAGGCTGCTCGCGCGCGAAACCTCGAACCGCACCGACCGTGCCCATTGGATCGCCGAAGCCGAATTGCGGACCTGGCTCAAGGAAGCTCGCAAGCTTCCGATCGAACGCGAATCGGGCGACGAGCATGTCCCTTTTGCCGGCACGGAAGCGCATGTCGCGTTCATGAGGACAGAACCTGCCAATGCCTCACTGGGCGGATTAGCACGCTATCGGCTAGGCTTGCAGGGAGGTGACCTTGTTCTTCGAAGAGCTTTCTTGAGCAGAGCCCGTGACTTCACAAAGGCGAGCCGAGAAACCGTCTCAGAGGTCCTTGTGAGCGATATCACGGAGTTCTCGATCGCTTACGCCCGAAAGCGTGAAGGACGATTGGAGTGGCTCGGCAACTGGCCATTGCAGGCAGATCTGCCCCTCTTGGTCCGCTTACGTTATCGCCAGAGCCAGATCTGGCGCGATCTCATCATTGCCGTCGCGTGATCATGCGGCAAAGACGAAACGGGTTCGCCCTAGTCACCGTGCTTTGGACGCTTGTTGTCTTAGGCATGATGGCCGCGGCATTGGCCGGCACCATGCGCCAATCGGCACAAACGAGCGACAATCTCAGTGATCGATCCGTGAGCAACGCTGCCATTGAATCGGGATTATCTCTCGCTCTTGAGCGGCTCATTGCCGCCAAAGAAGCCGGGATTGAACCCGACGGGGTATGGGTGTGTCGCGTTGGTGAGACGGCGCTCGCTATTTCGCTCGTTGATGAAGCCGCAAGGCTCGATCTCAATGCCATGTCGGAAGACCTTCTGGCTGCACTTTTAATCGAGATAGGGTTTGATCGAGAGGAAAGCGCGAGCCTCGCGGCCTCCACCCTCGACTACCGAGACGCCGACGATAATCGACGCGAAGGTGGGGCCGAAGCCGATGATTATAAGGACGCGGGTCTTGCTCTTGGTCCCAAGAATGCACCGTTTGCTGCGATTGACGAACTCAGGCGCGTATTCGGCATGCAACCTGCCATCATCGAGAGACTGAGGGCTGCATTAACCATCTACAAACAGCAGCCTGGCATCGATCCAGATATTGCATTGCCGCTGGCGAAGGCGGCGATGACGCGCATGACCGGTGGGGCTGCAACGGATGTCGTCTCAGATGCCGAGGCTCAGCAGCTCTATTTTCGAGCCCTCTATCTACCATCGGCAAAGAATGTTTATCGGATCACGATCCAATCGCGCTCGGAGCGCTTTGGAAGTCTCGTCCGTGATAAAATCATCCGGCTCGATGAAACCCGTGCCCTGGGGTTCGAACTGCTCGCACAGGAGGAGGGTAGTCAAAAGCTTCGACGTTGGCCAGCTTCGCCCAACGCCTGTGACGTCAATCAAACAGCAGAATGGATTAGGAGCAGACAACCCTTGTCGGTTGTTGCGGATGGATGACTGCTCCCCGCTGGTGCTACGTGGAAGTCGCCCTTGCTAAGCGCCAAACTTCCAAATTGGATTTGGCCCTCCAAGACATAGCACTGCTCATCCGCCGTGTGGTGGTGACCTTGAAATTCTGCACGAGGCGCTAGACGAACAAGAACGGTACGCCGCCCAATTGTATTGTCCCGCCATAGCTCTTTTCGTTCCACACCAGGTGCGATTGCAACCCACGTTCCGTCATCTTTGCGATGCGTAACGCTACCATTTTCCGATCCACTTTGGCTTTCCACGTCAGCCATGATGCGATCAAACAGATTTGCAGGGGGTTCCATGGGTAAGACCAGCTGATCGAGCGGCGATAGGCGTTGTCGCCATTGCTCGACCAACAGAGCAAAAACTGGATCGCGCTTGGCCCGCGCCTCCGCCTCGGCTAACCCATCAGGTTCCAGCAATCCGAGCACGTAGTCAGCGGCGAGATCATCATTCGATATGGCCATTCGGCCAGGGCAACTCCGTCATGGCGCAGAAGAACGCACTTCACTACTACCTACGCCCTATATAGGTGGTCTTGGATGCGTCAACCCAAGCAGACGGATCGGGATTCGTAGATGACGCGCCAGCGCACACAAGAAGTCTGTTCGCCGCTGTCTGCCTCGGGCAACTTGCAGGTCAGAGACAGCACACGCTGAAGGTTGATCGATCGCTCGGCTAGCGCCCGATCCACGTCCTCTAGCGTCCCGTCCGCAAGGAAATCGAGAGTGTGAACAGAAGATTGACCTTCGACGCCTACAATCGTCTCAAACATGGATGCCTCCGGCTTGTAATTACCAGTTGTGCTACGGGCGAAAGTTTCCAATCGATCACGTGGGGCACTGCGACATACCGGTATTAGCGCGTCGGCGTGATGGCTCCCTTGCCTTCGAACCATGAGCGCAAGTTGCCGACCACATTCTGTGCCATTCGTTCCTGGCATTCGACGGTGTTGCTAGCGATGTGTGGCGTGAGAACCACATTATCCAATTCGTAGAACTCAGCCGGAACATTTGGCTCTTTCTCAAACACGTCGAGCCCTGCCGC
>CAYPOV010000333.1:0-4905 GCA_964412385.1 uncultured Geminicoccaceae bacterium
GAGCTTCGATCAAGTTGAGCGTTCGCACCGAAGCCAGTCCCTCGATCGCCGGGATGATATGCCTGCCCATGGCAAGCAGAAAGAGCGGCAGCGTGAACAGGGCCGCGAGCACCAGCCGCCGCCTCATATCGATCAGCTCGGTGTTGGGGGCATCGTCGAGCGTGACGAATTTAGGCTCAAGCGCCATGCCGCAAATCGGACAGCTACCGGGGCCGATCTGCTCGACCTCGGGATGCATCGGGCAGGTATAAAGAGCCTCTTGATCTGCCGGTACACGGGCCGCAGGTTCGGAACCGTGGGCCCCGCAGCAGTGATCGGCGGTTTGCGGTTTCGGGGCGCTCATGGATGGTTCATGAGGTAGGTTGCAATCGCCTCGAGATCGGGTTGATCGAGGTGATCGAGGCTTTCACTGATAACTTCACCCATGCTGCCGCCAAGGCTGTCGCCGTCCGGTGTGATCGTCGTCTGTAGGGAAAAAACGACATCAGACGTACTGTAGCCTCGTTCGTCCAGTGCGGCTTGTGTAATCGCCGGGATTTTCTCGCCGTCAGGGCCGCTATCGCTGCCCTCGAGGTGCCTTGATTGGTTGCGCGCACCGAACACGTTGCGAGGCGTGTGACAGGCGACGCAGTGGCCGGGACCATTGATGATGTAAGCCCCCCGGTTCCATAGCTCATCTCTATTGGGGTCCGGCTGAAACGGCCCTGCTTCAACGAACAATGTCTGCCAGGCAGCAAGAATCGGCCGGAATGAGTAGGGAAAACCGACCTTGTGTTCGGGCGCCTCTACAGATTGCGGCTCGACCGTTTGGATGTAGGCCCACAAATCGACGATGTCGCGATTGGTCATCAACGCATAGGAATCGTAAGGAAAGACTGGATAATAGTGGGTCCCATCCGGTCCCACACCATGCGTCAGCGCCTTGGCGAAATCTTGAAGGGTCCAGCTTCCGATGCCGTTGGCTTCGTCAGGCGTGATGTTGGGCCCATAGAAAACACCGAATTGCGTCTTGATTGGCGGTCCGCCTGCAAGAAATGGCCCATCATTTGCAGTGTCGGTGTGACAGGCGACGCAACCGCCTAAGCGCAGGACCATCTCGCCACGTTGCGGATCACCGTCAGGGTTCGCGAGGGTTCGCGCAGGTAGATGGGGGCCGGTGGCAAGCCATGTCACGATACCGGCGATCCCCAAGAAAACAACGGCAATGACTACTGAAAGGACACGTCGCATAGCTGGCTCGAAATGGTTTCCGGACTAACCGTTTACGACGTGGAGATCTATGCGCAATCAACGCCGCTCATAGACCATTTCCATCATCTTGGTCATTTTGCCATCCGCACCGGGCGTATAGAAAACGCTGATCTCCTTGTCGTCCCCGTCCTTCTCGAACTCGATCCGCATGGGCTCCATGCCGCCGGTGAGGGGATCGGGTGATGTGCCCTCGAAAATCAGCTTGCCGCCCTCTTCATGGCCGTAAAAGGTGGAAATCCCGGTGCTCATATTGTCGGTCCATGTCGACCACCAACGGCCGGTGACATTGTCGTAACCGGTAAGGCCAATGCCATGCATCGGCTGGCCCATCATAGTCGATGTGACCAACTCTTCCATGACACGGCCTCCGAGCTTCATGCTTCGCACAGCCTCGCCTTGTTCCTGGTGTGGCTTCTCGGGATCGACATAAAGAGTGGTCGTGATGTCCCAAATTCCCTCGGCTTTTGCCAAATCTTTCTGCTGCTCGCCCACTTCGGCAGCTTGCTGATAGGCCTTCATGAAATCATCGGGAGAACCTCCAGCCTCTTGGGCCAACCCGCTAGGAATGTTTCCAATAAGCGCGATTAACAAAGATATTCCGATGAACAAGCGCATGAGACGCCCTCCTGCATTTTTGGAGAAATTCTTGTCGGCCTTCGAATAGCGGCTTTCCCCGGTTAGTGCCAGTTCTGTGGCTCGACATCGAGCCGCGCTACTACCCCTTCGAGCCTCGGATCCGGTGCAGGAAATCGCTGCATGACCAAGGGATCGTGGCCTGGGACAATCTTGGAAATGTCCTCCTCTGCAAGGCGTCGCAAGGTTTCATAGCCTCGCAAGGTCTCCTCGACATTGTGAACAATAATGAACGGGCGGTTGTTCTCGACATTTTCATAAAAGTGGGTCGAATCCGAGGCCAACACCATCCAGCCTCGTCGCGTCATGACACGCACACACATGATCCCCTTGGCATGTCCGCCTATGTGATGAAGCGTAATGCCCGGTGCAAACTCGCTTTCGCCATCATGAAACACGAGCTTGCCGTCATAGAGCTTGCGCACGGCATTGATGACCAAGTCGGCGGTGTATGGCGTCCGCAAAATCGGGAAGCACATACATTTGCCGGTGGCATAGGCCATTTCGATTTCCTGGAGATGAAATCGTGCAGCGGGATAGTCGTCGAGCGTGCCAGCGTGATCATGATGAAGGTGGCTCAAGATCACATCGCTTAGCGACTCGGCATCGACTCCGATCATGGCGAGACCCTCGCGCGGCAGCCGATCGAGCTGCCTTCCACGCCGCGACGCTTCCTCGTGATCGAATCCGGCATCGATCATCACCGTTCGATGGGCGTTCTTGACGATCCATACGTAGTAGTCGATGGGCTGCGGCGCCGCGTCGTGAGGGTCGATGTCGATGAAGCTGGCCGATCGGGGCCTTCCGGCAAAATGGCCATAGCAAACGGCATAAATCTCATATTCCTCGGTCGACATGGAACCTCGCTTGCGCTGCTGATTTCGATCAGTCTAGGACACCGCGCGGTGTCGAGGCTATGGTGTGCGCGCCATCCAAGAAAACCAATGGTAGGAGTTTCGGCATGGCACTGGAACGTTTCGAGGACAAGAAGGTGATCGTCACGGGCGCCGGCCGGGGCATCGGCGAGAGTGTCGCCAGGCGATTTGCCAGCGAAGGGGCGCATGTTGCGATCATTGATGCGGACGATCGAGCGGCCAAAAAGATCGAAGAGGCGATTGTAGCCGCCGGCGGCGAAGCCCTCGATGTGCACGTCGATATGGATGAACCTCGCGATATCCGCCTGGGTCTCGATCGTGCGCGCAAGGAAATGGGCGGTATCGATGTACTGATTAATAACGCGGCCGTGGCCAACAAGACCATCATCCAAGAGACCGATGGCGAGGATTGGGATCGGGACATCAATGCGACACTGAAGACAGCCTATCTGGCGAGCCGAGAAATCATCAGGCACATGGTTGAGCTGGGCGGCGGTGTCATTATTAATATGGGGTCGGTGAATGCGCTTATGGCACTGGGTCATCCCGCCTTCAGTGCGGCAAAGGCCGGACTCTTAAGCCTCACGCGCTCGATTGCCGTCGAGTATGGTCACGCCGGCATACGCTGTAACATGGTAAGCCCGGGGACCATTCGGGGCGAATTGGATATCGCCAAAAGGCGTGATCCGCCTCAATCGAAGGACGTGGAAAAATTGGCGCGTTGGTCACCTGTTGGCCGCATTGGCGAGCCCAAGGACATAGCCGCCGCCGTCGCGTTTCTGGCAAGCGACGAGGCAAGCTACATTAATGGTATCAACCTGGTGGTCGATGGGGGCCTATCCGCGGGCATCGCACCGATGATCGACGATCTGATGCAACAGTCCCAATAGCCGGCATCAACACATCACGACCGTCGGCGGCGCGCACAGAGATGTATTCGCCAGTGACACTTCATCGCTGTCACGTGGAATCAAAGGCTAGTACTTTAATTCATACGCGGTGTGTGAAATTGGTGTGATCGCTCGGGCTCGGGGCTGCGAATAGAGCACCGTGAACTGCGGCATCGGAGACAATAATGGCTTGGCAACAAGCTGCTGAGGCGGGAGCGGAGCAGCCGCAACCTAACTATGCCTGGCGGCGTGGCATATTCTTGGCACTCACTTTGGTGACCTCGCTCGTGGCCGTGGCAACACTCACGCTTGTTCTTGGAGGCCACGGGCTCACCTGGCTCGAGCTTGGTATGATTGGTGCGTTCGTTCTAACGCTCCAATTCAACGTGATCGGATTTTGGAACGCAATCATTGGCTCACTGATCTTGCTCGGTTCCAGGGACCCCGTGCGCACCTTGATGCCGCTTGCGCGTGAACGGGCGAAACCGGCACCGCTTGCTGGCGAAACAGCCATCATCATGCCCGTCTATAACGAAGACGTGCAGACGGTTTTTCGCAATCTCAAAGCCGTCGCGGCAAGTCTCTCCGAGGGATCGCAGCTCGATAAATTTGATTTTTGGTTGCTGAGCGACACCAAGAAACCCGAAGTGATCGAGGCGGAAAATCGGGCGGTCGCGGATTGGCAGTTCGACTTCCGTGACGGGCCCACGATCCATTATCGTCATCGGCCGGACAATACCGATCACAAAGCGGGAAACATCTGGTCTTTCGTCGAGGATCAGGGGCGGGACTATGACTATATGCTGGTCCTCGATGCCGACAGTGTCATGTCCGGTTCGACAATCGAGTGGTTGGTTCGGATCATGGATGCCGACCCCAAGATCGGCATTCTGCAAACACTGACCTCCGGTCTGCCGACCACCAGCCTGTTTGCGCGGGTGCTGCAATTCGGCATGCGCCACGTCATGCGCGCCTTCACGATCGGTAGTGCGTGGTGGCAAGGGCCCAACGGTTCCTATTGGGGCCATAACGCGCTCATCAGGATGAGTGCCTTTCGGGAATGCTGTAAACTTCCGGAGCTTTCCGAGGGCGGACCGCTGGGCGGACGCATTTTGAGCCACGATCAGGTGGAATCGGCATTCATCCAGGCCGCCGGCTATGAAGTGCGAGTCCTGCCCGAGGAGTGTGAGAGCTTCGAGGACACACCCCCTTCCTTGTCCGACTACATCCGCCGGGATCTTCGGTGGTGTCAGGGC
>CAYPOV010000334.1:0-4892 GCA_964412385.1 uncultured Geminicoccaceae bacterium
ATTGGCGACGCCCATAATGTAGGCCGCACCCTCCGACCAAATGGCGTCGAAACGCTCAGGTGCAAAGTCGAGCTCTTGCATGTCGGCGTGCTGGACCGAGACTTGCCCGGTTAGACCCGCCGCAGCGGCTTTCGCGCAAAGTTCCATCAAAAAGTCTTGGTGAAGGTCAATGGCGGTGATGTGGGCGTCCAAGGCTTTGGCGAGGACCAAAGTTTGCATGCCGGGACCACAGCCGATATCGAGCACCTCGGGATTGGCTGGCACGTCTCGACAAAGAGCCAACGCCTGAAGCGTCAAGGCGTCGCTTCCCGGGCCCTGCCGCGGCAATCCTTGGTGAATCGTCATGAAAACCTGGAAAAGTCGGTCGTCTTTATTCACGGTTCTGGCGTGTTCCTGTATGAAAATGACAAAGGAAAGAGCTGAGGAGGTTGCCCAATGACGACACCTCTCCTTCGTGTAAACAGCATTTCGAAGCGGTACGGTGCGGTTATGGCGCTCGATGGCGTGACATTCGACATTCGTGCCGGCGAAGTCTTGGCGCTCCTGGGTGACAATGGTGCCGGGAAGTCGACCCTGATCAAAATAATCTCCGGCGCGATCGAGCCATCATCGGGTGAGCTGATCTTTGAAGGCAAACCCGTTCGGTTCGAGGCCCCGGCCGATGCCAAAGCGATGGGCATCGAAACGGTTTATCAAGATCTCAGCCTCTGCACCAATGTCGACACGGTTGCCAATTTCTTCATGGGTCGTGAGCTTACACTGCGCGTGCTCGGTTTGGAGTTCTTGCGCGAGCGGGAGATGCAAAAGGCGACCGAGCAAGCCCTTAACGATATCGGCACGCATATTCCATCAGTGCGTACCAATGTCGAGCACCTGTCCGGCGGACAGCGACAGGCGATCGAACTTTGCCGTTTCGTTCATTGGGGTGGCAGACTGGTTCTTCTTGATGAGCCTTTTGCAGCACTCGGTGTTCAGCAAACCAAACGCGGGCTGGAACTGATCCAAAAGGTCAAAGAGCAGGGGATCGCCGTCGTGGTCATCACGCACAACGTCCTGCACGCGTTTCAAGTCGCAGACCGGATCGTTGTCTTGCGCCACGGACGTGTGACCGGCGAACGGGATATCAGCTCGACGAGTGCCGAAGAGGTCGTCGACTTGATAACCGGTGAGTTCGATGATCTTGCCGAGAGCGCTTAACTGGGTCGCGCGGAGGCCGCAGTTTCATCGGTAGCGCCCAGAGCTTGCGGCGCGAATATGCTCAAGGAGAACCATGAGGCAAAGGCGTCGATGTCGTCGGTGTTCCCGTCCAGCGAAAGGCTCTCATCGCGAATTGCCTTTTGCAGCCCTAGATGTCCGAGCCAAATCTCCGTCAAAGTTCGAATATGTGACGAAACAAAGAGATCAAACTCAAATCCTGGATCCTTGAAGCACAAGTCGATGCCATTCCGCTCAAACAACAGCCAATAGTTTCGACGGTCCGCTGGGACGCCGAAAAAACGAAAAGCCACCACGAGTCTGCTGTCGCGCTTTATGGACTGACCCGAGACGGTACGGCGAATGTCCCACATAAGCAGATCCGGATCGAGGTTTTCATCAGCGACCAGATCGTAGCGCAACCATTTCTGGGACCAGTTTCCCATGGCTTCGAGCATTGGAAAGACGTCTTTGCAGGCGGGGGTGGCATGATATTCCGAGCCTTGTGTGCCTTGAACCTTTAGCTTTTCGACTAATCCTAGGTGCTCGAGCTCTTTCAGCTTTTGCGCCAGCAAGGCCGATGACATGCGCGGCACGCCCCGCTGGATATCATTGAATCGTACACTTCCGCAGATCAACTCGCGCACGACCAGGGTTGTCCATCGAGCGCCGAAAACCTCAGCTGCCCGCGCAATCGGGCAAAACTGTGCGTAACCTTGAAACCCGCCCATGATGACGCAATCGTAGCGTTGTTATCTTCGCACCCTACTTCAGATATTGAAGTTGAGAGATTTCATCCGTCTGCGTCAAGATGAACTTGCAAACAACAAGAGAAAAGGAACTGCCGATCATGGAAAGCACGATTGATCTTGACGCCATTCTTTTGTCGATTGGACCTAAGTTCGCCGAAGGATGCGATCGGCGCGATGCAAAAGCCAACTTCGTCGCCGAGCACTACGACACGCTAAAGGAGCATCGGGTCTTTTCGGCTCTTGTGCCGCAAGAGATTGGAGGCGGTGGCGCCTCGCACCGCAACATGTGCGCATTTCTTCGAGGGCTTGCCAAACATTGCAGCTCAACGGCCCTCGCATTGTCGATGCACCAACATCTGGTTGCGGCTGCCGTTTTCAATGACCGCAACGGCCGACCTGGCCGCAAGCTATTGGAGCGTGTGGCGGCGAGCGAGGCCGTGTTGGTGAGCACAGGTGCGAATGACTGGCTCGATTCGAATGGCCAAGTCGAGAAAGTGGAGGGAGGATTTAAGGTCAGTGCCAAGAAGCCTTTCGCGAGTGGTTCCCCGAAAGGCGATGTGCTTGTCACCTCAGCACCCTACGAGGATCCTAAGGAAGGGTGGCAGGTTATGCATTTTCCCGTACCGCTCAAGAGCGATGGCGTATCGCTTGCCGGCGATTGGCAGACATTGGGCATGCGCGCCACGGGATCGGAGACGGTGGTACTGGATCAGGTGTTTGTCTCTGAGGAAGCGATCGTCGTGAAACGACCACGGTCGGAATATCATCCGATGTACAATGTGATTTTGACCGTCGCCATGCCGCTCGTCGTCTCGGCCTATTTGGGTGCCGCTGAAGCGGCTGTGGATATTGCCAAAGGGTTTGCTGCCAATCGAACCAATGACGCTGGAACGCCGTTTCTTTTGGGCGAACTCACCAACTTACTGACAACGGCTCAACTCGCTGCCGAAAGCATGGTCGAAACCACCAATGATTTTGAGTTTGCGCCGACTGCCGAGACGGCTAATGCCATTTTGATACGGAAATCCATTGCATCCAATGCGATTATCGGAACGGTCGAGAAGGCGCTCGAGACGGCTGGGGGTGCGGGTTTCTACACCAAGCACGGCCTGGAACGGCTTCTGCGCGACGTTCACGGCGTGCAATTCCACCCGCTCCCCGAGAAGCGGCAACAGCTCTTCACAGGCAGGCTGGCGATGGGCCTCGAACCGATTGAGAAAAGGGCCGTGGACTGACGAGCCGCCCTGACCTAATCGTTGAGGCAACGTCACTGTTGTCTGAACAATGAGAAGTCTATGGCAAGTTCCACGATCCCGATTGTCTCCGCCGGCTTCGCCTTTATTGCGGGCGTCCCGCAATATTCAGCCGGGGTCGTGGCCTTGCCGGGCTTCGAAATTCACCGTGCACGATTAGCAACACCCCTGGAGATGCAGGCGGGGTTTGCTGCCATCGAAAGTCATCTGGATAGCCTCGGACTCTCCAAGACGTCTCTCTGTGCTTGCGAGATGAGATCGCCGGCACCGTTCACCGAGCAAGGCTTTCTTGAGCTAAACCAATATTATATCGGTATTCTTCGGGATTGGGGTGTTCTCTACGAGGGTCACAACCCTGTCGCTCGAAGTAATGTGTGTCCCGAGTTTGAGCCACCGGATAGCCCGAGCATCAGCTCGTTTAGTTATGTGGTCAAATCAACGGACGCCTCGAAGAGCTTCGTGATCGCGGGTTCGGGTGAAGTTCCCGAGGGCAAGAGCAACTACCAAGATCACATCATTCGCCCGGGCGAAACAAGCGCTGATGCCATCGCCGAAAAAACTGAGTGGGTCTTGGGTGAGATGGAGCGCCGCCTGGATGCTGTTGAAGCGGATTGGGCGGATACGACCATGGTTCAGCTCTATACGGTCCATGATTTCGTTGCCGCCGCCCGGGCACATATGGCGAAACGCGGAGTGCTCCGGAACGGTTTGACCTGGTATTGCAATCGCCCGCCCATTGCAGGCCTCGAGGTGGAAATGGATTGCCGCCGTATCCGTCACGAATCTGTGCTGGAAGTTTGAACCAATCCGATCGACCCCATTGAAATTAATTGCCACGCGGGAGACAATCTGTGCGGGGGCATAATAGTTGCTAGCCCTTTTGAGACCAAAACAAGAGAGGGATAGAGACAATGTTGGCATCAAGGCGCGGATTTGGCGTTGTTGCCGGAATGACGGCTGCTGTGGCGCTCTTGGCCGGGAGCGTCCAGGCGCAAGAAAACCAGGGGACCATTTACTACATGATCCCGACGCTGCTCGATGAGTTCCAGACGGAAAGTCAAAAGGCGATCGAAAACGTCTTCGGAGAGATGGGATATGAAGTGGTGTCGCTCGATGCGCAAAACCGCCCGGATCTGCAACTCAACCAACTCGAGGACGTGATCGCGCTCGGACCCGATGCGATCATTATGAACGCCGTCGATTTCGACGCAATAGTCCCGGGTGTCGAGAAGGCACGGGAAGCAGGCATTCCCGTCCTCAACTATGATCGGCAGATCCGGACCACACCTTTTGAGCTTACATCCGTTGCGGGTACCGTGGAGATCGGCCGTGTCGCCGCTGGCGAAGCTGTTCGGCTGCTGACCGATCGGCATGGCGGCGCTCAGGGCAAGGTCCTCCAAATCCTCGGTGATCCGGGCGACAACTACACGCTCGATATCCAGCAGGGCTTCGAGGAGGTGATGGCCAAGGAGGCGCCCGACGTGGAAATCGTCACCAAAGCGGCCCTGCAATGGGAGGCCTCGAACGCTGGCGACATTGCTGAGGATCAGCTCTTGGTCAATCCGGACATCGATTTGATCTTTGCGCATGCCGCCCATCTGACGGTGCCGGTGATTGCCGTCCTTGAGGCACAAGGCATAGCGCCTGGCGATGTCATGGTGATGGCATCCAACGGCGCACCGGTCGGGCTCGA
>CAYPOV010000335.1:0-4853 GCA_964412385.1 uncultured Geminicoccaceae bacterium
CGAGAAAAGACCAGAATTTCTCTGTGGTGGTGTTTGCGGAGCAGGGGGTGCCAACGACAAACAATTTCTGAAGCTCAGGAAAGCGACTTTGCAAACTTCGTAAGGCGTAAATTTGACAAGGAATGCCGATGACAGCGAGCCGGCGATGGCCTGCTTCGAGCGCGGGTTCAAGAAGAGCTATGAGCGGCGCATAACCCATACGCATGCCCCGGCACCGCGCCATGTCTTCGGGTCTTGTGACAATGACGGGTATCGGTTTCCATCGGTCGGTAGGAGACGGGGCGACTGTGAGGATGGCATCGACGTTCTTGGAAATGAGGAGCTTCTCGGCAATCCTTGTTGTAATGCCGGTCCATTGGGCACCCGCTCGAGGCTGTGCCAGGCGAGCTTGATACATCGCCCGATGACGCCCGAAGAAGGTCTCGTCATCTTTCTCCGATAGTCCCTTTCGTCCATGGATGAGAGCTTCCAGGAACTCATAGTTCGGTTTGATGAATTGGCAGGCGCTGCCGCACTGCTTGGGATCTCGCATGCGCGAAACCCCACAATCGGTGCAAAGTCCGCGAGGTGCTGCGGCCGCCATCGGGGGAGCAGTGATACCAATATTCTGTGCCTCATCCATGTGGAGATTATGAATGATCGTTGGCCCATCCGCAAACGTAAGCGACACCGTTAATCACAACGAAACGAAACTTATCATGCCAATTTCTGGTGAGCTTTGGGTTTTGCTGAAGGCCTTTCTTTGGTTCGGTATACCACTGGCTATAGGGGGATACGAACTCTACCGGGTCCGCAAGCTTCGAAAAGAGGAGTGATCACACGAAAATCTCGATCGATCTTCTGGGCGGCTTACTCTTCGTTTCTAAGTCTTTGGATGACAATTAATGGAGTTAAAGATGGGTTTAATTAGCAATGCTGTCGCTCTTGCTGCGACTGCGAAAGGTGTTGTCATGGGTGCAATGATCGGAGCGGCTATTCTCGCAGCGTGTGAAGCAAAGAGGAGGAATAAATGATACTTCGATTGGGCTTCAACGCGGCCGTTCATACTCTTGGCGGAATCATCCTGGGTGGCCTTGCAGTCGTTGCGCTTTCCGCTGCGTACAAGCAGGGATGCATGATGCGAAGTCGTGACGAACCGCAGGACGACATGAACACACCCGTACGAGACACGCCAATCCGGGATCCCGGACCGCAACCGATATCGGATTAATCCTCGGACCTAGTCGCTTCCATTGCCTTCTATCTCGTCATTGAGCTTATCGACGTCGAGGACGAGCAATTCTCCTGAGCCACGTCTCAGGATGTGGCGTTTTTGAAGGTCGCTCATCACCCGTGAAACGGCTTCGCGGTGCGTGTTAATACGGCTCGCGATTTCGGCATGCTTGGGAGCCGGCTTGATACGTGCGGTTGTAGGATTAATCATATTGTCGCGCGCCATCCGCAATATTTCGATACAGACCCTTGTTGGTACAGGCGTCGAAAACTCGTACACGCGGTCGGAGAGTGAGCGTACCAAATAGGTTAGCTTTCACATTAGTGCCCTTGCATCTACGTGCGTCGTCGACACGAATTCGACGAATTGGTCGGGTGCCATGCTGCCGACGCGGGCAGGGCTCAGCGTGACGATCCCAGCCGACCGCGTTCCGCCATCAATGGCCGAGAGTTCGCCGAAGCTGCCGCCGGGTCCGACGTCTCTAAATGTTATCTCCTTTCCCGATTTGGAGAAAATAGTCACGCGAACATTGCCATCCAGAACGAAGAATACCTCTCGTCTTGTGTCTTGATGGGCGAATATCTCTCTCTGAGCTTCATAGCTCCGAAAATGAATAAAAGCTGCGGCCTCATTCAGTTTTTCTGCATCGAGATCGCGAAAAATATCGACATTCGAAAGGGCCTCTAAGTCTTGCTCGTTCATTGGGATGGCTCCTTCGTGCTTGCCAGAAGGCGGTACCGCGTTGGGCCCGCACTGAGCCAACCGTTCGCACGGACCTTATCGCAAACTTCTCTTCAGGTTGTGACCAAGCTCACAGCGGCATACTCCATTCAGCCGTACCAACAACGCGCCTCCCTGTACTAACTCTGATTTCGACCGGGCCAAAAATTAGCCCGGTCGTTTTTTTTGCACATCGACCGTCCTGTCGATAGTTAGTCAGTTTATGAGCATCAACGCTGTTTCACTCAAGCACGTTTCGGACCCCAGATCCGCCAATGCGCGTGCGATCAGTTGCATTCTTGTCGGTGCCGGATCGTCCTCCGGCATGAATGGAATGATCCGAGAGCTCTCTTCGGGTCTGCATGTCTTCGAAATTGCCTTCTTCAGGAATTTTCTTGGCCTCATACTGATGCTTTGCGTCGCAGCTCGCGGACGATTTGCCAATCTCCGGACACGGCGTTTTCCACTTCACCTCCTCCGTGCGGTCCTCAATGCGGTCGCCATGCTTTCGTTCTTTAAGGGGTTGGAGCTCATTCCGCTTGCGGAGGTCACATCTCTTGCCTTCACGACACCACTTTTTGCTGCAAGCCTTGCCGTCATTATTCTCAAAGAGAGAATGGGCAGACGTCGCTTGGTCGGCCTGATCGTGGGGCTTCTGGGAGCGCTAGTTATCATCCGTCCCGGCTTCGTTCCGTTGAGCCTTGGCGCTCTTCTCATCGTCTTTTCTTCATTCGTATGGGCCTTTGCGCTCATGTGTATCAAGGTCCTCTCGCGCACGGAATCCAGCCTTTCGATTGCAATCTACGCAGCATTCCTCCTCACACCTCTAACAGGGATTCCAGCACTTTTCTTCTGGGAATGGCCTACCGCATTCGAATGGCTGTTGCTTTTTGGCGTAGGAGCGACCGGCAGCATCTACCAGTTTCTTGTCAATCAGGCGTTCAAACTGGCCGATGCGACCCTCGTCATGCCATTCGATTTTACCAAACTGATTTGGGCGTCACTTATCGGCTACGCATTCTTCGGTGAAATTCCCGATATGTGGACCCTCGTGGGCGGTGCGGTCATTGTCGGATCAGTCACCTACATTACCTATCGCGAGGCGCAGGCCGGTCCGAGCCAGCGCTGATAACGCGTCGGATTTTGCCTGGCTGGCAGACGGCTCAACGGATCGCTAGATCCAACTCATGCGGAGCATTGTATCTTTGTCCTTCCGAATAAGCCGTGGTTTTGTGCCTTGATATCCGATTCAGGGCCGTCCGAGGCTGACCAGGAGCTCAACTCAATCGGCTTTGAGGTCCATGATCACGGTATTTGCAAACGTCAGGCAGTGGAAGAGGCCGAAGCCCTTTGCCATAAGCGCGGTGCCCGTCTAACCCCGCTGCGACGACGAGTCCTCGAGCTGATCTGGGATAATCACGCACCTCTGGGTGCTTATGATATTCTCGAGCGCCTCTCGCGAGAGCAAAAATCCGCAAAGCCCCCGACCGTCTATCGGGCACTCGCATTTCTGGTCGATCATGGGCTCGTTCATCGTATAGACAGCCTTAATGCGTTCGTTGGCTGCGCACTCTATTCTGATTCGCACAAGGCAAGTTTTTTGATCTGTTCGAAATGCGGTAACGTCGCTGAATTCGCCGACAAGGAACTTCATCGCATAATTAGTAAGATCGCGGCATCCAGTCGTTTCGCGGTCGAGCGTCAAACGGTCGAGATTGCCGGCACCTGTCAACGCTGTCTAGAGAGCCAATCTTGCGATTAGTCGTGGGTATTACAGGAGCGTCTGGCGTCATCTACGGGCAGCGCCTCTTGTTGATGCTTCGCGATTTGAAAATCGAAAGCCATCTGGTGCTCAGTAAGTCAGCGAAACTAACAGTCGAGTACGAACTCTCTGTCCCGCTTCAGTCTTTGACGAACTTGGCGTCGAGAGTGCATCCGATTGCCGATATCGGGGCATGTCTCGCAAGTGGGTCATTCAAGACTGACGGGATGATCATTGCCCCATGTTCGATGCATAGTCTCGCTTGCATTGCCGGAGGTATCACCGACAACCTCCTGACACGTGCGGCCGATGTGACGCTCAAAGAGCGTCGTCGACTAGTCTTGTTGGCCCGTGAGTCGCCGTTGCATCTCGGACATTTAAGAAACATGGTCCGAGTTACCGAAATGGGCGCGATCGTTGCGCCGCCCGTTCCCGGATTCTATGCGAGGCCTCAAGATCTCGAAGCGATGGTCGATCACACCTTAGGTCGAATTCTTGACTTGTTTGAGATCGACAGCGGAAGCGTCAAGCGATGGCGGGAAGATTCGAGTTGATGATAGCAGCGATGGATCCGTCACATGGATCCGTCACATGGATCACGAACAATCCGAGACTTGACCCGCACGAGTGTTCAGGCGAAGTGCAAACACATATTCCACGGCGTTCATCGCCAGTGGTTAATTCCATCTTCCAAAAAACAACACTTCTGGGGAATTGGGCCGATATGATTGAAGAGTTTCTCGAGCATGCATCCGATGACGTCGGTGTCGATATTCCGACGACCAGGAAAGTGAGCGCCGGCATTCTTGTTATCCTTGAGGAGAGCATGGGCGACGATGAACTTCATCCCATATTGAAACAGGTTCCCGGCGGCGAAGCCCTTTTGGCGAGTGGCGGAGGCGGTGCGGGGGGACTTGGCAGCTTGGCGCATGGGCTTGGATCAATGTTTTCCGGGAGTGTCGGGGGTGCCGCCGGTCTTGCAGGCCTTAAGGAGGAACTTGGGGTTGAAGGCGACACGGTTTCCAAGATCGGAGAGGAACTCATTGAGTTTATTAATAAGCACGCGGGCGAAGCAGCAGCACACAAAATTCGTGCTGCGCTACCGATGCTTCACCAATTGAGCTAGTCTCTAGAGTTGCAAAGAGAGGGCGATGTCGG
>CAYPOV010000336.1:0-4833 GCA_964412385.1 uncultured Geminicoccaceae bacterium
GCACCATCGAGGAGCTGGTGACGGTGTTTTATTTAGTCGTCGTCTAGTTAGATCTACACCTCAATTCCGAACTCGGCCTCGAAAAAGACTACTTCGAGAATATGAGCCAGGGCATTGCCGTGGACTACGCGATCGTCGCACCCTCCCATATGTCGACCTTCTCGCAAATGGCACCCTTGATGGATATGCCATTCCTGTTCCGCGACGAGGATCACTGGAACGCCGTGATGGAAGCCGGTGCCCTGCAGCCGATCGCCGATGATGTGCTCGCACAAGCCGATGTCCGCCTGATCGGCTTTGCCGGAGGCGGCACGCGCAATGTCTTCGCCAAAGAACCCATCACCAACATGGCCGAGCTTGAAGGTCTGCCGATGCGCGTGATGGGAGCACCGATCCAGACCAACATCTTCAACGCGCTTAATGCAGCACCCAGCGTGATCGCCTATAGCGAGGTCTATAACGCCATCCAAACCGGTGTCATCGACGGTGCCGAAAACGAAGCCGCCGGCATCGAGCAGATGAAGTTCTATGAGGTCGGCCCCGAAGTGGCGCTCACCAAACATGCCATCACTGTGCGTCCGCTCGCCTTCTCGAATGCCACCTTCGAGCGCCTCGATCCTGCGCTCCAAGACTGCATCATCGAGGCCGGTGCCGAAGCGGGCAAGTTCGGACGTGAACTCGAAAGCAGCCAGGACACCGAAAAGCTCAAGGCCATGGAAGAGCAAGGCCTTTTGACCACGCATGAATTCACCGATCGCGACAAGCTTCTCGAGCTCGCCGAGCCCGTGAAGAAAGAATACGCCGAGAGCCTTGGCGCCCTCGACGTCTATGAGAGCATCAACGCCGTTCAGGCCAACTGAACTCAAACATGCAAAGGCCGGGGTCATTTGCCCCGGCCAGGCATGCCCCCACCACGCCTACCAACGACGTGACCAAAGCCCTCGATCTGCTGCACGGCTTTCTCAAGGTCGTGATCACGATCCTCATGGCCGTGCTTATTGTGCCGGTCACGATGCAAATCCTGTCGCGCTATACCGGCATCATCCCCCGCTATATCTGGACCGAGGAAATTGCCCGCTTCTGCTTTGTCTGGATCGTCATGATCGGCTCGATGATCGCCGTGCGCGATGGCACGCATTTTGATGTCGACGTCCTGCCGCATCTCAAGAGCGCCAAGCTCGAGGCAGCCTCCAAGATCTTCGTCCATATCGCCATGCTGGCAACCGGCCTGATCTTCCTCATCTTCGGCTGGGACTTCATCATCCTCGGCGCCCGCCAGCTCTCGGAGATCGCCCAGCTTCCCATGGTGACGATCTATTGCGCCTGGCCGCTTGCCGGCCTCATCTGGATCATGTTTCTCATCGAGAAGCTCAAGGAAGATCTCGAGATCTGGCGCGGAGAGCGCAAACCCGACTTTCACCACGAACAAGGCAGCTCGCTTTGAGCCCGGGCGAAGTCGCCGCCATCCTCTTTGGTGTCTTCGGTGTCCTGGTGCTGCTGCGCGTGCCCGTCGCCTTTGCCCTGGGCCTCGCCTGCATTCCCATCTTCTTCATCGAGGAACGCCTGACGCCGATCCTGCTGTTGCGCGAGATGTTCAAGAGCTACAATGCCTTCGTCCTCCTCGCAGTACCCTTCTTCCTGCTCGCCGCCAATCTCATGAACTCCTCGGGCATCACCGACCGGCTAGTCAATCTGAGCCGATCTATGGTGGGTCACCTTCCGGGCGGCCTCGGTCACATCAACGTTACTGTCTCGATGCTGTTTGCCGGCATCTCGGGAAGCTCGACCGCGGATGCTGCAGGCATCGGCTCGATCTTGATCCCGCAAATGAAAAAGCAGGGCTACGATACCAGCTTCTCGGTGGCGATCACTGCCTGCTCGAGCGTCATGGGCGTCATCATCCCGCCCTCGATCCTGATGATCGTCTGGGGCGGGCTCATGTCGGTCTCGATCGGTGGCCTGTTCTTGGCCGGCGTCGTCCCGGGCTTCCTGATTGCCGCCTCGCTCATGGGCACTGTCTATGCCTATGCCAAATTGCGCGGCTATCCGATCTATGACCGCAGCACCTTCCGCCAATTCTTGGGCGCTTTCGCCAACGCCATCCTGGCGCTCATGACCCCCATCATCATCGTCGGCGGCATTGTCGGCGGCTTCTTCACACCCACCGAAGCCTCGGTGATCGCGGTCCTCTACTCGCTGTTCTTGGGCCTGTTCATCTATCGTTCGGTTACCTTCCAAGGCCTTCCCAAAATCCTCTATGACAGCGCCCGCTTCGCCGCCATCTCACTCTTCTGCATCGGCACGGCCTCGGCCTTCGGCTGGGCTCTCGCCTACTTCAAAATCCCCGCCGCCATGGTCGCCTGGATCGAAGGCATGGGCCTCGGCCTCTACGAAACCGGCTTCATGGTGGCCTTGGCCTTCCTCGTTATCGGCATGTTCATCGACGCCATCCCCGCCATCATCATCCTCGGCACCGTGCTCTTTCCGGTCACCGAGGCGGTCGGCATGCACCCGATCCACTTCGCAATCATCGGCGTCATCAGCCTCGCTTTCGGCCTCGTCACACCACCCTACGGCCTATGCCTTCTGATCGCGGCCTCCGTCGGCAAGATCAAAGTCGTCCACGCACTTCGAGATGTCTCCATCATCCTACTCCCCATGCTCGCCGTCCTCACTATCGTCATCCTCCTCCCCGACCTCATCCTCGCCCTCCCCCGCTGGGTCATGCCGCAATTCGTGAACTAGGCGCAGAAGGCTTTTCTTGAGGGGACACCGTCCCCTCAAACTCCCGGGGGACTTACCTGTCTTCTTGTTTCAACATTTGCGTCCCAGGGTCGCCGGCTGATCTTACCAACCAGCAATGAAGCCTTGTGTTCTGAGCCCGTGCCTTTGCGGTCACAGCTACCACCACACCAGCTATCTGCCCTTGCATTGTCCGGCACTTCACCGTACATCATCGATGAAGGAGTGTTCTATGGCGAGCCAGCAAACTCGATCCGCACGAATCGAAGCGCGCGTCACACCGGAGATATTGCGCACGGTTAAACGCGCCGCCGAACTGCAAGGACGATCACTCAGTGATTTTGTTGTCAATGCAGCCGCGCAAGCCGCACGACAAACGATCGAAGATATGAATGTCGTCCGCTTGTCCGCGGATGACCAGCAGCGTTTCGTTGAATCCCTACTCAATCCTTCCGAACCTGCTCCTGCAATGAAGCGTGCACGTGAGCATCATCGACGACTCATCGAGGATTCGTGACTGGTCCACGCTTTTCGATCACCACACTGGCAAGACAAGACAGAACTGGATTTCGATCGGGTAGCGAACCTCTCGACCGATACTTTCTTAATCAAGTATCACAAGACATCCGCCGACGAGCTACTGCTTGCTTTGTGGCAGTCGATGACCGAACCGATACGATAGCAGGGTTTTTTACACTTTCGGCAGCCGACATTCCCGTAACGGATCTGCCCCTAGACTTGGCTAAAAGGGCTCCGCGCTACCCAACGATCCCCGTCGCTCGGGTGGGGCTTTTGGCAGTTGATGTTCAATACCAGAGCCTCAAGCTGGGCTCTGCGCTTCTTCTCGAAGCAGCGGAGCGAGCCGCGAAGAGTGAGGTGGCGGTGTTCGGGGTGATCGTCGACGCCAAGGATGCCGTGGCTGAAGCTTTCTACAAACACCATGGGTTTTCCTCCTACGGCTCGCTATCACGCAAGCTCATCGCACCGCTCAAACAGCTCGTGCGGTAGCCCTATCAAGACATGATGGGTCCCTACCGGATCGATCCGACAGTACCGCAACTTGCTTCCCGCAAAAAAAAGCCGCCCGGGGACCGGACGGCTGAGTGTTGAGGAGGGAAGAGCAGAGAAGACGTGTTGCTTTTGGCGCCATTTCCGGGATCAGGCTGTGACAGCGGTCACCATGGTCGCAAAAAATCTGTCATCTGACATCCAGGTTTCGAACTGACCCTCAAGATTTGAGATTTCCTGCGCGCTTTTCGGATTGCCAATGTTTCATTCGTAACGACCTTGGGGAGGAGAAGAATCGCGGAGAACTCCAATGACCAATTTTAAGCGTGCAGCTCTGGCGATGGCAATCGCTGTCATCTCGGCACCATCCTTCGCTCATGACCCGGCTTGTGTTCCGACCCAGCGTGATGCGTTAGGGCCATTCTTTGTGGCGAATACGCCCGAAGTCGACAATCTCAACCGGTTCGGCAAGGAAGGCGAGCCGATGCGTATCGAAGGTGAAATTCGAAGTGCCGAACCGCCCCATGACCCTATTGCGGGCGCTCAGGTCGAGATCTGGCAGACGGACGGCACGGGCCGGTACTATCCGCAGAACGACGGCGATGTGACCGATTATCAAGATAGCGAGATCGATCTCCGTGGCACTCGTTATACCGACCGAGACGGTGTCTTTTCGGTCATGTCTCTGTTTCCCGCCGCCTACCGGCCCCGCCCCTCCCATATCCACTACAAACTCAGTGCAGAGGGCTTCGAAAGCCTCGTCACACAACACTATCTCGAAACCGATCGGGTTCGCGACACCTGTAGGGTCGCCCAAGTCGACCGCAGCCAGTCACCCGCACTCTTCAATGCACCAACGATCTATCTGCTGCCGGACTGAAATCGTTTGGAACCGGTTTCGGATTTCGCCCCTCCAAAGGACCCACAACGTATTTTTTCATTGAGAAGGAATTTAATGCGATTCTTTTCTTGACATTGGGCTCTTCGACCTATACATTGCGAGTTCAATCAAACGTCAAGGAAACTCTTTTTGAACGACAATTCCGCTATTCCACGATATCGCTGGGGGTTTTTGGCCCGCCG
>CAYPOV010000337.1:0-4809 GCA_964412385.1 uncultured Geminicoccaceae bacterium
AATGCCCTATCGTCCTGGCGTCGCCTGTTGCGTCCAAACGGCTATCTCGGCTTCAGCGAGTTGGTTTGGATCGAAGAGTATCCGCCTGGGGAAGTTGCGACCTTCTTCCAATCAGAGTATCCCGAGATGAAGACTGTCGGCGGCAATCTTCGGCTGATTGAACAGGCCGGCTATCACATCGTTGGGCATTTTACCCTCCCGGACGAGGCTTGGTGGGAGCCCTACTACACGCCACTCGTGCAAAAGCTTCCCGTGCTCCGCAAACGCTACGAGAATGACGCCGAAGCTCTTGGCGTCATCGATCTCACGGAACGCGAGATCATGATACGTCGAAATTTTGGCGAATTTTACAGCTATGAGTTTCTCGTCGCCCGAAAACCACGAGACTAATCCCGTTGCAGAGACAGTCTCAGTTTGCGATTGTCCTTCCGCAGTAACAAGGTGATTTCGATGGCGGTTGCGCTCAACAAAGTGGCCGAACTTCCGGGCCTGAAGGGAACTATCTTCATTGACGGCGAATCCGGTACTGTTGGCCTTGGCATCCGTGACAAGCTCGAGCGGAAAGGCGACGTGTCCATCCAAAGCCTTGACCATGCCCGACGCAAGGACCCGGTTGCCAAAAGGGAACTCCTCGAAGAAGTCGATCTCGTCGTGCTTTGTCTTCCCGATGATGCGGCTCGAGAAACCGTAGCCCTCGTCGCCGATCTCGGCGATCGAGGCCCCAAAGTGCTCGACGCATCGACGGCACACAGAGTCGCCGAGGGCTGGGTCTATGGTTTTCCGGAACTCTGCCCGGGCCAAGAACAGTCGATCCGTGATGCACGGCGCGTCGCTTGCCCCGGTTGCTACCCGACCGGAGGGATTGCGCTCATTCGCCCCCTGGTCGATGCCGGAATTATGCCGCCCGACTATCCTCTGACGGTCAATGCGGTGAGCGGCTTTTCAGGCGGCGGCAAGAGTATGATTGCCGCCTTCGAAGCCAGGACCGCATCCGCCTTTGAACTCTATGGGCTCGAACTCCTGCACAAGCACCTCCCGGAACTGCAAAAGCATTCGGGGCTGACCCGACCGCCGATTTTCGTACCTTCAGTCGGCAATTTCCGCCAAGGCATGCTAGTTTCGGTTCCCCTTCACCTCGACACGCTGAACGGCTCACCTAGCGGCGCCGATCTGCATCACGCGATCGACATGCATTTTTCGGGATCCGACACGGTTCACGTGATGCCGTTTGGAGATCGCGACACCAATCCTTCACGCATCGAACCCGAGGCTCTCAACAACACCAACTTGCTCGAGCTTCGCGTCTATGCCAATGCCACCCACCATCAAGCGGTGCTGATCGCCCGCCTCGATAATCTCGGCAAGGGTGCATCTGGCGCAGCCGTCCAAGACATCGAGCTCATGCTTGGGCAGCAAGCCCCTAACCATTGACATCAATCACCATTATCGACGGTCATCCCGACCCTGACCGGCAACGTTTCGGGCACAAGCTGGCGGATGCCTACGCCAATGGCGCCCGTGCTAGCGGTCATGACGTTCGTGTGCTCGCCATCGCCGATCTCGATATCCCGATCTTGAAGAACACCAAGGTGCTCGAAGATCGCCCTCCGCCCATGCTCGTGCTCGACGCCCAGGAAGCAATCCGCCAAGCTGAACACCTGGTGTTCATCTATCCGCTTTGGCTCGGCACCATGCCGGCGTTGCTCAAGGCCTTTATTGAACAGGTCATTCGCCCCGATTTTGCCTTCGAGAAGGGTTCAGGACGTTGGCTGAAAAAGCTGCTGAAAGGGAGATCCGCGCGCATTATCGTCACCATGGACATGCCGGCTCTTGCCTATCGCTGGTACTATCAGGCGCACAGTCTCAAGAGCTTTGAGCGCAATATTCTCCGATTCATCGGAATCGCACCGATCAAGAGGACGCTGCTTGGTGGTGTTGGCGAAGCGAACGAAGGCAAACGCCAAAAATGGCTTGCCAAGATCGAGGCACTCGGGCGCGAGGGTGCCTAACTAGGCCTTGCTTTCCGGGATGATTTGCCCGCCGTCGACAATGATCGTCGTGCCCGTAACATAGGCCGCTTCATCGGACGCCAAGAACAAGACGGCGTTGGCGACATCCTCTGGCGTTCCAAGCCTGCCAAGTGGTACGGAATCCTCCATGGCTTTACGGTATTCCGGTGATCGTTCGCTCAAGAGTCCTTCGGTGATGATGTTGCCGGGCTCCACACCGTTGACGGTCACGCCATAGGGTGCAGCTTCCAGGGCCGCCGCTCGAATAAGCCCGTTAATACCGGCTTTGCTCGCCGAATAATGGGCATGGCCCGTGACACTGACTCTCGGACCCGTGATCGAACTGGTGAGAACGATCCGACCATAGCGCTGCGCCTGCATCGGTTTGAGACATGCACGGATCGCCAGAAAATTGCCGCGCAGATTGACGCCCAAAACATCGTCCCACTCGCCCACCGATATGTCCGGGATCATCGAATACGGGAAGATGCCGGCATTTTGGCAGAGAATGTCGACACGGCCGTAGGTCTCGACAGTGCTCGACACCAGCGCCTCGACGTCGGCTTCTCTTGACACATCACATGCCACAAACCGCTCACCAAGCTGCAATGCCGGTTCTTTGCGATCGGCGACGGTGACCTTGGCCCCCTCTTCAGCGAGGCGCTTGGCAATGCCTGCCCCGATCCCCTGAGTTGCGCCAATCACGATTGCCACTCTGTCCTGAATTCGTCCGGATGTCATGGCTCAGCGCCCCAATTTGGAGAAAGCATCGAGGATGAAGGATAGATCATTGTCGCGAAGTCCCAAGGGAGAGATCAAGAGGCGGCCTCGATGTGCCTCTGCCGTGTCGACGTAGATTGGTGGTTGTTGATGGCGGAGATCATGTCCCAACTGCACCGCGTCCCAGCCGGATCGCTCGATCACAAGTCTGGGGACAGCACCATCCGAAAGAAGGTGAGCCCCCTCGATACCGTCCGCCAAAGGCCCAAGAAGGCTCAACCAACGCTCGCGCCGATCATCATCGCTCTCTTCCATAAACAATCGAAGTGCTGTCAAGAGGCCGACGATCTCTTCCTTCCCAGCCTTGCAAGGCCGGCCGATGCCATGGCTTGGCAATCCTCTGAGCCTTGATCTGTCGATGAAATGTGTTGGCGGCTCGTACTCTTCGAATGCAATGTCCTGATCGAGCATTTGCAGGGCCGCTGACATGATCAGGTCGCGACGTCCGCAAAGAATTCCGGAAGCCTGTGGCCCGCTAATCGCTTTGCCGCCGCTGAATGCCACCAAATCGGCACCATCCGCGATAAATCTTTTGAGATTGGCCACCGGCGGCAACTGCGCCGCGGCGTCGACAATCACTGGGATCCCGCGTTCTTTGGCGATTTCTGTGATGACGTCGAGCGCGATCTCAGGTTCGGGACGCGCGACCCACAAAATAGCAGCTGTTCGATCATCGATCGCGGCCTCGATTTCCCAAGGATCGGCGCTTCGCACGCCCGCACCCGCTATGTGGTCGGCGAGCCCGATCTCAACAATCCGAGCACCGGCTGTCCGTACCGCATGATCATAACCATTGCGCTGGCTCTTGATCATAATGACCTGGTTCTTGAGCCCGCGCGTGCCGGGAAGCCGATTCATGCGCACCGGATCGAGCCCTGCAAGACAGGCGGCGGTGCCGAGCAAGAGTCCGGCGGCGGCACCTGACGTGACGAGACCGGATTCAGCACCCGTGGCATCGGCGATAATCTCGCTCGCCTTGGCTTGCAATTGCACGAGGTCGATCGAGGCCCGCGACGCTTCAACCATGGCGGCAGTGACCTCAGGGCGAAGTGGAATGCCGCCCAACCTCGTACCCGTGCCCTTGGCATTGATGATGGATGAGAGACCGAGCTTCGCGTAGATATCGTCAAAGGACATAATGATCGAACCCTAGCTTACGTGGCGGTCGAAGATAAGGAGGCGTGCGCAATGGAAAAGTATCGCGATTATTCTCTGACAGGTGCGGATGGCCAAGCGGCGATCGCGAAGGGTCTGGCAGGTGCAAGATGGTATGCCACACCGATACCCCGCAATGAGATGAAAGCACTGATGCAGCGGCGCGACGGACCGGCCATCCGCGACACGCTCATCTGGTTCGTTATTTTGGGCTCTTCCGGTTTCATGATGGTGCAAACCTGGGGCACATGGTGGTTCCTGCCGTTCTTTCTCGTCTACAGCATCTTCTATGGATCATGTGGCGATTCGCGGTGGCATGAATGCGGTCATGGCACGGCCTTCCGCACGCAATGGATGAACCGCGTCATCTATCACATCGCATCATTCATGATCCTCAGAAACGGCACGCTTTGGCGCTGGAGTCACACCCGCCACCACACAGACACCCTCATCGTCGGACGGGATCCGGAAATCGCAGTCATGCGGCCGCCGAGCTTTGCAGGCATCTTTCTTGATATTCTT
The DNA here is from genome assembly GCA_964412385.1 of uncultured Geminicoccaceae bacterium. Taxonomy (GTDB): domain Bacteria; phylum Pseudomonadota; class Alphaproteobacteria; order Geminicoccales; family Geminicoccaceae; genus JBGSYN01. The sequence continues at coordinate 4,467 of CAYPOV010000337.1, forward strand.
CACCTCCGCACCGGCTGGGTGCAGATCGAAAAGCTTTTCAATCACGTCCAGGGACGGCTCAGCGACGAGGAGAAAGATTTCGTTCCCGAGGCTGAGCGTTGGAAGGTGATCCTTGAAGCGCGCATCCAACTTACGATTTACGCAGCCGTGGCCGTTTGGTGTGTCGCTATCGGCAGCCTGTTGCCGGCGATGTTTGTCGGTATTCCAACCTTCGCCGGCGCATGGCTGGAGATCGTTTTCTTCGGGTACACACAACATGCAGGTCTCCGGGAAGACGTCACCGACCACAGACTGAACTGCCGAACCGTCTACATGAACCCGGTCTTTCGGTTCATCTATTGGA
>CAYPOV010000338.1:0-4781 GCA_964412385.1 uncultured Geminicoccaceae bacterium
ATTCGCGCCGAGGACCAGAAACAATCGACGCTCAAAATATCAGGATTCGTTTGAAGGCTTTCGATCACCGCGTGCTCGATCAGTCGGTGCGTGAGATCGTCGGCACTGCCAAACGGACCGGTGCGCGTGTGCGAGGACCGATACCGCTCCCCAATCGGATCGAGCGGTTCACGGTCAATCGCTCGCCTCATGTCGACAAGAAAAGCCGTGAGCAGTTCGAGATCAGAACGCACAAGCGTCTTTTGGATATCGTCGATCCGACACCGCAGACCGTGGACGCGCTGATGAAGCTCGATCTTGCGGCTGGTGTCGATGTCGAGATCAAACTATAGCGGAAGATGGCCATGCGCACTGGAGTAGTAGCCGAGAAGGTCGGCATGACACGATTGTTCGGTGTCGATGGGAGCCACATTCCCGTTACCGTTCTTCGTGTTGAGAAATGTGAGGTGGTCGACGTCCGCACCAAAGAGCGCGATGGTTACACGGCCGTTCAGGTTGGTGTCGGCAAGGCCAAGACCAAGAATGTCACCAAGCCGATGCGCGGTCATTTTGGGAAGGCCAAGGTGGAGCCGAAGATGCGCCTTACCGAGTTCCGTGTGAGTGATGATGCCTTGCTCGAGGTCGGACAGGAAGTTCATGTCGGCCATTTCGTTGCCGGACAGTTTGTTGATGTCTCGGGAATCAGTATCGGTAAGGGTTTTGCCGGCGGCATGAAGCGCCATGGGTTTGCTGGCCTCCGCGCCAGCCATGGTGTCTCGATTTCGCACCGTGCCCATGGTTCCACCGGTCAATGCCAGGATCCGGGCCGCGTCTTCAAAGGCAAGAAAATGGCGGGTCAGTTGGGCAATCGGCAGGCGACCGTCCAGAACCTCGAGGTTTTCGGCGTCGATCCCCAGCGCGGGCTAATCCTGGTTAAAGGAGGTGTCCCCGGTTCCAAAGGATCTTATGTGCGCGTCTCCGATTCCAAGAAGCGGGCCCTTCCGAAAGAGGCGCCATTTCCTGCAGCGGTGATCAAAGCGGGCGAAGAGGCTGAAGCCGTGGTCGCTGAGGAAAGCGAGAATTAGAAGGATGCAGGTAAACGTCAAAAATCTCGCGGGCGAGGATGTCGGTGAACTCGAGCTTTCCGAAAGTGTTTTCGGCGCCGAAGTTCGAGCCGATATTCTTCATCGTGTCGTGCGCTGGCAGCTTGCCAAGCGCAGGGCAGGCACGCATTCGACTATTGGCCGAAGTGACGTGAAGGGATCGCGTGCCAAGCTATTCAAGCAGAAGGGTACGGGACGGGCGCGTCACGGTTCCAAGCAGGCGAATATTTTCCGTGGCGGCGGTATCGTGTTCGGACCGACGCCGCGTGATCATGGGTTCAGTCTTCCCAAAAGCACGCGCAAGCAGGGGCTTCGGGCGGCACTCTCCAGCAAGGCGAAAGGCGGTGATCTCATTGTCATCGATAGCGCCAAGCTCGATGAACCTCGCACCAAGTACTTGGCCGCGAGCTTGAAAGGTCTCGGTGTCGAATCCGCTGTGATTATCACCGAAGGCGAACTGGACAAGAATTTCGCCCTGGCATCGCGCAATCTTGCGCTTGTCAATGTGGTGCCGAGCATGGGCGCTAATGTTTATGACATTATGCGTCGCAAGACGCTCGTAATGACGCAGGACGCGGTGAAGACGCTTGAGGAGCGCCTCGCATGAAAAAAGCTCCACCCGTGACGCTGTCGCAGGACGCCCTCTACGATGTGATTCGCTCGCCGGTGATCACCGAAAAGTCGACACGGCTCTCCGAGCACAACCAAGTTGTGTTCAAGGTGCGCCCGGATGCCAACAAGGCGGAGATCAAAGCCGCCGTTGAGGGAATTTTCGGTGTCAAGGTCACTGCTGTGAACACTTTGAATCAGGCTGGCAAGGTTAAGCGTTTCCGTGGACGTCTTGGTCGCCGTGATGCGGTCAAGAAGGCGATGGTGACGTTGGCAGAAGGCCAGTCCCTCGACGTGACGACGGGAATCTAGGTCGATGGCGCTCAAGAAATTCAGTCCGACAAGCCCTTCACGGCGCCAGCTGGTGACGGTGGATCGAAACGATCTCCACAAAGGTCGTCCGGAAAAGAAGCTGACCGAAGGTCTGACCAAGGCCGGTGGACGCAACAGCAATGGCCGTATGACTGTGCGGCATCGCGGTGGCGGCCACAAGCGGCTCTATCGGCTGGTCGACTTCAAGCGTCGAAAATGGGACGTGCCCGGCAAGGTCGAGCGGATGGAATATGATCCGAACCGAACCGCTTTCATCGCCTTGATCCGTTATCAAGATGACGAAGTTGCCTATATCCTTGCACCACAGCGCTTGCGTGTTGGCGACCAGGTGATCGCTGGCAACCGCGTCGACGTGAAGCCCGGGAACGCAGCACCTTTGGGGAACATCCCCGTTGGTACGGTCGTACACAATGTCGAAATGAAGCCGGGACGCGGCGGGCAGATCGGACGTGCAGCGGGATCATTTGTGCAGATCGTCGGCCGTGATGCGGACTATACGCAAATTCGCCTGATGTCGGGCGAGATTAGACGGGTGCTTTCAACCTGCGTGGCGTCGATCGGTGCCGTGTCAAATCCCGATAACCAGAATACTAATCTCGGCAAAGCGGGACGTTCGCGTTGGATCGGTCGTCGTCCAACTGTGCGTGGTGTGGTTATGAATCCCGTTGATCACCCCCATGGCGGCGGTGAGGGGCGGACATCGGGCGGTCGACAAACTGATAGTCCATGGGGGCAGCCGACCAAGGGTCACCGTACACGCAACAACAAGAAGACCGATCGCATGATTATCCGTAGTCGCCACGTCGCCAAGAAGCGGGGTAGCTGACGTGACACGATCAGTTTGGAAGGGCCCGTTCGTCGACGGCTATTTGTTCGACAAGGCGGAAAAGGCGAAAGCCTCGAATCGCAACGAGATCATCAAGACATGGTCTAGGCGATCGACCATTATGCCGGAGTTCGTTGGCCTCACCTTTGCCGTGCACAACGGAAAAAAGTTTGTGCCCGTCTATGTCACGGAGAACATGGTGGGCCATAAATTGGGTGAGTTCGCGCCAACACGTACCTATTACGGCCACGGCGCCGACAAGAAAGCGAAGCGGAGGTAGCGCCATGGGAAAACCCAAATCGCAACGTCCCGTCGCCGCGAACGAAGCTGTGGCGACGTCAACGCTGGTGCGCTCCAGTCCACGCAAGCTCGGCTTGGTCGCCGGGATGATCAGCGGAATGGATGCCGGCAAAGCCGTGGTGGCCCTCGAGTTCACGCAAAAACGTATCGCTGAATCAGTGCGCAAGACGCTCGAATCGGCGATCGCCAATGCTGAGAATAATCACGGTCTCGATGTCGACAGTCTGGTCGTGGCAGAAGCGAGCGTTGGCAAACGCTTTGTTATGAAACGGTTCCGCGCGCGTGCCCGCGGTCGTGGTGCGAGGATCGAGAAGCCGTTCAGCCAATTGCGGATCGTGGTGCGCCAACGCGAGGAGGAGCTCGACTGATGGGTCAAAAAGTCAATCCAGTCGGCCTGCGCGTCGGCATCAATCGCACCTGGGACTCGCGCTGGTTCTCTGATCACAATTATGCGAAATTGTTGGCGGAAGATCTCAAGATCCGGAAGTTTCTGGAAGAGAAGCTTTCCGGTGCGGCACTCAGTCGGATCGTAATTGAGCGGCCCGCCAAGAAGGCGCGCATCGCCATCCACACTGCACGGCCCGGTGTGGTTATCGGTAAGAAGGGCCAGGACATCGAGAAACTTCGCAAGGATGTTTCGGCCATGTGCTCCGGTGATGTTCATTTGAACATCGTCGAGGTCCGCAAGCCTGAACTCGATGCCAAGCTCGTGGCGGAAAACATCGCCCAGCAACTGGCGCGTCGCGTCACCTTCAGGCGGGCGATGAAGCGCGCTGTGCAATCGGCGATGCGTTTGGGTGCGCAAGGAATCAAAGTGACCTGCGGCGGCCGCTTGGGTGGTGCGGAAATCGCACGGACGGAATGGTATCGCGAAGGCCGTGTTCCGCTGCACACGCTGCGAGCCAATGTCGATTTTGCCCGCGCTACAGCCCACACGGCCTACGGGACGAACGGTATCAAGGTTTGGGTGTTTCGCGGGGAGATCATGGAACATGATCCCATGGCCTATGAACGGCGGATGAACGAGCAGGGCAGCACCGTTAGCCATAACCGCAACTAGGAGAGTGAACTCTCTGGGCCGGTCCAGCTCGACTTCTTTGGATTGGCGACGTGAGGACGATAGACGATGCAGCAACCGAAACGAACGAAGTACCGCAAACAGCACAAAGGCCGAATCAAAGGTGATGCCAAGGGTGGCTTTACGCTGAATTTCGGGTCGGTCGGCATGAAGGCAACGGAGCCGGGACGCGTTACGGCACGGCAGATCGAGGCTGCGCGGCGTGCCATCACGCGTCATCTCAAGCGCGCTGGTCGCGTTTGGATTAGTGTGTTCCCCGACAAGCCGGTTTCGCAAAAACCGGCTGAGGTCCGGATGGGTAAGGGTAAGGGTTCTGTGGAATTTTGGTGCGCGCCCGTGAAACCGGGGCGGATCATGTTCGAGATCGACGGTGTGCCAACGGAACTCGCTGAAGAGGCGATTCGAAGGGGTGCCGCAAAAATGCCTGTTGCCACCCGCACAGTGGTCCGGGTGCAGGAGACCTGAGGTGAAGAAGGCATCCGATATGCGCGCTGAGAGTGATGCCCAGCTCAAGGATCAGCTGACATTGCTTAAGAAGGAACAGTTCAATTTG
>CAYPOV010000339.1:0-4772 GCA_964412385.1 uncultured Geminicoccaceae bacterium
ACGATGTCAAGGTGATTGCCATTGCCACACCGAAACATCCTCTGCGCCGCGATTGCCTTTCGAAATCCTATCTCGATCGAACCAATTGCGATCATCAATACTTTCGATATCACGGCATCAATAGGACATCTTCAGTCGTTCCTTGCGGCATTCAGACAGAATTGTATAAGGCGTCACCCGATCGCAAGAGTGACACCGTCATCCATATCGCGGCGATGGATTGGCTTCCGAATCAAGAGGGGATACGCTGGTTCTTGGAGGAAGTGTGGCCGCGCGTTGTCAGCGCCGTACCGGCAGCAGTCCTATACATTGCAGGTAAGGCCATGCCCGAGTGGCTATTCGATTTAACTGGACCCAATATTCAAGTATTGGGTGAAGTCCCGGATGCCAAGAAGTTCATGAGCGAGCATCCAATTATTGTCGTACCGCTTCATTCAGGCAGCGGTGTTCACATCAATATTATCGAAGGCATGGCGAATGCTAATGCAATCATTAGAACTAGCACAGGTGCAAGTCGTGTTGTGTGTACTCCAGCACGCGACATTATCATTGCCGATACAGAAGAGAAATTCTCTATTAAACTAATTAGTCGACCCAAGCAACCTTCTAGAAGCTATGAAATTGGCTTGCAGGCATAAAGTGCAGGATTCAGTGAATATGACGTCCGGAATATTTCCTTAAACATAATACACTTACTATATAAACTTCATACATCATAACGCTGGCTATTATCCTTTGACCCTTATCCTGTCTTCTATTCTGTGGTGACAAACTTCGGGCTCATCAACTTATACGCTGCCTAGCTTAAGAGAATGATATTGATCTGTTCTGCCTGGATAATAGGGGACATTCCGATGAGGACCTCACTAAACTACGGCGTTATTGCGTTGATCTCAAAATCGTATCCGTCAGTTTGACAACGGGTCTGTTGAACATCGTGAGATCGATTTTCGACGGACGGCCATTTCAGGCGGCATTTTATCATCAACGCGCACAAGCCGAATCACTTGAATTTCCAACTGATTCACGTGGCTGACTATGCCAGCGCCTGTAAGCATATCCCTAAGGCGCTAGATTACATGGGCTCACTCTCCGCTCGCGCGAAAAGACATGCCGATGTCTGTCCATTGCCTTCGAAGCTATTGTGGTCGAAGGAGGCTACAAGGCTTCGACGCTATGAGAGCGATGTCTTCAATGAGTTTGAGTTGAAGACGATCATCTCGGAACAAGATCGCAAGCTCATTGACCATCCCGAGCGGGATGACATAGCCGACGTCCGAAACAGTGTCGATCCCACCAAGTTTGCCGCGAAGGAGCGGCCGCAGCAATTCGATCTCGTCTTCACGGGGAATATGAGCTACCCGCCGAATGTTCGAGCCGCCAGCTATATCGTCAAACGAGTGCTACCCTTCTTCCAATCGCCTATGCGCGTGCTGATTGCGGGCTGCACGCCCACCTCGGAAGTGAAGGGCTTAGCAGGTCCCTCGGTGACCGTTTCTGGCTGGGTTGACGATATTACCGAGGCCTACGCCTCCGCCAAAACTTTTGTGGCACCTATGGAGATCGGCACCGGCCTGCAAAACAAGATTCTCGAGGCGATGGCCATGCAAATCCCTTGTGTCGTTTCGGAGCTTGGCAATCGCGGTGTCGGCGCCAAGCCCGAAAGGGAAATCCTGATAGCCAACTCGCCACAGGAGTTCGTCAGGCAGATAAAAAATGAAATGACGACCGGACGCTTCCGAAAACCCTCGTCAGGAACACAAGATCCCTCGTCCAAACCAAGTTTTCCTGGAAGCGCAGCGCCGCCCATTTACTGGACCATATCGAGATGTCGCAATCCAGAATGACATCCGACGGCCAGGACCAAACCGTTACAAGCTCCCTCCTTGGCCCTGAAACACAAACGGCAGCCTAGCCCGTTGTCCCAATGGAAGGATCGTGGCGCGCGCGCATTCTGAGGTCGAATAACGTGTCATTACCGAGTTGATACCGTCGGCATTCCGGCTTGAGCGCCTCATCCAGGGTCAAAATTTCTTCGAGCTGTATCGAGGGTCTGCCCGAGCCAATCAGCAGCGGTGCCACCGCCAATTGCAGGCGATCAAGGGCACGCGCTGCCAAAAAGGCAGAAACTGTCCGTCCACCTCCTTCCACCAGCAGGTGATGTAGTCCTTCGCCTTGCAAGAATTCGATGATGACCGTTGGTGCGACCCGATGACCGATTACAGGGATCGGGACATCGAAGGCGTGTTGGGGCTTGGCAGTCAGGACGATCGTTGGAGATAGCCGATCCGTTCGAAGGTTATGATCGGCGGGCAGCCTGCCTTTCGGATCAATAATGACACGAACCGGTGATGGCCCTTCCACATGTCGCGTTGTCAGTCTGGGACGATCAGCGATGGCCGTCTCGACACCGATGATGACGGCGTCCGATAACGATCTCAGGCGATGCAGATGGGTGAGGCTCTCCGGTCCGTTCACGTAATGTGAATGCCCACTTGCCGTCGCGATCCGCCCGTCCAGACTCTGTCCAAGGTGGGCTAGAACGTGGAGTCGGTTAGGATGCAAACGCGCGAGTTCATCGTAATGACTGTCGAGACTGTCGGTCGCGACCTTGCTCATCGATGTTGCCAACTCCTTGTCACGCAAGCACTTAGGGCCTCGACTGCAAGCCAACGTGATTGTGATGGTTCGACGTTGCGTTCAACTTGGAGACTCGAAAATCCGCGTCCAAACACACTGTCACTAAGATCGAGCACGGAGTGGGAATGCAACAGCCTTCGAGGCAGAGGGATGTCCGGCTGGACTTCTTCAGAGGCCTCGCAATGTTCATTATTTTCATCGCGCATGTACCCGGTAACGCCTGGGTGCAATTCGTTCCGGCTCGATTCGGCCCGAGCGATGCAACGGAAATGTTCGTCTTCTGCTCCGGTTTTGCGTCGGCGATCGCGTTCGGCAGCGTCTTTGTTCGTCGGGGCTTTGTGATCGGCACGACCCGGGTGGTGTTCCGATGCTGGCAGATCTATTGGGCCCATATTACACTATTCCTCATAATAGTATTCTTTTCAGTTCTAGGGACCAATCTCGCCTCTGGCGAAGACTACATTAAAAATCTGAATCTTTTGTTCTTTTTTCAGGAGCCAAGAAAAGGCATCTTGGGCTTCATGACGTTGACTTACGTTCCCAACTATTTCGACATTCTGCCGATGTATATGGTCATTTTGCTGATGCTGCCGATCATCATGTTGCTCAAAAAGATTCATCTCTCCCTCGTGTTTTTATATTGCGGCGGCCTCTATGTCGCTACTCAATTCTTCAATCTTGAATTTCCGGCGGAGTGGTGGAGTGACCGGCCATGGTTCTTCAATCCGCTTGCCTGGCAACTCATCTTCTATACCGGGTTTGTGTTCGGCGCCGGCTGGATCCGCATTCCGCTCGACAACACGCCCCTCTTCATAGGTGCCTTGGGATTCACGATTCTCATGGTGATCTGCTACTATAGCCCGATTTGGAATGCCACGCCGTTTCTTCATACGTTGAGCAACAGCTTCTTTTTCGGTGCATTTAAAACCAATTTCGGCATCATCCGCTGGTTGCACTTCGTTTGCCTGGCTTACGTCGTCCTTTATCTCCTGCACAATCGCGAACAAGTCCTCGCACGACCTGTCTTCTCACCGATCGTCAAGGTCGGCCAACAGGCCCTTGCGACATTCATGGCAAGCATGACGTTTTCCTGGATCGGCGGAATGGCGCTCGACGAAATCGGACGTGACAGCGGAACCTGGGCGCTCGTCAACCTTTCAGGCTTCGCGCTGATCATCGTCATCGCCTATATCGTCGCCTTCTTCAAATCCGAGCCTTGGCGACAACGGCAGCCGTCACCCAAGCCCGCGTGAGTTTAGCGCCTGTCCACTGATGCAGACCAAGCGCTGAGCACCCGTTGCGTCAAAACAGCATTAGGACGATGGCGCGGCTTCCGGCTGAAGCACCGGTTCGCCACCATCTCCCAAAAAGGCAGATCCGGTGGCATATCCGGCATGCGCAAGCACATTTACATGCATCTGCTCTTCCGGAATTGTGCAGATCTGCCATCTCTCCGCCCAGCGGCCGATAATCTCTAATGATGTGAACCAGGTCAATGGCGCTGCCAAAACGCAACCGACAATAATCGGCGACAGCCAGGGCAGGATGTTCGGCGCAGCGAACGCCAAAACCAATGTGATCGTGGTGCCGAAGACGAGTTGCGGCGCCATCTGAAGGAAGGCCCGGCCAAGTGCGATCTCATTTTGGCCGCGCGGTTGCGCATCCCAGATGATCACACGCTTCAAGACGAAGAGCCTGAAGAGGAAAACCGCTTGGGCGACCGCGATGATGGGCGCCAACATGAGCGACATTGTGAACTCGACCGCCATGGAGAGCGCCAAGCGCGCCCCACCTCCATAAGAGCGGCGCGATGGCGCATGAAACATCACGGCAAAGAAGCCTACAAGCTTGGGTGCAAAGTTCATGGTGAGGACCGCGCCGATCAGTGCCAGCCCGGCGGTTCCGATATCAATGCCGAAGGCACCTTGGGCATCCATGCCGACAAAACCGATCATCGAGCCAGGCGCCATGCCGGCGGAGGCCAGCACGGCCTGGGTGAGCCCGAGAACAACAAAGACCATCCAGCATGGTGCCGTCAGATAATTCATCATGGCGAGCAGAAGCTGAACACGCCCCATCGTGCGAAGCCCAGGCCAGCGACGTCCCGGCCCGAAGCCCGAGCCCGTCGCACG
>CAYPOV010000340.1:0-4750 GCA_964412385.1 uncultured Geminicoccaceae bacterium
ACATGCGGACCGACTCCGTGCAGATGTCGATCACTGCGGTGCAGGCCTGCCGGCGGTTCGTCGATATCCTCTACGGTGCCGATTTCCTGCCTCCCAAGCCGCGCATGTTCAAAACCCGCACCAAGAATGCCCAGGAAGCGCACGAAGCCATCCGCCCGACGGATATATTCAGAGCGCCCGATCAGGTGTCGCGCAGTCTGGGAGACGATGAGCGCAGGCTCTATGACCTGATCTGGCGCCGTTCGGTGGCGAGCCAGATGGCGGCAGCACAGATGAACCGTGTCGGCATCGATATCGTTGGCCCCGAAGGCCATGTCATGCTCCGTGCAACCGGCCAGACCATCGCTTTCGAAGGCTTTCTCAAGCTCTATCGCGAGGGCCGGGACGACACGCCCGAAGACGACGATGAGGGCCGCATCCTACCTGAGATGGCACAAGGTGAAGCGGTCGAGCAGGGCGAGATCGAGCCCGTGCAGCACTTCACCGAACCGCCGCCTCGCTATACCGAAGCGAGCCTCGTCAAGCAGTTGGAAGAACTTGGCATCGGCCGGCCGTCGACTTACGCCGCGATTATTTCGGTCTTGCAGGACCGCAATTATGTGCGGCTCGAGCAAAAGCGCTTCATTCCGGAAGACCGCGGCCGGGTCGTCACGGCCTTTCTCTCCGGCTTCTTCGATCAATATGTCCGCCCCGATTTCACGGCAGAACTCGAAGGCAAGCTCGATGGTGTGGCGGCAGGCGATCTCCGCTGGAAAGAGGTGTTGCGCGAGTTTTGGGATCCCTTCTACGAGCGCACAGCGGACATCAAGGAGCGTCGCACAGCCGAAGTCATCGAGGCACTCAACGAAGCACTTTCGAGAAAGCTCTTCCCGCCACGCCCCGACGGCGCCGATCCCCGTGCCTGTCCTCTATGCAATGACGGCAAATTAAGCCTCAAACTCGGACGGTTCGGTGCCTTTATCGGCTGCTCGAATTATCCCGAATGCCGCTACACGCGCAAGCTCGGCGAGAATGCCGACGATCCCGAGAGTGCCCAGAACCGCGATCGGCTGATCGGCGTCGATCCTGAACTTGAAGAGGAAGTCTGGCTCAAGAAGGGCCGCTACGGATGGTATCTGCAACGCGGTACCGGCGAAGAGCCGAAACGCTCCTCACTGCCACCCAATGTCGTGCCCGAGGACATCGATCTCGAATTGGCTCTCCGCATCCTGAGCCTGCCGCGTGAGGTAGGCATCGATCCGGAATGCCAAAAGCCGGTCATCGCCGGGATCAATCGCTACGGGCCGTTCATTGAACTCGATGGCAAGTTCGTGCGCTTGAACCCCGATGATGACGTTCTCAGCATCGGCATGAACCGAGCCCTGCATCTTCTCGCCAATGCGCCGGCATCGCGCGCCAGAGGATCAGCCTCGTCCACGCCGGCCAAGGAATTGGGCAAACACCCGAGCGACGGTAAGCCTGTCACCATGCAATCGGGCCGCTTCGGCCCCTACATCAAGCACGGCAAGACCAATGCAAGCGTGCCGAAGAGCGTCGAGCCCGATGAGGTCGATCTCGAGAAAGCCTTGGAGCTGATCGCTGCCAAAGAAGCGCGTGCCGGCAAGAACGGTGCCACCAAGGGCAAAAAAGCGACAGGCGGCAAAACCGCTACCAAGACCGCCTCGAGCAAGACGAAGTCCACCAAGGCCAAATCGACAAGCAAGACCGGCAAGGCCAACACCCAAAGCCCCGACGCGCAGGGCTGATGGTTCGGCGACGACCGGCCCCCAAACCGGCTCCCGACCGAGAGGACATTCTGGCCTTTATCGCCGAGCACGGAAGCTCGATGGGCCAACGCGAGTTGTTGCACGCAATGGGGCTGAAGGGCCGCGCCCGTACCGAAGCCAAGCGCACGCTTCGTGTCATACGCAAGGAAACCGGGTTTGATGGCGCGGCCGATGACGAGGGCGATCTTCCGGCAGTCGGCATCGCCGATGTCATCAGCCTCGACAATGACGGCGAGCCTATTCTCAAGGCAGCGCGCAATCATGACGTGACCGTCCGGCTTGCGCCCAACGCCAAGATGGCTCCCGGAATCGGCGATCGGATCCTCACTCGATTCACGCTCCTGGACGATGGCAGTTATCGGGCCGATCCGATCAAGCTCTTGCCGAACCGCCCCCGCGACGTCATGGGCATCGCCGAGAAAAGCGGCAATCTCTGGCGCTTGCGCACCCTCGGCAGGCAACGCAGCCGAGATGAATGGGACCTGTTGATCGGTCCCGATCATGAAGTCGAGCACGGCGATCTCGTTCAAGCGCGTGCTGATCGGTCCGGTCGCTTCGGCCGCCCGCGCGCGACACTCTTGGAAAGATTGGGGCGGCCGGATAATCCTTCGATCATCAGCCTCGCAACGGCGGTCGCAGCCAAATTGCCGATGACATTCAGTGTCCAAGCGCGCGAGGATGCTCGTGCCGCCAAACCCGTGACCTTGGGTCAGCGACGCGATCTTCGCGATCTCGATCTCGTGACGATCGATGGCGACGACGCAAAGGATTTCGACGATGCGGTATGGGCGCAGCCCGATTCGTCAACCGACAATGAGGGCGGCTTTCAGATCGTTGTCGCGATTGCCGATGTTGCCCACTATGTCCGGCCCGGGACAGCCCTCGACCGTGAGGCTCGCGAACGCGGCAACTCGGTCTATTTCCCCGACCGTGTTATTCCGATGCTGCCCGAAGAACTTTCAAACGATCTCTGTTCCCTGCGGCCCGACGAAGACAGAGCTTGTCTTGCCGTTGAAATGCGCATCGGCAAGCGCGGGCGTCTGATAAAGCACCGGTTTGTGCGCGGTCTCATGCGATCACGCGCCCGGCTGACTTACGATCAGGTCCAAGCGGCCCATGACGGCAGTCCCGATGCATCGACGGAACCGCTCGCCCGACACGTGATCGAGCCACTTTTTGCTGCCTACGAAGCGCTCGACGCCGCGCGCAAACGGCGGGGCACGATCGAGCTCGATCTGCCGGAGCGGCGTGTCGTGCTCGATGAGGATGGCAGGCCCACCGCAATCGAACCTCGCAAGCGCCTGGCAAGCCACTGCCTGATCGAAGAGTTCATGATTGCCGCCAACGTTGCCGCAGCCCTCGAGCTTGGCCGACGCAGGCAGCCTTTTCTCTATCGCGCCCACGACAAACCCGATGCCGTAAAGCTTGATGTGCTGGCTCAATATCTCAAAGAGCTTGACGTGCCTTGGGACCGATCGACGACGCGACCCGCAGACTTTTCCAAACTGCTGCGCAGTCTCAGGAGCCACGACCTCTATGAGATGATCGCGAGTTTCGTGCTTCGAGCACAAGCGCAAGCGGTCTATCAGCCCGAGAATATCGGCCATTTCGGGCTCAATCTCAAAGCCTACACCCACTTTACCTCACCGATTCGCCGCTACAGCGATCTCGTTGTTCACCGGGCCCTCATCCAATCCCTCAACCTTCCCGGAGCCGGGGGCAGGATCGATGATGAGGATGGCGGGATGGCTTCCTTGGGCGAACATCTCTCGGGTGCCGAGCGCCGCGCCATGGAAGCGGAAAGAAAGGCGCACCAGAAATTCGTGTCACTCCTGATGAGTGACAAAGTCGGCGCGCAATACGATGGGCGCGTAATCTGCGTGCACCGTTTCGGCCTGTTCGAAGCGCTCTCGGACTGTGGTGCCGAAGGTCTGGTGCCTGTTTCCAGTCTCGGCGACGACATGTTTGTCCACGATGAACGCCAGCACGTTCTCATCGGCAGACGCAGCGGAGAGGCCTTTGGTTTGGGGGACCGCGTCAACGTCGAGCTTATCGAGGCTGACCGGCTGGAAGGCCAACTCCTTTTCGCCATTCGAGAGCACCAGCCGGGCGTTCATGCGCAGTCAGCTCGCTCCCGGAAAGATCGAGGCGGTCCATTGGCAAAGCGCCATCAGCGACCGAGAAATGACCGACCACTACACAAGCGCCGCCGACGCGCTTGACACAGGGGCAAGCCTTCATATTCTTGCACCATCGCGCGAAGACTGTTTCCCAAAGGATCTAGACCATGGCAAAGCCCAGCACGGTGCTGATCAAGCTCGTCAGCACGGCCGACACAGGCTATTTTTACACCACCAAGAAAAACACCAAGAATACCACCGAAAAGATGTCGATGAAGAAATACGACCCGGTGGCTCGAAAGCACGTCGAGTTCAAGGAAGCCAAAATCAAATAAGGGCTTGGTTACCACATGGTTTGAAACCATGAGGTTTGACCCTTCAAGGTTCTCTCTAGCCCTGTTGGCTAGTGCCTCGTTTTGGGGGCCTACGGACGCCCGCGCCGCGGACGAATACCCACTGGTGCTTAATGACGGCCAGGTGGTATCGGTGCGTGTGCTCGATTTAACCTTCGAGCCCAGTGCCGCGGCACTGACCGAGGAGGGATTGAGCGCCCTGCAGGAACTCGGAGCAACACTCGATCCGGAATGCTATCTGACCGCGCAGGCGATCGGTCATGTCGAATCCGACGTGGCCCAAAGCGACGACGCCTTCGAACCTCATCGTCTGGCTCGTGCTCGAGCCGATCACGTGCAGGCGACAATGGTCGAGATGGGCTTTTCCAAAGAGTCGATCGCTAGCGTCTGGGATTGGCAATTCAATGTCATGGAACCGCGCGTGACCCTTTGGGTTTTTGCGCGCGATCCTGATGCGGGCTGCGATCAACCTGTCGAAAACGCTCCTTCGTTCGATCAGCCGGCAGCGGAA
>CAYPOV010000341.1:0-4713 GCA_964412385.1 uncultured Geminicoccaceae bacterium
GAATGCCGAGGAGCTGCGCGCCGATATCGGGCTCATCTGTGACACCACGCTATGGGACGCCAAGACCCCGGCGATCACCACCATGCTCCGTGGTATGTGTGCCGAAGAGTTCACCGTCACCGCCGCTAACCGTGATCTCCATTCCGGCCATTTCGGCTCCGCCGCTGCTAATCCCAACCACATCGTAGCGCGCATCCTTGCCGATCTGCGCGATGACAATGGCAGGATCACGCTTCCCGGTTTCTATGAAAGCGTGCACGAGCTGCCCGACGCCCTGAAGCAGCAATGGGCCAAGCTCGACTTCGATGCCGAGCGTTTCTTGGGTGGCGTCGGGCTTTCTGTGCCCGCAGGCGAGAAGGACCGAACCGTCCTCGAGCAAATGTGGGCGCGTCCGACCTGCGAGGTTAACGGCATGGGCGGCGGCTATCAAGGCGCCGGCTTCAAAACCGTGATCCCTGCCAAAGCCTCGGCCAAAGTCAGTTTCCGCCTAGTCTTCGATCAAGACCCGCATGCCATCAAAGAGGCTTTTCGACGTTTCGTTCGGGCCCGCGTGCCCGCCGACTGTAGGGTCGAGTTCACCGATCATGCAGCAGGCTGGGCCACTTCCTTCGATATCGGCGATCCCGCATTCGAAAAGGCGCGCCGGGCCTTGAGCGATGAGTGGGAAAATGAGGCGGTGTTCATCGGTGCCGGCGGCTCGATCCCAGTGTCGCGTGATTACAAGGATATTTTGGGCATGGATGTGATCCTGGCAGGCTTTGCCCTGGAAGATGACCGCATTCATAGCCCCAACGAGAAATATAATCTTGAGAGCTTCCGCAAGGGAACCCGATCCTGGGCCCGCATCCTCCACCAATTCTCGAAAGGTTGAGGCCCTTGTTCGATCTTCAGCACAAGGTGGCTGTGATCACCGGTGCTGCCCAAGGAATCGGCGCTGAGACCGCCAAGCTCATGGCCTCGCTCGGCGCTGCGGTGGCCCTTCTCGACCGCAATGAGCAGGGTGCTCAAAAGGCAGCCGACAGCATTATCAGTGCGGGCGGGAGGGCGCTCGCCTGCGGCACCGATGTTGCCGACAACAGCCAGGTGGATGCTGCTTTTGCCCAAACTGCGGAAACCTTCGGCCAGATCGATATCACTGTCGCCAATGCCGGGATTCAGCTACATGACGTCGATCTGCCCACAGCCGATGCCGATGAGCTGGTCTGGGATCAAACCCACGCCGTCAATCTTACAGGTGCGTTTTTGACCTGTCGAGCCGGGCTGCGCCATATCCGACACCATGGCGGGGGCGGGGCGATCGTCATCGTCAGCTCCGTCACCGCCCTCGGCGGCATGTCACGCAATCATGCTTATACAGCCAGTAAAACCGGTATGTTGGGCCTTGGGCGCAGCATCGCCACGGCCTACGCCAAAGAAGGCATTCGCTGCAACATCGTTTGCCCGGGAGCGCTCGAAACTACGCCAGATCATGACCGCCATCCCGATCCCGAAGCCCGGCAGCAGCGTCTTGCCGAAAAAATCCCGATGGGCCGGCTCGGTAAACACAAGGAAATGGCGCCTATAATCGCCTTTCTTGCCTCCGATGCCGCAAGCTATGCCACAGGCGCCATCTTCACCATCGATGGCGGCTTGACCATCGCCTAGGCTGCTCGGTTGAGGCTGTCGGATTCGTTGTTCTTTTTTCTTGACGATCGCACGTACTGTTGCGCTTCGAGACTGCGGGCCTGATGCCGTTTCCGACAGAAATTGACCATAGCTCAGTTCCCCAGCCTAGAGCCAAGAATTGGGCAAAAGAAGAACAGTATTTCGAAAACAATCTTAAGTCAAAATCAGATGATTTATAAATAACGAAGTCGACTCATAACTGGCTAAGACTGGCCTGACCGGATCGAGTTATTGGACACCGAGGTGGTAGTTGGTTCCACCTCGGTGTTCGCGCTAAAGGATTGAAAAGTCAGACGCGAAGCTGGTGGGATCGTCGTTGCCGGGCATGGCGAAGAGGGGGCCGTACCCATCGTTCATATCAACGTTGTACATATTCCCATAAGGCACGTCGTGGGTATTGATGAGCACGATTTCGAAGATGTCGCCATTGTTGAGAACAAGGCGGCTGTCGGCACCATCAAAATAAAACCCGATCTCGGCGATGCCCGGCTCGCCGCCGGCACCGATTTCACCGACCCAAGTGAAGTGCTGATCGCCCGCTTGGGTCTTGTCGCCATCAATGTGCATGAATGACAGATAGTCGTATTGTGCATAGTCCATGATCTTGTCGGCCTGATCACCGACACCGCTATCGCCTTCATGAAAGATGAAGAAATCCGTCCCGTCGCCGCCGGTGAGCTCATCAACACCTGCGCCGCCTTCGAGATTGTCGTTCCAGCCGTCGCCGAAAAGCTGGTCATCGCCGTCACCACCGATAAGCAGATCCTCGCCGCTGCCGCCGAAGACCTGGTCATTACCGCCAAGAGCGTCGAAGGTGTCGTCACCGTTGCCGAGAAAAATAATGTCGTCGCCTTCGGTTGCCATAGGAGGCGGGGGCGGCGGCACAGGCTTGTAATCGTCGATAGGCTCAGGCGGCGGAACATCGCGCTTATCGACGAATTCGAAGGGCTCGAAGGGAGTGGGGCCAGAGTCGAACTCGACCTGGAAGTTGAACTTGTTGTAGGGTTGATACTTCATGATTGTGTCTCCAGTTTTTTTGACATTTCAGCGCGTGGCGCAGTCTTTTTGGGGCCAAACGCTTGATGCAAGTGTGTCATCCGTCACGGAGTTTTCAGGTATTTGTGCACGGTCTCATTGCGAAAATTCATTCTGCGGGATCGCGCCCGTAGGGCTGAGAGGACATGTATCCTCTCAGCCTTGGGATGACGGACCGACGCCTGGGAGTGATGCGTCAGAGCATTACAAACTCGAAGTCATTGGTCAGTTCCTCGAAGATAGGATTGATTTGAACGAGGCCTTCAAAGAGGCTGCCGTCTTCGATGGCATCGCCAAGTTCGTTGGCGCTGACGTCGTGGAACTTAGCAACGGCCTTCCATCCTGCTTCGAGCGTGTCGGCCATTAGAAGGGAATCGCCGCCTGCAGCCGGGAAGGCAAACACCAACCCTCCATAGTCGCCGCCCGGGGCGACATTCTGGGAAAGAAAGCCGTCTTGGAACAACACTTTGTCTGTGCCAAGCTCGAAATCGAACACATTGTCTGTGCCGGAGGCATCGCCATTGACGTAACGGAGCGTGTCCGTGCCGCTGCCCAGGGTGATGTCGTCGGCACCGCTACCGCCGCGGACGTCGTCATTGTCGGCGCCGGCATTGATGCTGTCGTCGCCAAGTCCGGCATAGATCGTGTCGTTGCCAGCTTCGCCGAGGATGACGTCGTCTTCGTGGTAGGCAAGGACGGTGTCGTTGCCGGAGCCAGCGAAGACAGTGTTCTCGCCTGTCATGGTGTAGATTGTGTCGTTACCTCCAAGGGTGTAGATCACATTGTCGACACCGAATTGGCCGAACACGGTGTCATTGCCTTCGGCGGTCATGACTCTTTCGATATTGACCAGCGTGTCATTGCCTTGAGCCCCTGAGGCGACACCTGCAAAGAGGTCGACTGTTACGTCGCCATTTCCGGTATAGACAGCGGTGTCGGTACCGGAGCCACCATCGATATCGTCATTGCCGAGGCCGCCTGTGATCGTGTCGTTGCCGGCCTGACCAAAAATATCGTCATTGCCGGAGCCACCATCGATCACGTCGTGATTGTCACCGTCCTCGATATCATCGCCGACGGAGCCGCAGTAGAACGTGTCCTTGCCGAAGCAGCCGAAGATGGCATGGCCATCGCCGGCCCCATCGATCGTATCATCACCGGCATCGCCATAAATGACATCAACGCCGCTCTCACCATCGATGATGTCTTCGCCATGACCACCTTCGATCTCGTCATTGCCGGAACCGCCCTCGATCTCATCATCGCCGAAGCCGCCAAAGAGATCGTCGTGGCCTATTCCCCCGCGGATTTCGTCATCGTCGTCGCCGCCATGGATCTCATCATTGCCGCCGGCACCGGATAAGTAGTCGTCGCCGTCGCCGCCTTTGAGAACATTGTCAAAGTTGTTGCCGACAAACGAGTCGTCATTGTCGGAGCCTGTGAGGTTCTCGACGCTATCGAAGATTTGCTCATAGGTAATAAAGCCGTTTGGCGACGTGAAGCTGCCGCCGCCCGTGCCGAGATGGGCAGTGACGGATGAGGAGAGAGAGAGCTGGTCGTACGACACAGTGTCGACGCCAGTTCCCATATAGTAGTAGTCAATAATCGTTGGGAAACCGGGCATGCCGGCACTTGCGGGTGCGTGACCGACAAAAATCTTATCATTGCCATGATAAGCATAGATCGTGGTTTCGTAGTCGGTATCGTAAAGATTATCGCTCGAGGAATTGCCGTAAATGTATTGACGGCCCAAGCCGCCCGTATCCATCGCCATGGTTCATCTCCGTTGTTTGTCCGCCGACCTGTTCGGCTCGTGACGGAGAGGCTTATGCCGGCGATTGGCATGAACCTGTGTGCAAAAGGTCACTCAACGTATACGCAAATTTGCACTCACAGCCTGCAATAATCCCTCACACTGCCGCGAGGAGTGGGTGATCCCAAAGATTATCTAGGCATTTCAATAACTTAGTGCTTGGCTATGAAATTGCCGGTAGCACCAGCGTCGCCACTCTC
>CAYPOV010000342.1:0-4705 GCA_964412385.1 uncultured Geminicoccaceae bacterium
GCGCAGCCAGCAAGGGATTGGGCAAGGGATGCGCCATGGCGCTTGCGGAAATCGGCGTCGATCTCGTGATCAACGCGCGCACCGCCGAGACCCTCGAGGCAACGGCCCAAGAAATCCGGGACACTACGGGTGTTAAGGTCGAGACTGTTGCCTGTGACATCACCTCGGAAGAAGGCCGCAATCAGGTGCTCGCCGCTTGCCCCGATCCCGACATCCTCGTGAATAATGCCGGCGGGCCGCCTCCTGGCAATTTTCGGGACTGGCGCGAGGCGGATTGGCTCGCTGCGGTCAATGCGAACATGATTACGCCGATCGAGCTTATTCGCCTCACCGTCGATAAAATGGGCGAAAAGGGATGGGGCCGCATCGTCAATATCACATCGACCTCTGTTAAAGCGCCCATTGACGTCTTAGGCCTCTCCAATGGCGCTCGCGCCGGGCTCACAGGCTTCGTGGCAGGAACAGCGCGGCAAGTGGCCGCTACAGGTGTCACTATCAACAGTATTTTGCCGGGGCGCTTTGACACGGACCGGCTCAAAGGCGGGTTGGCCTACAACGCCCAAAAATCGGGCAAGTCGGTCGAAGAGGTCCGCCAAGCCACATTGGCAACGCTGCCGACGAAGCGCTTTGGCGAACCCCATGAATTCGGTGCCGTCTGCGCCTTTTTGTGCTCGGTTCAAGCCGGCTACATCACTGCGCAGAACATTGTCATCGACGGCGGTGCCTATCCCGGCACACTGTAGCCAGTTCGTTGACACGGCGCACGGTTGCCGGGCTGATCTCCGGTACCTCCATGGACGGCCTCGACATTGCCATCTGCCGTGTCGAGGCCGGTCATCCCGATCAATTTGCCCTGGTGAAAGGGGCAACCGTCCAGTTTCCATCTGAATTGCAAGACCGCTTGCGCCAGGCCCACAAAAAGGACATCGGCGCGCTCGCCATCCTCGATGATGATCTCGGCCGCTTCTTCGCGTCAGCGCTCGCAAGCGTCATCAAGGAACAAGACGAACAACTCGACCTCGTCGGCAGCCACGGACAAACCGTGTTTCACGACCAAGCTCGCACCACTCTGCAGATCGGCGAGCCGAGCCACATGGCACTTCAGATGCGCTGTCCCGTGGTCAGCGATTTTCGCCGCGCCGATATGGCGGCCGGAGGATGCGGTGCCCCTCTTGTGCCGATCCTCGACAAATGGGTACTTGCAGCACCCGAAGAAGCGGTCCTCGCCCTCAATCTTGGTGGCATCGCCAATTTTACGGCCCTGCCGCCAACCAAACACCAGATCTCCAAGGTCGTCGCGTTCGATACCGGGCCTGCCAACATGATCCTCGATCTGTTTGCGCGGGACTTTTCGAAAGGCAAGCAACGCGCTGACATCGATGGAAAATTCTCGCTCAATGGAACTGTCCGGCAAGAATGGCTCGAAGAATTCCTGAGGCATCCCTATTTCGCTGAAGCACCGCCTAAGGCCTGCGGCGATGTCGAGTTCGGTGAGGCCTTTGCGCGCCATTGCCTCGATCAATTCAAACCGGCAACGGATCAAGATTGGTACGATCTCTTTGCTACTACCACCGAGCTTTCAGCGAAAACCATTGCAGACGCCTATCGCCGGTTTGTGGCACCAGAGCTACCTGTCGCACGCGTTGTCGCGAGCGGTGGCGGCGTGCACAACACTGCATTCATGGCACGGCTGCGCGAACAATTCCATCCGGTCCCGGTTGTCACAACCGACGCGTTGGGGCTCGATCCGCATCTCAAAGAAGCCATTGCCTTCGCGGTGATGGCCTCCGCCCGCCTCGACGGCATTCCCGCCAACCTGCCGGACGTGACCGGCGCGGCGCAACCGGTTCTTCTCGGTAAGCTAACCGAAATCTTTCCGTAGCCGCCACTCGTTAACCGAGCGCTAACCTTAATCGTCTCTAACTGGCGTCATCTAGGAATGGAGAACGCGTGATGGCGTTAAGTGTTGGTCGGCTTGGTGCAGTTCCATCGGTCTTGGTTTTGGCCCTCCTATTGGCTGCTTGCGAGACAAGTTCCAAGGATGGCAGAGGGGTCACGGAGACGGCCGTGGAGGCCTCCAAACCCGTGAGCGATACCGTCGTTGCGCTCGAACATATGGGTGACCGAGCCGTCGAGCGTGGCGAGTACGGCTCGGCTATCATGCTTTATGGTCAGGCACTTCGCGACAGCTATCCTAACCCGACTGTGGCAACCAAGCTGGGTGAGGCACTCTATCAAGAAAATCGAAACGACGAGGCGCTCGAAATCTATCGAAGCGTGCTGGATAGCAATCCCAGTCACATTGAGGCGACCCTCGGTTTTGCCAAATCCCAGCTTGCTTTGGACCGTCCCGCTATCGCCGCCGATCAGCTCGAGCGAACCTTGCAACGCAATGAGGACGATGCGCGATTGTGGACAGCCCTCGGCGTGGCCCGCGATCTTCAGGGTAACCATGGGCGCGCACTCGAGGCTTATGAAAGAGCTCTTGCACTCGACCCCGGTGACTTGAGTGCCCGCAATAACCGAGCTCTTTCACTCGCGTTGAACAATCGCCTCGACGAATCCATCAAGGAACTCGAACGCATCAATGAGACCACCGATGCCAATGCCAGGAGCCGGCAGAACCTTGCCCTCGTCTACGCACTTGCGGGCGACCTGTCGCGTGCCGAACGATTGAGCTATATCGATCTCAATGACGACGCCGTGCGCAATAACCTTGCCTACTTCGCCAGTCTTGACGCTTCGAATCCCGATACGAGACGGATTTTCACATCCGAACCAGCTCCAAGCCGGACACCTGTCCAAGAACCACTGTCGACGCCGCCCGCAGCAATCGAGCCAAACAAGACGACGAGTGAAAAACAGTCATCGGTGGTCGAAAAAGAGCAAGAATCCGTTCAATCGGCGTCCGAGACGGACGACGACAGCCCCTCCAAAAAGGTTGCGAGAAAAAAGATCCAGGCTCCCAGTGACACACCACCGCCACCTCCCCCGGATATATTAACAGCACTCGAAAAACTCACGGCATCGCTCGAGAACGGACCGCTCGAGGAAAAAAATCCAGCGACGATGACGACTCCAAGCGTGAGTGACAACCAGGCGTTATCCAAGCCAGCCAGAACGAGTGTCGAGCATAATAATGGTACGATCGAAACCTTGGGCTTGGCCTTGGCGAACAGTCCTGAGGAATTGTGGGTTCTCGAGCTTGGCAACTTCGCTGATGAGGTTGAAAGACGCGAGGCATGGCAATCGCTCAGAAAAAGCCATGGCGAAATCCTTGTCGGGATAAGCCGGTTCGGGTCGACTGGCGAAGGCAATCGCCCGCTCCTCGCAGGCCCCATTGCCCAAAGGCACCAAGCCCAAGAGATTTGCGCGGAGTTGCAATCCGACAGCCGTGAATGCGCCGTCATGGGTCTTTAACGGAATAGGCTCAACCGTATCGACCTATCCCACGCTCGAGAACGGCCGGTGATCAAACCGGCGAGGCCGGGGGCAGGATGCTCGAACGCGGCACGCTCATCCGGGAATGGCCACGACGTCGCTTAGCCTGCCCCAGCGCCTCTCGTGGGTGGCGAGCTCGTGATCAATTCCGTCGGGGTCAATCTCGCGGAAGGATATCCGGATCTCTTTGCGTTTGAAGAAAATCGGATGGGGTAAGCAGAAAAAACAATGCGATACCGAGGCCCGCAACAACATGAATGGCCATCGCAACAAAAAGGACCTGACCGTTGCTTGAACTCCCGGATAGATAGTCTGCTAAAACGCCAAGTAAGGATCCGCCTATACTGACCAGAATAAGGTATCGCCAACCCGTTAGTCCCATGTCGCGTATCCGCTTGGCGCCGAGATTGGCACCAACGATCGTCACGAGGATGCCGACCACAATCAAGATGATCCCACCCGGCATGCCTAGTTCGGTTACTGGCACCTCTCCATTGGCGCTCATCGTGACAGTCGTCAGCAGGAAGACTGCAACCTGAATGACCGCAATGATGGGTATCAACAAGAGAGAGTAGCCGAGATAGGGGAGCCGCCTCAGCCGGCCCGTCCCCCACTCTTTGAAATACGCTCGGATCATTGACGCGTCACCCTCAACCGCTTTTTTGTTAAATTGGTAGAAACCTCGTACTGTGCCGTCGATTGCGAACCGCCGCTGGCGCGGCATTTTGGACGCGCGGACCACGATCATCATCGAAGGAAAATGTGCTTAATGCAAGATCAATAACTATGAAATTCGATAATCCAACAAAAAATATGAAAATAAACTTGACACCAGGTGTGTTGGCGTGTACTAGAGTGGTAAAATCTGGTTTTGTGGGTTTGTTGCCTGGAACACTCATCCGCTATTCGCCGCGGCGTGACAGCTCGCCTCGGGTTCTTGCGAAATAGTATTCCTATTCCGGAGATATGATCCTTCAATCCATGGGCCGGTTCCAGAGCCCTCTTCGCCGATTGTGAAGCCAGGCTTCGCATGACGGATGATGAGGGCTTTGCCTGCCGCCGCCAGTTGATCGACAATGGCGAGCTTTCGCTCCTCGAGCTGCGCCATGGGCCAGCGATCCTGGCGGCGGTTGAGGGCCTTTCCGACAGCCACTAGCGGGTCGGTTACTCCGGTCCACACCCTTCTGAACAAGTGAAGTCAGTGACATACAGAAGCGTCTACCAAGTCGCTGTGTCAGAGATCAATTCACCGGCCACCCAACCC
>CAYPOV010000343.1:0-4679 GCA_964412385.1 uncultured Geminicoccaceae bacterium
GCCATCCGCCCGTTTCCTTAATCTCTTTCGAAGCCCATAGGGCTGCAGGCTCGACAAGAAAGCCTTTGACACTGCTGCCGTCCTGAAGCGTCACATCGCCGATCGTCATGGGTCTTGGAACCTGCGCCACAAAATCGCCAAAGGCCTCGGGTGTTAGCCGCCAAACTTCAAGCTCAATCGAAGCACCGCCTTTTTCGACACGCAGTAATCCCGGCTTTCGCGGTGTTTCGCTCGCAAGATCATAGAGCCGGTAACAGGGAGCCGTGTGCGTGGCACATTCGAACACCCCGCCGCGTTCCTTAAGTTGGTGATTGAGCGGAAGATCTCGCATATGGGCACCGACGACGGCCAACCGCACACCCTCTGCCGCATGTTGCTCCGGCAACCCTCCGGTCATGGTCCAATCGGTCGCGCCAAGCTTGAGATCCGCCGCACAATGCAGGCGGTCTCCAAGTCTCGCGAGCATGCCGTCTTGGCCGGAAGATGCCAGGAACGTGACACCAGAAGGCAGGCCATCGCCGCGCTTTCTCGTTGGTACCGCAAGCCCGCACAGATCGAGCAAATTGACGAAATTGGTATAGGTGCCGAGACGGCTATTGGCCTC
The DNA here is from genome assembly GCA_964412385.1 of uncultured Geminicoccaceae bacterium. GTDB lineage: Bacteria > Pseudomonadota > Alphaproteobacteria > Geminicoccales > Geminicoccaceae > JBGSYN01. The sequence continues at coordinate 605 of CAYPOV010000343.1, forward strand.
GATCGGCTCATCGTCGATCTCAGCGAGCTTGTAGTATCTGGGAACCGTCGGTACGGCCAGGACATCGACCTGATCGAGAGCGCCAGCGCACCGCCGTCGCAGGGCCTGGAGCGCGTAGAACCCCCTGAAGGCATCCACGGCACTCAAGGTTTCGGCACTGCGAATGATCTGGGCGGTAATAGGATGGAGATCATCGGGCTCGCCATCGAGAAAACCCTTGATCGCAGCATAGCGCTCAGCGACCCAGGCACCGTCATAAAGCAGATAGGCGGCTTCGAAGAAGGGACCGAAGTCCGTCTCGATCAGCTCAAAACCGAGAGCCTTGAGGTCCGCGAGGGCTGAACGGAAAGCCGCTTCGGACGTGTCGTCGCCAAAAAACAGGCGAGATTTCTGATCGGGTACGGCAACGCGGACTGGCTTTTGCAAGTCGCGAAGTTGAGGTGACGGGAGCGGCTTCGAGAACGGATCAGCCGCGTCATATCCGGCGCCATGCTGCAAAGCTTCCCAGGCGTCGGCGGTCGAGAGCGCAAAGATCGAAACACAATCCAAGGTCCGGCATGCGGGCACGACGCCTTTGGTCGAAATCAGTCCAAGACTGGGCTTGAGACCGACAATATTGTTGAGGCCCGCAGGTATGCGGCCCGAACCCGCGGTATCGGTCCCGAGTGCGAAACTGACCATCCCCCGCGCAACGGCAACCGCCGAGCCCGAACTCGAGCCGCCGGGAATGCATGCTCCATCGAACGGATTCTTTGGAACGGGATAGGGTGTGCGCACGCCGACAAGCCCGGTCGCGAATTGATCCAGATTGGTCTTGCCGACGGGAATGGCCCCAGCCGCGCGCAGTTTGGCAACAACGGTTGCATCCTCTTCTGCATGATAGCTAAAGGAGGGACAGGCAGCCGTCGTCGGCATGCCGGCACTATCGATATTGTCCTTGACCGCGAAGGGGACACCCCAAAGCGGCCTGGTTGCAGGATCGAATGAACCGAGCGCAGCAGCCTGGCGCTTGAGGTCATCCCTATTGCCAAGGTGGATGAAGATACCGGGATCGCCGGCCTCCTCGTGCCGTGCGAACACGATGTCGATCACGTCCTCAGGCGATAGCCCCGACGCATAGGCCTCGTGCAGGGCCGCGATTTCGAACGACAAATCCGACACCAACGCCTCTTTCATGTCAAATCGGTGCCAGGCTCACATGGGCTGCCACGATGCGCCAGCCTTCGGGCAGTTTTTTCCAGACCTGGCTTTGCGCACCCAAGCGGCCATTGCTGCGCCTGCGGTACTCGGCACTCACCACGCCACAGTCAGCGCCAAGCGGCAAGATCTCAACCTTCGTGAGATCACGCGCAACGTCGCTGGCATCGCGGTCTTTTCGAAAGCCCACGATCGCCTCGAAGCCATAAAGGCTGGCTCCCGGAGACAACCGCACCGCGCGATCGTCACGCCAAAAGAACGCGATCAGAGCCTCGACATCATTCGCCATGAGTGCCGCCTCATAAGCGTCGAATGCCGCCCTGATCTCAGCGATCAGGTCGCCGTCTTTGCCGCTGCCTTCCATCCTCACCTCTCAACCACTGCCCGTCAGCGCTGCAAGCACGGTGCATGCCGCATCTGGCGCACCTCTTGCAATCATACCGGCAAGAGGAAGGAGACCATGGCCCAGATTATCATCGAGGCGGAGCCCGCGCCCATCACCATCGAGCCGGCGCGGACGGCCGTTGTCATCATCGATATGCAGCGCGATTTTCTGGAGCCTGGCGGCTTCGGCGAAACCCTCGGCAACGATGTCTCCCTGCTTGCCGGCGCTGTCGAGCCTGCCCGCCAAGCTCTCGACAAGGCGCGCTCGATCGGCATGCTCGTGATCCACACGCGCGAAGGCCATCGGCCCGATCTCTCCGACGCGCCGCCTGCCAAGATCGAGCGCGGTGAGCCAAAAAAGCGCATCGGCGATCCGGGGCCTATGGGCCGCATCCTCATCCGCGGCGAAGCCGGCCACGACATCATCGATGCCCTTAAGCCAGCCCGCGGCGAGCCTGTCCTCGATAAGCCCGGCAAAGGCGCCTTCCATCAAACCGACCTCGACCAGTTGCTGCGCAATCGCATGATCGATACACTTCTCGTCTGTGGCGTCACCACTGAAGTCTGCGTTCACACCACCATCCGAGAGGCCAATGACCGCGGCTACCGCTGCATTGCCATCGGCGATGCCTGCGCCTCCTATTTTCCCGAGTTCCACCGCGTCGGGCTCAACATGATCAAGGCCCAAGGCGGGATTTTCGGCTGGGTCAGCACGTCCGCTGCGGTTTGCACCGCCCTCAACCAAGCCTAGCCATCATGCCTGATCCCAAAGACGACCTCGACCGATGGATCGACAGCAGCTGCCAAACGGTGTCACTCGACATCCCTGATGCCTGCCGTCCTGGTGTCCGAACATTCCTCACGGTAGCTCGAGACATGGCGGCCATACTGGACACCGTCCCGCTCGATGAGGATGGGCTTGCCTTGGCGCCTGTCTTCACACCACCGGAAATCGTGCCAGAGCCGACAGATGACTAATCCTTGGGCAACAGCGCACGAAATACAGGCAGCCTTTGCCAAGGGCGAGACCACGGCAAAGGCAACGACCGAAGCGATGCTCGATCGCATCTCGGACCACAACCCGACGCTCAACGCCTATACAGACATCCTCGCCGAGAGAGCCCTGAGCACTGCAACAAAGGCCGACGCAAAGCGCCGGGAGGGCTCGGCCCCGGGACCACTCGCAGGCGTGCCGTTCGCCGTCAAAAACCTCTTCGGCATCAAGGGCATTGCCACGCGCGCCGGCTCCAAAATCAATCGCGAGTGCCCTCCTGCCCAACAAGACGCCGTCCTGATCCAGCGCCTCGAACGGGCAGGTGCAATCCTTTTGGGCGGCCTCAATATGGGCGAATATGCCTACGACTTCACCGGCCGCAACGCCCATGACGGCCATTGCCGCAACCCTCACGATCCAGACCACATGACCGGCGGCTCGTCATCAGGCTCCGGTTCCGCCACCGCTGCAGGCCTCGCCCCCATCTCCTTGGGCTCCGACACCAATGGATCGATCCGCGTCCCCTCCTCACTCTGCGGCATCTTCGGGCTAAAACCCACCTATGGCAGGCTCTCGCGGCATGGTTCCTTCCCCTTCGTCGACAGCCTCGACCATCTAGGCCCCTTTGCCCGCTGCACCCAGGATCTCGCCCTCGCCTACGACGCCATGCAAGGACCGCCCGATGGCGATCACGCCTGCGCCGGCCGCCCGGTCGAACCTACGGCGGAAACACTCGATAGGGGAATTGCAGGGCTTCGCGTCGCCAAGCTCACAGGCTGGTTCGACGAACTCGCCGGCGACGAAGCTCGAGCCGCCTGCCAAAGCGTGGCCGAAGTCCTCGCTGCAAACGCATCGCTTTCAACGATGAAGCTCGAAGGCGCCCAGCAAGGCCGTGCTGCTGCCTACCTCATCACCAATGCGGAAAGCTCGAGCCTCCACTTGCCCCAACTCCGGGACCGCGCACAGGACTATGATCCGGAAACACGCGACCGGTTTCTCGCAGGCGCTCTCCTGCCCTCGGCCTGGCTCGTCAAAGCGCAACGCGTGCGCCGCTGGTGGCTCGAGCAAATCATCAACGCATTCCGCGTGGCTGATCTCATGATCGTTCCGGCAACACCTTGCCCCGCCCCGCACATCGACCAAGAGATCATCACACTTGGCGGCCGCGACGTGCCGACCCGGCCCAATCTAGGCGCCCTCGCCCAACCCTTTTCATGTGTCGGCCTGCCCATCGTCACGGTTCCCGTTTTTCAAAAGGGAACCATGCCTATTGGCGTGCAGCTCATCGCACCGCCCTGGCGTGAAGATATCGCCCTCCGCGCCGCCCGATTTCTGGAGAGCGAAGGCATCGCAATGGCCCATCCACCGCCGATCAATTGAACGCGTAGATACGCGGGAAGGTTAGGTTTCTCTGGGGGCTTTTTGCCCCCAGGCCCCCCAAAACCTTGAGGTGATGGGTCTTTGGGTTAGTGGAAATTGGGGTGGTTGGTGAGCCTCAGC
>CAYPOV010000344.1:0-4655 GCA_964412385.1 uncultured Geminicoccaceae bacterium
GCTTCCTCTATGCCTCAATCGAGGCGAAGGCATAAACGGGAGTTGCGGCTTTGGCGACACGTGTCTTGGGGATCAGCTTTGATCACAAGCCTATGAGTGATCGACTGCGCCTGGTGTTCGGGCATCCGGACGCCAAAATCGCAGGCATTTTCGACGTCGATTAGCGCCATGGTGCAACAATGAACCAGGGCCCCGACATCGAGACCTATAGCCTTAAGGCCAAGCAAGCCTCCGAGACTGTAGCCCCGCAACTCGACTACCGGCCTCCCAAGCCTCGTGCCTACAAGCCTCGGATCGCCTTGATGGGTGCAGGCGGGATTTCAGCAGCCCATCTCGAGGCCTACCAGCAGATGGACCTCGATGTTGCCGTGATCGCGAGCCCGACGCTCACCCATGCGCAAGCGCGGCGGGCGCAATTCTTTCCGGCAGCGGAAGCGAGCGACGATATCCAGGGCACGCTCGAACGTCCCGATATCGACATCGTGGACCTGACGCCGCATCCCTCGGAACGGTTGCCGCTGATCAATACGTCTCTCAACGCGGGCAAGCATGTGCTCTCGCAAAAACCCTTTGTGCTCGATCTCGATGACGGCTTGAGACTTGTAGAGTTGGCGGAAGCCAAAAACCTCAAACTCGCCGTCAATCAAAACGGCAGATGGGCGCCTCATTTCTCCTGGATGCGGGAAGCTGTGCGCAACGGGCTGATCGGTGAGATCCTATCGGTTCATCTCAGTGTTCATTGGGACCATGGCTGGATCAAGGGAACCGCCTTCGAGACGGTCGACGATGTTATCTTCTATGATTTCGCGATTCACTGGTTCGACTTTCTGACAAGTCTGATCGGCGGGCGCGCAAAGTCGGTGTTCGCCAGTGTCGAGCGCACCTCATCGCAAAACCTGCGGCCGCCAATGCTGGCGCAAGCCATGGTCCGGTTCGACGGGGGCCAGGCAGCGCTACTGTTCGATGCGTCGACGCGTTTCGGCGCCTGTGATCGGACGGTGATCACAGGATCGGAAGGTACGCTCACGAGCGAGGGGCCCGATCTCGGAAATCAATCGGTGAGCCTGACGACAAGCAACGGCATCGCCCGCCCCATCCTGCAGGGCACGTGGTTCAAGGAGGGCTTTCAAGGCACCATGGGCGCTCTTCTGGACTCCATCGAGTCGGGGACAACGCCGCTCAACAACGCACGCGACAATCTTGACGCCTTAGCCCTCGCTTTTACCGCCATCGCCTCGTCGCGTCGAGGCATGCCCGTCACCCCTGGAGCCGTCCGCAGCCTCGATGAAGCGACAGGCATGGATTGACATTCGTGATCGCGGGCGCCGATGAAGGGAGAGATCAGTCTCAACCTTCGGACCTTCATGCATGAATATCGATCTTCTCCGATCCCTTTGTGAAACCCCCGGCGTGCCCGGCCAGGAAGAACGCGTCCGGGCACTCATCGAACATGAGATCGAGGGGCTTTTTGACGAGGTCCGAACCGACCCCATGGGATCGCTTCTGTGCCGGCGCAATGGCCGAGGCGGTGAACAGCCCCAAAAGATCATGCTGCTCTGCCACATGGACGAGATCGGCTTTCTCGTCAGCCATGTTACCAAAGAGGGCTTTGTTTACGTCCAGCCCGTGGGCGGTTTCGATCCTCGCAATCTGTTCTCGCGCAGAGTGCTGGTCTGCACCGAGGACGGCGACTTCAAGGGAGTCATGAACCCCGAAGGCCGGCCAATCCATATCTCCTCGCCCGAGGATCGAAAGAAGGTGCCGGAAGTCACCGATTTCTTCATCGATATCGGCATGGGCGACAAGACCAAGGAGGTCGTTCAAGTCGGCGATATGGTCGTCATGGACGAACCTCTCCTCGAGCTCGGCGACAAGGTCGTCTCCAAAGCGCTGGACAATCGGGTTGCCTGCTGGCTCGGCATTGAGACCATTCGGGCCTTGGGCAAGGAGACCACCAACGCCGATATTCATGTGGCCTTCACGGCCCAAGAAGAAGTCGGACTTCGTGGTGCCCGCACGGCGGCATTCGCGGTTCGCCCGGATATCGGTATCGGTCTCGACACCACCTTGTCCTGCGACACGCCCGGGGTCTCCGAGAAAGAGCAGACGACCAAGCAGGGCCAAGGGTTCGGTCTGCATGTGCGCGACAGCTCGTTTATTGCCGATAAAAGCCTGGTTGCGGAGATCGCGGCCCTCGCCAAAGAGAAGGAAATCCCGTTCCAGCGGACCATGCTCAAAGCCGGCGGTCAGGACGGTGCTGCAGCGCAGCAGGCTGCAGCCGGTGCCAAGGCCGTCACCATCGTCGTCGGTACCCGCTACATCCACACGGTGACGGAGATGATCCACAAACCCGATCTTGCGGCCGCGCGAGATATCATCGTCGAGTTTCTCAAACGACACTAATTCTGAGCTGGGAAGCCCTCCATGCCGCATTCGACCTATCTCGCCCACGAACTCGGAACCGCCGTCATCGCGCCCGGAGGCCCGTTTCCGGCAGGCAGCCACCAGCCCTTGGTCATTACCTACACGGCAGGTCGGTTCGGTCTCGACGATACTGGCGGCATCAAGATCAGCTTCAGAAACTCGTCCGATAGCGGCCGCCCTCAGTTCAACGATCCCGCGACACCCTGTTACACTACGGCCGTCGCCAGCAATGGCGCGACGCTGGCACTTGCCTACAATCGCAACAACATCCGCTCGTTTGGCAACACCATCCAAATACGGGTAGTTCGCGGTTTTCTGCGCCAAGGCGACACCATTACCGTTCGGCTGGGTGACACAAGCCAAGGCTCGCCCGGTTACCGCCTACAAACGGCCTGCGAAGAGGAGTTTTTCTTCAAGGTCTATGTCGATGCCTTCGCCACTTATGACTTCGTCGAGCTTCCCACCTCACCGGCGGTGCGCCTCATTCCGGGGTCCGTCGAGAGCTACAAACTCATCATTCCAACCCTGAAACGCGTCGGAGAGAGCTTCCGACTGGCCATGGTTGCCAATGATCGTTGGAGTAATCCGACCTCCGAAGCCTTCGGGACCTTCATGTTGAAGAGCACACAGGCGATCAACGGCTTGCCGGATCGCATTCTGCTCGAGCGTGGAGATCCGCCACTGGTGATCGATGATCTCAAGGTCGAGGGAGAATGCGATCTTTGGATCGATCTGATGGACGTTCATGGGAATTTTCTCGTTCGCTCCAATCCGCTGCGAGTCGTTGATCGAACTGTCACTCTGCACTTTTGGGGCGATTTGCACGGTCAAACCAAAGAAACGATCGGCGCCAATAGTGCGGATGCCTATTTCGCCTTTGCCCGCGACAAGGCCTTCGTCGATATTTGCGGTCATCAAGGCAATGACTTTCAGATTACCGGCGAATTCTGGTCCGAACTCAATCAGATCACGGCGAGATATGACGATCCAGGACGGTTTGTGGCTTTTCCTGGCTATGAATGGTCAGGCAATACCGGCAAGGGTGGGGATCGCAACGTGTTCTTTCTCGAAGAAGGGCGTCCCATCTTCCGTTCCTCGCGCGTGCTGCTGCATGAGACCGAGGACGAGGCCAATGATTGCTATGAGGTAACGGGGCTCTTTGAAAAACTCGAGGGCGAGGATGCCGTCGTCATCGCCCATGTGGGCGGCCGCTACGCCGATCTTCATCAGGGTCACGACGGCCGCATAGAGCGGGCCGTCGAAGTCCACTCGTGTTGGGGCACCTTCGAGTGGTTGCTCCATGACGCCTTCGATCTCGGCTACCGCGTCGGCGTTGTCGCCCACTCGGATGACCATAAAGGGCGGCCGGGTGCGGCCTATCCCGGTGCCGCCTTGTTCGGTGCCTTGGGTGGCCTCACCTGCTATCAGATGCCGAGCCTTAATCGCGCCACGGTCTTCGAGACGATCCGCAGCCGCCATCACTATGGAACATCGGGCACCAGGCTCTTTCTCGATGTTCGGGCCTTTGGCGAGTTCGAGGCCTTTGATGACGATCCCGCCCTCAAAGAAACGGACTCGATCCATACATCGCTGATTTCCATGGGCGATGTCGCGCGTTCACACACCTCTCATACGACACTCAGCATCGAAGCGTTGGGATCCTCTCCCATCGAGCGTCTGACAGTCTTCAACGGCAAGAATGAGATCGCCCGACGGCGCCCCTACACCGACTCCGACCTCGGATCGAGGATTCGTATCCTCTTCGAAGGCGCGGAGTATCGTGGCCGTGGCCGCGAAGTCTTGTGGAAAGGCAAGATCGCGTTCGACGGCAATGGCTATCAGCGGCACCGCGTGATCAATCTCTTCAATGTCGACAAGACACCCGAACCCGACCCGACCGGCGCCTCACTTCTCTTCGATTTGGTCACCACCGGCAACTTTGCCGGCTTCGATTTCTGGCTTGCCGATCAATCGGGAGGCAGGCTCACCATTGAAAGCTCGGTGCTCAAGGCCGACCAAGCGATCGACGAGATCGGCTTCGAGGAAACTGTTCTTGAAGCAGGGGGCCTCGGCAAGCGCATCCGCCTCTTTCGTCTACCGGACGAACTCGAAAGCTGGCATGTCAACGAAGAAATCGACGTCTCTTTGCAACCTGGCCGGGACAATCCTCTATGGGTCCGTGTCACTCAAGAAGACGGCCACCAAGCCTGGTCCAGCCCGATTTATTTCAT
>CAYPOV010000345.1:0-4638 GCA_964412385.1 uncultured Geminicoccaceae bacterium
ATTCGGCTTCCGTTGGCAGCCTGCCACCAACCCATTTGGCATAAGCTTGGGCATCGTTCCACGAGACGTGAATGACGGGATGGTCGGGATGCCATGTCTCCTCCTCGGTTTCGGGTCCGTTGATGTCTCTCCAAGTCGCCCCATCGACCCGCCGCCACCAATTGGCCTCGGCAACACCGCGCGTTGCACCCACATGTTCCGGCACTTGGGCATGGAATACAAAAGACCAGCCGAACTGCTCCGCCTCCGTTTGATAGCCGGTCGTATCAACAAATTCCTTGAACTGGGCATTGGTGACAGCGGTCTTGGCCATGAGAAACGCTTGTACCTTGGCACGCCTAATCGGGCTTTCGCCATCGTCGGCGATCTGCTCTCGTCGCGTGCCGATCCAGGCCGTGCCACTAGGAATTGACACGGCATCAGGGTCAGGTTTGCCCGAGGCTGCAACAATAGAAGGCTGGACGCCGCCATTGCCAGCCCCACCCCTCGCTGGCGTGCAACATCCTTTACCAGCTATCGTCACGTCTCAAATTCCTTGTCTAAGTTCCGCGAACCGAAAGCTCTCATCGATCAAGCGACTTTTCCGTCCAGCTCGTCCTCGATGTGAATGCGGATGATCTCGTCGAAACTGGTCTCCGCACGAAAGCCCAACTCGCGCGCGCGCTCGGGATTGAAGCGGCGGGGCCAGCCCCCGACAATCCGCATGATGGTGGGATCGGGTTCGTGTTTGATGAGCGAAACCGCTTTTTCGCCCGCAACTCGGCGCAGCGCCTCGACCTGCTCTGCAACAGTGGCGGAAATCCCCGGCATGGTGAGATTTCGGCGATCGCCAAGGAGGCCGGTGTCCATCGTGGCGGCATGGACAAGGAAACCCACAGCCGCGCGCGGGCTGGCATGCCAATGCCGCACCGTGTCGTCGACCGGCAAAACTGCAGGAAGTCCGGCCAAGGGTTCCCGCAAAATCCCCGAGAAGAAACCGGAGGCCGCTTTATTGGGTTTGCCTGGGCGAATGCAGATTGTCGGCAAGCGTATGCCAACACCATCAAAGATCCCACGTCTCGAGTAGTCATTCAGCAGCAGCTCACCCACGGCTTTTTGAGTTCCGTAGCTGGTGAGCGGTGTGAGGAAGAAATCGTCCTCGATTGTCTCGGGAAATGGCGCTCCAAAGACGCCGATTGACGAGGTAAACACCACGCGCGGCTTATAGCCGTGGCTCTGGTGTTCCTGCCGGATGGCCTCGAACAAATAGCGAGTGCCATCGAAATTGACACGATAGCCCTTTTCGAAGTCCGCTTCGGCCTCGCCAGAGACGATCGCTGCAAGATGGATGATGATTTCAGGCCGCGACGCGACCAGTTTCGGCGCGACCGCGGGATCGGACAGATCGATGGCGTGAAGACTGACCTCACCCGCAAATCCTTCAGGCTTGGTCGGCTCGATCACGTCGGCGAGGGTCAGCTTGGTAATCGGAGCATCGCCCAGCTTGCCACTTGCCGACAAAGCCTGCAGCAACTTGCGGCCGATCATGCCGGCAGCGCCAATGATCATCACATGCATCGTCTACTCCTCTTGCGCTCGGTCGAGACCGCCTTTGTGCTTGGCCCGGGCTCCCCCTGGCCTCCCTTCGCTATCCACTCATGCCATTAGTGGAATCTGCCACGGTTGACGACAAGTTCAGTTCGCCAGTGCCGGCAAACATTCTGCAGTCGGCCCACCCAGGGCTGTCAACCTTCCGTCTTGCACAAAGCCTTCCGGACGGCCCTCGAGTTCCTTGATGAGCAAGTTGCGGAATGATTCGATGACATCACCATGGGCGGGGTCCGATGCGAGATCGGTCATCTCACGAGGATCTTCCTGAATGTCGAACAATTGTTCGTCGCCCGGTCCCGGATAGTAAATATACTTCCAACGCTCGTCGGTCACGAATTGCACACCTGAGTTGAGCGTCTCCAGCCTGCAGCATTCGCCGTGGAGATGAGTTCGCCAGGCTTCCCCTTCGTCCTTGAGCAGCGGCATGATGCTATGCCCTTCAACGGTCTCAGGAATGTCGATATCACAGACATCCAACAGTGTCGGCATAACATCCATAAGTTCCACGAGATGGCCCAGGCGGCGACGCTGCCGGATCTTGTCGCCGGGAAGCCGGATGGCGAAAGGAATGCGCGCCGAGCCCTCGAAGGCGGAGCGCTTGCGGATCCATTGATGCTCTCCCAGCATCTCACCGTGGTCTGAGACGAACATGATCACGGTATTATCGGGTATGTGCTGTAAGACCCGGCCGATTTGGTGGTCGAGATGCTCGATGCAGCCGAAATAACCGGCCATGTATTCCTTGATGGCGCGCCGCGGCAGCGCTGTTCGCCAGGAATCGACAGCAAGGCCACGTTGCGGCCCGTCGAAGACCCGCGCCCAATCCGCAACGATCGGCTCCGGCAAGTCCATACCCATATATTTGTCGAAATAGTATTGTGGCGGACAGCAGGGGGCGTGGGGTGCGAAGACACTGAGGTTCAAGAAGAACGGCACGGTGGGATCGCGACGTTCGAGAAAGCGCAAGGCGCGATCCACGGTCCAATTGGTCAGGTGATATTGATCGGGCAGTGCGAATGGGCGGGCCACCCAGCCATTATGATGAGCGCCGTCCATCTTGCCTGCATCCGGAACATGAATGCCGCTTTCGATCAGATAGCGCTGGTAGTCATCGACAACGTAGGCCGTGTTGTGACTTGACGGCGCATCGCACCAATCGGCCGAATGAAAGCCATAGAGCTTGCGCTTAGGGTGAAGATGCAGCTTGCCACAGAGATGTGTCTGATAGCCTTCGCCTGAGAATGCCGAAGGCATTGTCGGCAAGTCGAGGCGAGTATTGTAATTCATGAAGACGCCGTGCGTCGCCGTCTTGGTTCCTGTCATCAAGGTACGTCGTGCCGGAACGCAGAGCGGGCAAGCACTGTAGGCCCGGCTGAATGAGACACCTTCGGCCATGATGTTGTCGAGATAGGGTGTCTGAACGAAGGGATGCCCTTCGAAACTCAGCGCATCGCCGCGTTGCTCGTCGGTGATGATGAGTAAGACATTCGGACGGTCCTGGATTTTCTGCATCATTCTGCTCCCTCATGTCTCGGTTATTGCTTGCCGCGCAGGTTCTAGGCCTAGTGTCACGCACGGGATTAGGCCGTGTACCCATAAATCATGATGTCCACTCCGAATCGCAGTCATGACCGCTCCCGGGGGGTGCTGCCAACATCAACGGCTGGCGTCAGATGGCAGAGATGCGCCAACGCCGGACATGCTCTGGCTGGCAACCGACTCCGGTCGTGACGACTCTTGTTGATCCGAGTAGACCCTTCATCAATCTCGCAGGTGTGCGACCGCGTGCCCCTACAGTGATATCCACGCGTCAGATTCGATCCGCTTGAAGCGGTAGACGCGGATTGACTACCGCATCAAATCGTTGAACACAGACTTATCGGTTCCCACTCAGGGACGAAAAGGGAATCCGATGCGCGGCATCCATTGGCCGCAACGCCGGAGCTGCCCCCGCAACTGTAAGCGGCGAGTGTCCTCACGATTATGCCACTGGGCCATCGCGGCTTGGGAAGGCGTGAGAAACGACGCATCGACCCGCGAGCCAGGAGACCTGCCGATGCACACACAGCAACCCAGGCGGGGTGTCCTGGAGGGGAACGATGACCGATACAGACAAACCGGGTCTTGTCGGTAATGTCCAGGCTGCCGCCTACACGATCGGCCTCAATGTCCTCGCAATCATCTTCACGTTCGCCCTCAGCATCTCCGTCGCCAGCTGTGTTTCCGTCGCCATTTTAGGTTCGCGATTCCACTGGCTCACACAAGCAGGGCATTCGCAAACACGCGTCGTCGCCCCCCGACCCTAGGTTGACAAGTCTCCGTTTCGGTCGCGTTCACCGTCGCTGGCGTATCGAAAACAGGAATGTGAGCCGGCGCATTCGAACCCGATTGTTACGAAACCAAACCATTCCACGAGCAACGTTTCGATGAATCAGACAAACGCCGAGGCGATCACAGAGTCGAGTACCAGCAGCAAGAAACGCGGAACGCGCAAACCGAGCGCTCGTAAGAGCCCAGGGTCGAGCCGCGACGAATTGGTGCGCGCAGCGCTCAGACTGTTTGCCGATAGCGGCTTCGAACGCGTCACCATCAAAGACATCGCGCAAGCGCGCGGGTTCGATTCCGCTCTGATCTACTTCTATTTTCGCGACAAGAACGATCTTTTCGAGCATGCGGTTCAACTCAGTATTCAAGAGGCACTTGCCGAACCCCAAAGGCTCAGCGATGACACGGGCAATCCTGCCGACGCAATCAGCAATTGGTTCGCCCGCTGCATCGTCATTGCCGAAAAAATACAGTTCTCTTCCGCGTCATGCTCCATCACGCCGATTCGGCGTACACGCATCGCGTCGTGTCTGAGCAAATACCTGCGTTCTACGCACGGGAAGAGGCGGAAATTCTTCGTGCCAACATTGAACGGGGGTAAAGCAAAGGTTCTTCAAACCTCGGGATCCTGAGGGACTTGCCCATTTCATCTCAACCCAAATGGACGGCATAACCGTTGCTTCGATTATTCGCGAGAATTTCAATAATTCAGCCGAGTTTTCA
>CAYPOV010000346.1:0-4618 GCA_964412385.1 uncultured Geminicoccaceae bacterium
CATTTAGTAGTTGCGGCAGATAAGCGTGACATAACCAAGCCCACCAATGACATGGACGAGAACCTAGCCCCAAGTGGAGTTGGAAAGGCCGATCTTGCCGAGAACCCAGGCCCAAGGCAGAAGCATAAGCTGACCCGGGATGAATACGCCGAAGAGGATAAAGGCGAAGACGAACTCGCTGCCTTTGAAGCGCCATTTGGTAAGCGCATAGCCGTTGATTGCGCCGATCGCGGTCGAGATCAGGGTAGCGGGGACCACCATCTCGACGGAATTGATGAAATAGGGACTGATGCCTTGGCAGTTCCCGCCGACGCAACCCGTGCTCCAGACCTTTGACCAAGCGCTCAGATCGAAGGATTTTGGAAAGGCGATCAGCGAGCCCGTGTAGATGTCTTCGAGGGAGCGGACGCTGGTCAATGTGACGATCACCAGCGGTAGGAGATAGAGCACGGCGAACGCCAGCAGCACCGTATAAACGACGGTGCGAGAAAAGATGCGCTGGCGAAGTGTGCCGAGCTGTGTGTGGTCGAACGAGGCGTCGGACATCAGTCAGCCTCCCGCCGGCGCCGCATCCTCAGATAGATGAGGTAGGGAACAAGGAACACCAGCAGCATCACCAGCATCATGATGGCACCGGCAGCGCCCTGACCGAATTGACCGCGGGCATACATGACGTCGAAGACGAAAATTGCCGGCACCGTCGTGGCGATGCCGGGACCGCCGCTCGTCAGTGCCTGAACGAGTTCGAACGTCTTGAGCGCATTTTGCACAAGAATGATCAAGACCGCGATGGTGATCGGCGTGATCGCCGGAATGATGATGCGCTGATAGATCATCCACATCGGCGCACCATCGATCTGTGCCGCCTTGACGAGATTGGAATCCACCGAGCGAATGCCCGCAAGAAAGAGCACCATGACAAAGCCCGAGGCTTGCCAGACGCCCGCGAACACGACCGTGTAGATCGCCATGTCCTTGTCGACGATCCAATCGAATTGAAAGCCCAGCCAGCCGAGATCCTGGACCATTTTCTCGATGCCGGTGTCCGGGTTGAGAAGCCAACGCCAGACGAGGCCAGTCACAACAAAGGAGATCGCCATTGGATAGAGCAGGATCGAGCGGAAGAAGGCTTCGGCTCGGATGCGCTGATCCATGAAGATGGCGAGGCCGAGACCAATGATCGTGGTGAAGATGACGTAGAGCGCGCCAAACACAAAGAAGTTGGTGTAGGCGATTTGCCAACGAACATTGGCCCAAAGCTTCTGGTAAGATATGAAGCCTTCCAGCTCGTAGCTGGGCATGAGGTTCGAGTTGGTGAAGCTCACATAGAGGGTCCACAGAACGAACCCATAGGTGAAGAACGTGGCCGCCAGAAAAGAGGGCGTCATCACGATCTGCGGCATCCAGGATTGAAGCCGATCACTAAACGACGGCTTGGGATGGGCGTAAGCTGTTTCCCGCTCCGCACTGTATGTTCGCTTCAGTTCGCCTAAATCAGCAGTCGCCACGATCTTTCCCTGGCCTGTGCGTCATCGTTCCTGTGAGTTGGGAGTGCTGCACATGACGGTATGCCGATGCAACACCCCCGTCACGTCTTACATATTCGCCTGAACAGCGTCAGCGACCTGGTTCGCAGCATCCTCGGAGCTCATATCCGAATTCATGAAGTTTGAGACGATCTCCATGACCGATGAGCGAATACGTTGAGGCTGTGCCATCGAGTGGGCGAGGGTGGGGACAAGGCCGCCACCTTCAATCGACTGCTCCAAATGCTCCAATGCGAGCTGCTGGCAGTAGGAGAAATCGCTGAGGTCGATATCCATGCGCGCCGGGATAGAGCCCTTCACCTGATTGAAGCTGATTTGGGTCTCGGGATCCATGATCAGCTCGGCAAACAGCTTCTGTCCTTCCTGGCGGTCGGGATCATCCTGTTCGAAGAAGGCAAACGAGTCGGAGTTAATCGTAAACGCCAGCGAGCCGTCAGTGGTCGGCTGGGTCGAACAGAGATAGTCCGTACCGTGCTCGTAGCCGACTTGAGACATATTGCCGACGAACCAATCACCCATGAACTGGAAACCGGCCTCGCCCTTGGCGACCAGGACGGCAGCCTCGCTCCAAGCACGGCCGGGCATGCCTTCATCCATCCAATCGACCATCTTGCGAAGCTGATCGAACGTCGCGATCATCTTCGGTCCACGGAGTGCTTCATCATTCAAGTCGATGAAGGCTTCCTTGTAGAAGTCGAGCCCCTGGCCAACGACCACCGCCTCGAAGATCGTGATATCCTGCCAATCCTGCCCGCCATGGGCGACCGGGATGATGCCGGCGGCCTCCATCTTCTCGGCCATGGCGTTGGACTCGTCCCAGGTTGTGGGAGGCTCGCTCTCGCCGATTGCTTCAAGCGCTTTGGGCGAGGTGTACATCCAATTGACGCGGTGGATGTTGACGGGCACGCCGACGAACTTGCCGTCGTAAGACATCACATCGATGAGGGCGGGCGCCATCACCTCGGACCAGTTGCCCGGTTCGGCAACTTCTGAAAGATCGGCAAGGCCGACAGCCTCGGCCCATTCATGAATGTTGGGGCCCTTGAGTTGCACGGCAGTCGGCGGATCGCCGGCCATGACGCGGGCGCGCAGAGCGGCGTATTGGCTTGCCGTGTGACCCGCAATTGAATTGTCGGTCCAGCTACCGCCCTGCTCGCGGAAACGATCGGCGACATCGGCGAGGGCTTCGGCACTCGAGCCGCTGGTCCACATGTGCATGAGTTCGACCTCGGGCTCGGCTTGTGCCGCACCAGAGAAAACAGTACCGACCAGCGCCATGGCGGCCGTTCCCTTAAGGAAGTTCTGAAGAGTCACTGACTGCTCCCTTGATTTGCGTTGATAAACCTCGAATGGGTACTCGAAGCTTGGCTTCATTAAGCATCTGCCCGGCCGCACGCAATATCGCTCTTGCGTACACCGTGACATCACATAGCCGCATGTTGCCCGGGTTTATCCAACCCATCAATCTTTTTGGCGTATGCATTGACACAGCAGATGGCGCGGATCTTGCCGCACGACAACACCATCATGTACATCCGCACTTCTTTGTTGTGAAACCGGAGCGATCCGTTGACCCAATTCTCGCCCATGACATCGGGTAAACAATGAGCGATCTCGATCGCATAGTGCCGGCACCGACCACGCTCGATGCCACCGGTGACGAGCCAAAACCGGCCCGGCGCAAGCGCAACCCGGAACTCACCAAACACGACATCCTTGCCGCCGCCCGCGAGGAATTCGTCGAGTATGGGCTCAACGGTGCCCGGGTCGACCGCATCGCCTCCCGGGCAGGGGCCAACAAACGCCTACTCTATCACTATGTCGGCAACAAGGAAGCGCTCTACGCCAAGGTCCTGCTCGAGACCTACCGCGAAATCCGGCGCGGCGAGCAAGCGCTCAACCTTACCGCCATGAACCCCAAGGAAGCCATGGCCGAGCTGGTCGGTTTCACCTTCGATCACTTTCGCCAAAATCCCTACTTCATCCGCTTGCTCGCCGTCGAAAACATCCACCGTGCGAACTTCCTGAAGCAGATCAAGGAAATCCCGGAGCTGCATTCGCCCATCCAATCCGAGATCGGCAGGGTCCTTGCCGCGGGCGAACAAGCCGGCGACTTTCGACAAGGTGTCGATCCTGTCCAGCTCTACATCACTATTGCCGGCATCAGCTATTTCTACTTCTCCAACATCAACACTCTCTCGGTCATCTTCGATCAGCCCCTGAGCCATCCGGACGCCATGGCCGCACGGCGTGCCCATGCCGTGGCGGTTGTGCTGGGCTATCTCCGCCCCTAAACAAAATTTGCCGACCCGTGCGTCTCCCGGTTGCCCTCTTTGAGGCCAGCGCGCAGAATGAAGAGTCCCAACCCCAAATAGCCGGTTCCAACCACCGGCAATCCGCATCAGGGAGACGATCGGAATGGGAACCAACAACGCAGGCAATGGATCAACCAGCAACGGCAATGCGCGCTGCGCCGTCATTGTCGGCCCCTACACTTCGGGCAAAACCAGCCTGCTCGAAGCACTGCTCGCCAATGCCGGCGCCCTCCAGCGCAAGGGCAAAGTCACCGATGGCACCAGCCTCGGTGATGGCTCGCCCGAAGCCCGTGCCCACACCATGAGCACCGAGCCCAATATCGCCCACTGCAGTTATCTGGGCGATGACTGGTCGTTCATCGACTGCCCCGGCTCGGTCGAATTCAGCCAGGACTCGACCAACGCGCTCATGGCCGCCGATGTCGCCATCGTGGTCGCCGAACCGCAACCCGAACGCGCGCTGACACTCGCCCCCATTCTCAAATTCCTCGACGACTATCAGATTCCCCACTTCATCTTCGTCAACAAGATGGACAAGGCCAACGCCCGCGTCCGCGACGTCCTGGCCGCCATCCAAACCGTCTCGGCCCGCCCGCTTGTGCTGCGCCAGGTGCCGATCCGCGACGGCGAGACGATCACCGGCATGGTCGATCTCGTGAGCGAGCGCGCCTGGGCCTATCAAGAGCATCAGCGTTCCAACCTCATCGAAATGCCCGAAACGGTCAAAGAACGAGAATCCGAGACTCGACACGAGAT
>CAYPOV010000347.1:0-4605 GCA_964412385.1 uncultured Geminicoccaceae bacterium
CTTCTTGACAAGAATTTGCGCTTTCTCGGGTTTGATGCAAACTGCCGAGCGATGATGCACGTCCAGTGCTTCTGCAAACACGCCCCCAGAGATCAACTGTTGATCTGAAGGATGCTACGCTTTGCCAAATTCTGAATCGGCGGCGTCAAGTAATGCCTGAATGTAGCCATAGACATAGGCAAAGGCGACACCTTTGGGATCGTGGCCGGAGATTTCGGGAACGTGGTCGGGCATGAGCATATAGGGATATTCGACTTCGCGATAGGTCTTGAGCGATTGCCACATATCCATGTCGCCTTCGTCGGGGAAGGTTTCCATGAAGCTCAGCTTCTTGCCTCGGATGTTGCGGAAATGGACGTTGAAGAGCTTGTTGCGGGTTCCGAACCAGCGGATCACGTCGAAAATTTCCTTGCCCGGATCGTCGAGCATTTCGCCGACGGTTCCCTGGCAGAAGTTGAGGCCATGATAGGGGCTCTCATGCATCTGGACGAGCTTTTTGAGGCCGTCGACGGTGCCGAGCACGCGGGTGACGCCTTTATAGCCCGGGGGCGTGTAGGGGTCATGAGGGTGGCAGGCGAGGCGGATCTTGTATTCCTCGGCCACGGGGATGACGCGGGCCAAGAAATAATCGATACGCTCCCAGTTGGTGTCCTCATCGAGCGTACCAGCCATGCCGGGCGGTGCGTCTTGATCGGTGAGATCCCAGCGAAATGCGGCATTGAGCGAGCCGCCGCGGCCGCGTTCTTTGGGGGTGCGGGGAATGCCGATGATGTTGAGGTTGTACTTGGCGGCCGGGATGCCTGCTGCCGCCATATTTCTGATTAGATCGCAGATGCTGTCGATTTGGCGGTCGCGATCGGGACCGGCGGTCAAGATGTCGGGGCTTTGGCTCTCCTCGATGGGGCGCGAACCCAGAGGCAATTGGACCATATCGAGGCTGATACCGTATTTCGCGAGCTTTGCTTTATGCGCTTCGAGGGTCTCGCGGGTCCAATCATGGGGGTTACCCGCGGGATCGGCGCAGACATGGGTGA
Organism: uncultured Geminicoccaceae bacterium; assembly: GCA_964412385.1. Classification (GTDB taxonomy): domain Bacteria; phylum Pseudomonadota; class Alphaproteobacteria; order Geminicoccales; family Geminicoccaceae; genus JBGSYN01. Next base: position 1,035 of record CAYPOV010000347.1, read on the forward strand.
CGCCGAGCTGCGCCCAGACTTCGAAATCACTGTCGTCGCGTGCCGCGACTTGAGTTCCAACATGCATGTCTTGATATTCCTAACTTTCAGCCACGTTGCTTCTTCCATTGCCGATACTCGGCGAGCGTCGTCTCATTGGGCGGATAGACGCCGATCAGGCCGGCACCGCCATCCACCTTCTCGAGCAAGAACTCCTCGAGATCCTCCTTCTCGCGCGCTTCGTTGGCGATCTCCGCTGCGATATAGCGGGGTATCACGCAGACACCTTCATAGTCGCCGACGATGATATCGCCCGGAAAAACCGGAACATTGCCGCAGCTAATGGGAACGTTGAGATCGGCCGGGTGATGTTCGATCGGATTGGGTGGGGCTACGGCACCGAGACAAAAGGATGGAAATCCTGATGCGATAACGTCCCGCGTATCGCGGATGCCGCCATCGAGAACGATGCCCGCGACACCTCTGCGCTGAAGGCGGCGGCACATGATATCGCCGACCACGCCCGAGCGCGGCTTGTTGCGGGCGTCGACGACCATCACGGCGCCTTCGGGGCAGGTTTCGATGGCCACGCGTTGCGGGTGTTGGGGATGGGCGCCGAATTCGGGTGTGGTGATATCCGAGCGTGCCGGGATGAACCGAAGGGTGAAGGCTGGGCCAACCACCTTCATGTCGGGGCGGAGCGGTTTGACATCGTCGATGCAGCTTTGGATGAGGCCGCGGCGGGCGAGTTGGCCACTGAGCGTCGCCGTGCTGACTGATTTCAGTGTCTCGATCACGCTCGGATCAACAGGCCCGGCCTCGGGATTGCCGAGATGGATCTTGGTCAACGGTTCTGCTTCCAGGTCTCGTATTCGGCGAGGGTTTCCTCGCTCGGCGGGTAGACGCCGACGATAGAGGCACCCTTGTCGACTTTCTCCAGGAGGAAGACTTCGCGCTCTTCTTGCTCGAGCGCATCGCGTGCGATCTCTTCGGCCAGATAGCGTGGGATCACGACCACGCCCTCGCGATTGCCGCAGATGATATCGCCTGGAAACACGGGCACCGCACCACAGGCAATCGGCACATCGAAATCGACGGGGTGGTGGAGGACATTGTTGGGTGGTGCCGCAGGGCCGCAGCAAAAGACCGGGAAGCCCGAGGCTTCGACTTCCTCGAAGTCGCGCAAGCCGCCATCAAGGACGACACCCTCGACGCCGCGGCGCTGCATGCGTCGCGAAAGAATTCCGCCGAGGCCTGCTGCCCAGACCTCTCTTCGGCAATCCATGACGACAACCGATCCGGGTGGTGCGATTTCGACGGTGCGCCGCTGCGGGGTCTTGGGATCGGAGGTGTATTGCGGGATGGTGATGTCTTCGCGCGCCGGGATATAGCGTAGCGTGAAGGCTGGGCCGACAATGGTCAGATCATTGCGGATCGGCCGGACATTGGTCATGAACATCCGCCGCAAACCGCGCTTGGCAAGCTGGCCCGATATTGTCTGGACGCTGATCTTTCGAAGGGTCTCGATGACCTCGGGTGCGACCGGGCCAAGCTCTTGATTGCCGGGGTTCATGGCATCCATCTCTTACGAAAAAGCCGTGGCCCCGAAGAGCCACGGCGATTTGCCGGGAAGCTAGGCTCAGCCCTGACGCCTTGCTTCGTCTTCCCAATAATAGGTTGCAGGAAGGGTTGGCTGTGGGACCAGGTAGATAAAGCCGTAGGGCATTTCGTCGGGAACGTTTTTGAGGCCGTTCTTGACGATGCCCTGGCCACGTGCCGGTGAGGCGATGCCGATGCCTTCGAATGCCTCGGCGGTCATATCGAGGACTGCGCGCATGGCCTCTTCCTGTTCCGGTCCCGGCAGGGACGCACGGACCTTCTCGTAGGCAGCATGCCTGTCCTTGATGTGCTGCGGAGGCTCTTCGCCTTCCTTGCCACCTGAGAGATAATGGAACGCCCAAGGCACGCCCCAGCGGCTATCGTCTTCGAGCGGCACATACATCACAGGGCGCCAAATCGCCTCGACACCTCCGTTGTCACCGAAGTTGATCTGGATTTCGTCATCCCAATTGGCGTTACGGGCCTGAAAGAAGTTGTTGTCGACAGCCTCGATCTTGGTCTCGACACCGATATCGGTCCAGTATTGGGAGACGAGTTCCATCACATCGCCGAGATTGCCGTTGCGCGAGCTGTATTCGACGAAGAGCGATAGCCGCTCGCCGTCCTGGTCCAGGCGGTAGCCCTCGGAATCACGCTCGGTGAAGCCGAGATCGTCGAGGATTTGGTTGGCTTTGTCCGGGTCGAACTCCGTAAACTGTTTGGCGAGTTTCTCATTATAGAGAGCATGACCTTCGGGCGGTCCGAGTTGCCATGGCTCGCCTTGGCCCAAGAACACGAGGTCGATGACCTCTTCGCGATCGATCGCGTGACTGAGAGCGATGCGGAAATCCTTGGTGTTCAAGAGTTCCCGTTTCTTGGGGTCTTTGTGGGCGAGATTGGGCCAGATGATCGCGGCCGAGGCGCCGACCGGTACGGTATCGATCACCCGGTAGTCACCCTTGTCCATATTTTCTAGAATGAGCGGCCGGTTCTGGATTTCGTGCAGATGTTGAACCTGCATGTCGATATTGCCGCCGATCGCTTCCAGCAGCACGCCTTCCTTGCCACCAACAATGCCGTACTCGACGCGGTCGATGTAAGGAAGTTGGTTGCCTTCGGTATCGACTTGCCAGAAGTAAGGATTGCGCTCGAGCACGACCCGCGTCGCACCACCAGTGTAGGGTTCTTTGATGACCCAGGGCTCGATCGTCGGTTTCTCGGGATTGTACCAGCGATCGCCTTTATTGCGGGTCCCGCAGCGGACCTTATAGAGTTCGACCCAGCTGTCCTGATTGTATTCTGCAATCAGTTCGTCGATATTCTCGTTATATTTGGGGTGGAACTGGCTGCAATAGTGCTTCGGCCAGAGGATTGGCGGCACGCCGTAGGGCGATGCGAGGTCAAAGAGAAACAGACCGTTGGGGTCCTTGAATTTGAAGGTGACCGTGTGTTCGTCATGAATCTCAATGTCGACGGGCTCTCCGCCGCTTACGAACTGTGATGGCGGCGATCCGTAATAATCGCTCTTGAGAATGTCCTCGACATAGAACTCGATATCTTCCGTAGTCAGGGGATGGCCGTCAGACCATTTGATACCGGGACGGAGATGAAAGGTGTATTCGCGGGCGTCGTCACTGATTTCCCAGCTTTCCGCAACATTAGGGACGACATCTGTGTAGTCGGGTGTCCAGCGGACGAACGCCTGGGGTGCGACGATGCGAAGAATGGTGTTGTGGTCACCGGATGCACCTGTCAGAGCCCGCTTCAGCGTTCCGCCATACTTGCCAACGCTTTCCAATGGTTCGATGACAAGTGGTTCTGCAGGAAGGCGTTCGTCGACCGGCGGCAGCTCGCCCGATTCGACCAATGGGTCCAGCATGGGCGCCTGCTGGTAGGCGAATGCAGAACTCGAGAACAGCGCTGCTCCACCCAGCATCATCGACATTGCAAGGGTATGGTGCACCAAGCCGTGCTTGGGACGATTCATGATCTC
>CAYPOV010000348.1:0-4585 GCA_964412385.1 uncultured Geminicoccaceae bacterium
CCACCGCAAGCTTCTCGCCCCGCGCCAAACGGCGGGCCAAAAAACCCCAGCGATGAGTGGGTATGGTAGGCTTTTCCTGCAAAATGCATTCCCAAACGAATCTGCGATTGCCGGAATATAAACGGATTCTTTAGCCGATGCAAGGAAAAAAGTACGGCCAAGGTGATTTTTTACAGGGTCACCGTGGTTGTAGATTGACGGCGGCCGGTTTTCCGCGCGAACCCTCGCTCTGGAGATCGTAGCCGATCTTGTCTCCTTGATTGAGCCCCGTTAATCCGGCGCGTTGCACAGCGGAACTGTGGACGAAAACGTCACGGCCCCCGGCGTCAGGGGCAATGAAGCCATAACCTTTGGCTCCGTTGAACCATTTGACGGTACCGGTGGTCACCACAATCGAGCGATCGCTCTGGAGTTTCTCGCGGGACTGGCGCTTCTTCTTAGTATTCACGGGGCGCTGTTGGTGCGGCGCCGGTTCCGCAGTTTTGACAGGTGTAGCATGCGAGCGTGTCTTGCGGGTCGCCAGTTGCTGGCTCGGCAAGTTTGCAAGTTCTCCTTCTTGAGCGAGCTTGCTTCCGATCAGTCTCTCGATGTCACGCAGGCGGCTGCGCTCTGCGGGATCGCACAGGGAAATGGCGATGCCGTTCTTGCCCGCGCGGGCCGTCCGTCCGATACGGTGAACGTAGGCTTCGGCCACTTCGGGCAATTCGTAATTGATCACGTGAGAAACATCGTGGATGTCGATTCCGCGCGCGGCAATGTCTGTCGCTACCAGAATAATCGTCTTACCCGATCGGAATGACGCCAACGTACGTTCGCGCTGTGGTTGGCTTTTGTTCCCATGAATAGCCGCCGCAGAGAAACCGGCTTTGTCCAAATGACGGCTGACCTTGTCCGCGCCGCGCTTGGTACGGGTGAAAACGATGGTTCTCTCCGCCCCGGCGCCCGAAAGGATATCCGAGAGAACGCCGAGCTTGGTTGCAGCAGAGGTGTGGCGTACGGATTGGGCGATGCGTTCGATCGGCGTCGATTGTGCTGCGACAGCGATTTCCCTTGGCTTGTTCTGGAAGTCGCTCGCCAAGGTCCGGATCGGTGGCGGCATTGTCGCCGACATCATCACCGTTTGCCGGCTCTTCGGCATGCTGCTTAGGATCTTGCGGATCGCCGGCATGAAGCCGAGATCGAGCATTTGATCCGCCTCGTCGAGGATCACCGTGGTGGTTCGGTCCAAGTGCATGGCACCCGTGTTCATATGGTCAAGCAGACGTCCGGGTGTGGCGACGACGATGTCGGCACCTTTGGCAAGGGAGCGGATTTGCGGACCCGGTTTGGCGCCGCCGACGACAATCGCCACGGAGACGGACATAAACTTGCTCAAGCTTCGAATATGGAATGCGATCTGCTGGGCAAGCTCTCGTGTCGGCGCCAAGATCAGCGCACCACAGCGCTTGTTTTCGGTCTTGCTGCGTTGTTCCGTTAATCGATGGAGCAGAGGCAGAACGAAGGCCGCTGTCTTGCCGGTTCCCGTCTGGGCAATGCCGAGGATGTCTTCGCCCGCCAACATGGCGGGAATGACATCATTTTGTATAGGCGTAGGTGCGGAGAATTCCTGGGCCGCGAGGGCACGAAGAAGAGGCTCGGCGAGGCCGAGGTCGTTGAACTTTTTCAAGTAATTTCTTTCACTGGCCACCGTCAAATCGTGGCATGGCGCCCGGCGACAGTGATCGTTGTCTAGAAAATGTTGCGAAAGTGATTGATGAAATATCCTCGCAACATTGATCAGCTATATACGTGCAGAAGGTGCCGCAATCAAGTGAAACATCGGTAAGCTCGGATGCTCTATCGAAATTGAGTCTGCGCGCGCCATCAAAACTACCGGCATGGTTGCAAGCTTTGGGTCAATGCACTTGAAGCGGCTTCACCAATCGTATGACGCAGCGGTCATTGGGCTTCAGAATGCGGACATTGCCGCGATAGATGATGGTAACGGGGTTGGGCGAGAAGTCGGCGGCCTGGATTTGCAGCCGCTCATGGTCGACAACCATGTCCAGACGCTGGCCGTGAAATAGGATTCGTGTCTCGATCGATTCGAGCTCGTCCGGCAGACGCGGATTCACCGTAAGGGCGTGGAGAGATGGTTCGAGGCCGAGATAACAGCGTTGGATGATGTCGACGGTTCCCGTCATGGCGCCCAGATGAATGCCTTCGGGTGTCGTGCCCCCTTGAACGTCTTCGATATCGCTGTCGAGAGCCTGCGAAAACAATTTCCAGGAGCTTATGCGATCGCGGCGGGCGAGGACCCAGGAGTGGACCACCCAGCTCAGCGTCGAGCCATGGGAGGTTCGCCGGGCATAATAGTCGATCGTGTCGCCGATCGTGTCGACATCCATCCTGTAGCCGAGTCGCTCGAAGATTTGGCGAAGCTCGTCGGCCGAAAACAGGAAAAAGAGCATTAAGGTGTCGGCCTGTTTGCCGGCTTTGTATTTGTTAGGGCTTTTGCCTTCGGCTTCGAGCAGGCGATCGAGTCTATGGATATCCCCGTAGCGCGTGCGGTAGTCTTCCCAGTCGATCTCTTCGAGATCATCATAGCCAGCAAATTGCGCGATAACGGTCTCGTTGACGAAAGGAATATAGAGCTTGCGGCTGATATCGTCGAAGCTTGCGATCTCGTCCTCGAGCAGGTCCAGCTTGTCACAGAGTTCTTGGCGTTGCTGTTCGGGGGCCTGGTCGAGAATATCGCTTGCTACCCCGAGAACCCAAGCCGCAAGGACATTGGTATAGGCATTGTCATCGAGCCCGGCTTCAATCTCGACATCGGGGTATGCTGTGTGGAACTCGTCAGGGCCGACAACGCCTTTGATGTGATAGCGCCCGGTCTGATCGTTGAAATCCGTAAGGCTGGCCCAAAAGCGCGCAATCTCGATGATGAGCTCGACGCCGTAGTTTTGAAAGAACTCTTTGTCATCGGTGACAACGAAATAGGCCCAGGTATTGAACGCGATCGCCGCCCCGACATGGCGCTGCCGCCAGGTATTGTCAGGGACCCAGCGGCCGGATTTGGGATTGAGGTGGATCTGCTGGCTTTCTTCGCGGCCGTCACTGCCGCTTTGCCAGGGAAACATGGCGCCGCGCAATCCGACGCGGCGGGCCGCACGCCGGGCTTCCGCGAGCCGCCGATAGCGATACATCAAAAGATTGCGGGTGACCTCGGGCATGCGGAAAGACACCGGCGGTAGGATGAACATCTCATCCCAGAAAATGTGGCCGCGATAGGCTTCGCCATGCCAGCCGCGTGCGGGAGCGCCTGTGTCGAGCTGGGCCGTGTGAGGCGAAAGTGTTTGCAGGAGATGAAACAGATGAACACGCAGCTTCATCTGGGCGTGATCGCCAGGTACGTTCAGGCGGAGATCGCTGGCATTCCAGAGCGTTTGCCAAGCTTTCTTATGGCCGGAGAGCAGTTTGTCGAACCCGTCTTCAGAGGCGCGAAGCCGTTCGATCGCGGCAATTCCGCACTCGCTGACGGCGGCATCGCGCGAGGTGTACACGGCCAAAACCTTCTCGAACCGCACCGGATGGCCGCTCTCGGCGTTGATGCTATCGATGCGGCTGACGACATCCTGTTCCAGATGGTTCTCGCTCAAGGCGAGCGGTGCTCCCGAAACGATCAGTTTGGTCGCCATCGCCACTTCGAGGCGTGACTGGATGGTTCGGGATTTGAGAAAGAGATAAGTATCGTCGACGATGCTTCGATCGACGGTCTCGATGTGCTGCGAATTGAGCGCACGATAGCGGGCGACACCGGCATTGATGACACTGCCGTCGATCGCCCAGCGAACCCGCAGGCGGCCGGACCAGCCTTCCGCCGTCAGCGTGACTTCAAGTCCGGCCATATGCGGGTCGTCCATGCTGACGAGACGCTGCTCATGCCAGTGAACAATGCGCTCCTGATCGTCCTTGAAGCGGAGCTCTCGGATCAACGTTCCGCCGAGAAGGTCCAGTTCCTGTCGGTAGTCGAGATAGGAAACGGTGTGGGGCGCCAACCAGGGGCCATCCTCGATGGCGATTTGGAACACCAGCCAGTTCGGGAAGTTGACGAGGTCCTCGTTTTCGATCGTCCGGTCGTTGATGACGCTCTGCGCACGATTGTAGCCGCCGGCTAGATAGGTGCCGGGATAGTGTCCGTTACCGGCAGACGCGTCGGCAGCCGCGCCGCGCGTGATCAGATAGCCATTGCCGAGCGCGCACAGCGCCTCGCGCAGACCCTCTTTGGCCGGGTCATAGCCTTCATAGGCAAGGGTCCAGTCTCGCATGGCGTTTCCCCCGAGTACCGGGTGCAGCGCTAACGGCTGCACCCAGTGATCATTGTCGTTTTATTTTCCTTCGGCGACCTTGGCGATTTCGGCGTCGACCTGGGTCTCGCAGTCGGCGGCGGCCTGAGTGAACTTGTCGTACCACTCCTGACCATACTGCTCGACATACCAATCGCGCATCGGGTCATTCACGGCGCGGAAGCTTTCAATCTCTTCCTGGGTGGGAACGTAGACCTCACCACCGGAATCGACGATGGCCGCCGTCTGAATGCCTTCGG
>CAYPOV010000349.1:0-4564 GCA_964412385.1 uncultured Geminicoccaceae bacterium
GTTCGAAGTTGGCGCCGATACGATCCATTTTGTTGACAAAACGGATCCGAGGCACGCCGTATTTGTCGGCCTGCCGCCAGACCGTCTCAGATTGCGGCTCGACACCGGCAACCGAATCGAAGACAGCAACCGCACCATCCACACCGCGCAAGCTGCGCTCGACCTCAATCGTGAAGTCGACGTGGCCCGGCGTGTCGATGATATTAACACGGTAGTCACGCCATGCGCAGGTCGTGGCAGCGGAGGTAATCGTGATGCCGCGCTCTTGCTCTTGTTCCATCCAGTCCATGACGGCCGTGCCCTCATGAACCTCGCCGATTTTGTAGGAGCGCCCCGTATAATAGAGAATGCGCTCGGTCGTCGTGGTTTTGCCGGCATCGATGTGCGCCATGATGCCGATATTACGGTATGTATGCAGCGGAACTTTGCGAGGCATGATGCGTATCCTTGCGATTTCGTGCTTATGTGCCGAAGACGCTACCAGCGATAATGAGAGAATGCGCGGTTCGCCTCAGCCATCCTGAGGGTATCCTCGCGCTTCTTGAAAGCGGCACCACGACCGTTCGCCGCATCCATCAACTCAATGGCGAGCCTCTCGACCATGGTCTTCTCGGAGCGATTCTGAGCCGAGCTGATCAGCCAGCGAATGGCGAGCGCTTGGCGTCTTTCGGTCCGCACCTCGACGGGCACCTGGTAGGTTGCACCGCCAACGCGTCGTGAGCGCACCTCCAGTGTAGGCTTGACGTTTTCCAGCGCCTCATGAAACAGCTCAAGGGGATCGCGGTTCGCACGGCTATGCATGCGATCGAACGCGCCATAAACGATGTGCTCAGCAACGGACTTTTTGCCGTCCCGCATAAGCCCATTCATGAACTTTGCGACCACGAGATCGCGAAACTTCGGATCCGGGATAATCTCGCGTTTTTCTGCAGCTCGGCGACGCGCCATCGTTACTTTATCTCCACACTATTTCGGCCGTTTGACGCCGTATTTTGAGCGACCTTGTTTGCGGCCGTTCACGCCCTGTGTGTCGAGCGTGCCGCGAACGATGTGATAGCGAACGCCCGGCAAATCCTTCACACGACCGCCGCGAATCATCACCACGGAGTGCTCTTGCAGGTTGTGACCTTCGCCCGGAATGTAGCTGGTCACCTCGAACCCATTGGTCAGGCGCACACGCGCCACCTTGCGCAACGCCGAGTTGGGCTTTTTGGGCGTGGTGGTATAGACGCGCGTGCACACGCCGCGTTTTTGCGGACAAGCTTCCATAGCCGGCACTTTGTTGCGCGCCTTTTGAACCTCGCGGCCCTGGCGAATCAATTGGTTGATCGTTGGCATTCGATCCGAAAATCCTCTCTACACCCGGTCAGCATTCGCCAACCGAAACCACAAAAAGAAACAGCCGCAGCCATCATCTGCGACGTTCCTCTAAACGGTCAGTCGTATTTCAACTTTACTCGGCACTGCGTCTGAGCCGCAATGGGCCACCGCCAGCACCATAAGGTCAAGCGTGTCGGTGGTCTTACTGCTCAAGACAAGTGTCGTCAAGCATTTCCGACCACCGGGCCAGCGAGCTCAATCGGAATTCGATGAAGCTGCTGGCCCCAATGTGAAATTACTCTGCCGACTGCAACCCTGAAAGCTCCGGCAGGCGGAACGGAACCTCTTCCGCCTCCAATTCCGGCGGTGGTGCGAACCGGTCGTCATCGGCTGTCAGTCTCTTAATCCTATTAAGCACGCCACCGGTGCCCGCCGGGATCAATCGGCCGACGATGACATTCTCCTTGAGCCCCGCGAGCCCATCCACCTTGCCGGCGAATGCAGCATCGGTGAGAACGCGCGTGGTCTCCTGGAAAGAGGCCGCCGAGACAAACGACTGGGTGTGCAACGACGCCTTGGTAATGCCCTGAAGCACAGGGAAGCACCCGGCCGGCCGGCGATCCTCACGCACCATACGCTCATTGACACCATCGAACTCGATCTTGTCGACCAGTTCCCCAACCAAATATGTGGTGTCGCCCGGGTCGATGACTTCCACTTTCTGGAGCATCTGGCGGACAATGACCTCGATGTGCTTGTCGTGAATCTTCACACCCTGAAGCTTGTAGACTTCCTGGATCTCGTTGACCAGGAACTCGGCAAGGGCCTCGACGCCGAGAACACGCAGGATATCGTGCGGCACGGGATTACCATCGACGATGGGATCACCTGCACGCACCATGTCGCCTTCTTGCACGACGATGTGGCGCCCCTTGGGGATCAGGTACTCGACGGGCTCGATATCCTCGTCACTTGGGACGATCGAAAGCCTACGCTTGTTCTTGTAGTCCTTGCCATATTCAATGCGGCCATCAACGTCGGCGATAATTGCCGGATCTTTCGGCTTTCTCGCTTCGAAAAGCTCGGCGACACGGGGTAGGCCCCCCGTGATGTCGCGTGTCTTCGAGGCTTCGCGAGGCAGTCGTGCCAGCACATCGCCAGCATGGACGACATCCCCTTGCTCGACATTCAAGATCGCAGCGACGGGGAGATAGTAGCGAGCTTCATTGCCCGAGGGCAGCACCACTGGATTGCCTTCCTCATCCTGAAGGATGATCGAGGGCCGGAGATTCCCGGCACGCGCATTTTGGCGCCAATCGACAAGCTCCTTGGTCGCCTTGCCTGTGGTCTCGTCAACCACTTCACGGAACGACACGCCATCCACCATATCCTGGAAGACGATCTGGCCCTTGGTCTCGGTGATCACCGGCAAGGTGTGCGGATCCCATTCGGCCAACACTTCCTCATGCTTGACAGCACTATCCGGCTGAACGCGAAGGCGCGATCCGTTCGGAAGCTTGTGGCGCAATTTCTCACGCCCGACCTCGTCATAGACGACGAGTTCCGTGTTCCGGCCGAGAATGACGAGACGTCCCTGACTATCTTCGACAAGACGCGGATTGAAGAGTTTGATCTCACCGTCGCACGGAGACTCGATCGAAGACTGCTCCGCCTGCCCCTGCGCCGCTCCACCAATGTGGAATGTGCGCATGGTGAGCTGTGTGCCAGGTTCGCCAATCGACTGGGCAGCAATGACACCCACGGCTTCACCGATATTGACCACCGTTCCTCGGGCGAGATCGCGCCCGTAGCACTTGCCACATACGCCACCGTTCGAGTCACAGGTGAGCACTGAGCGCACAAAGACGGTATCCGCACCAGACTCTTCGATTTGCACGATATGCGGCTCGATCATCATGGTGTTGGCAGGAATCACGACCTCACCGGTTTTCGGATGCACGATATCTTTGGCCGTGGTCCGTCCGAGAAGCCTCTCGAGAAACTCCTCGACATCGTTGGAGCCCGAGGCATTGACCGTGATTTTGATCGACCTGTCGGTACCGCAATCCTCCTCAACGATGATGCAATCTTGAGCGACATCGACGAGCCGGCGGGTTAGATAGCCGGAGTTTGCGGTCTTGAGCGCCGTATCAGCCAGCCCCTTACGGGCACCATGGGTCGAGTTGAAGTATTCGAGAACCGAAAGTCCTTCTTTAAAGTTGGAGATAATCGGCGTTTCGATGATCTCGCCCGAAGGTTTCGCCATGAGGCCGCGCATGCCGGCAAGCTGCTTCATCTGGGCGGGCGAGCCACGGGCACCGGAATGGGACATCATGTTGATCGAGTTGGGCTGACGGAACCGTCCCGTTTCCTCGTCACGGGAGTTCTGCACCGATTTGATCGCCGTCATCATCTCTTCGGCGACGCGATCCGAGCAGCTCTGCCACGCGTCAACAACCTTGTTGTACTTTTCACCTTTGGTGATCAGCCCGTCGGCATATTGCTGCTCGTACTGCTTGACCAACTCTTGGGTGGTGACGACGAGCTGTTCCTTGTCGCTCGGAATGACCATGTCGTCCTTGCCAAACGAGATGCCGGCCCGGCAAGCATAGGAGAATCCAAGATTCATCAAGCGATCAGCGAAAATCACCGTCTCTTTCTGACCGCAATGGCGATAAACAACGTCGATGACCTGCGAGATTTCTTTCTTGGTCAGAACGCGATTCAACAACTCCTCGAAGCGAACCTTCGAATGCCGCGGAAGAATTTCGTAGAGAAGAACCCGGCCAGGGGTGGTGTCTGCCAATCGGTAGGTGATGTTGCCATGCTCGTCTTCATCGGCGATCCGGCATTTCACCTTGCTGTGCAGCGTGCAGGACTTGGAAACCAGGGCGTGCTGGACCTCCTCGACATCCGAGAACACCATGCCTTCGCCCGGCTCTTCGTCGATAACGAGGCTTAAGTAATAGAGGCCGAGAACGATATCCTGAGTGGGCACGATAATCGGCTTACCGCTCGCCGGGCTCAAAATATTGTTTGTCGACATCATCAGGACACGCGCTTCGAGCTGCGCCTCGAGCGAAAGCGGAACATGCACTGCCATCTGATCACCGTCGAAGTCGGCGTTGAACGCCGTGCAGACAAGCGGGTGAAGCTGAATGGCCTTACCTTCGATGAGGGTCGGCTCGAACGCCTGAATACCCAACCGGTGGAGCGTCGGCGCCCGGTTCAAGAGAACCGGATG
>CAYPOV010000350.1:0-4559 GCA_964412385.1 uncultured Geminicoccaceae bacterium
GTTTTTGCGCGCGATCCTGATGCGGGCTGCGATCAACCTGTCGAAAACGCTCCTCCGTTCGATCAGCCGGCAGCGGAAGCACCGGCGGGAACCGTGGAGCCCGAGCAAGATGTTGCCGAGGCTCCCCTCGAACCCGAGGTTCAAGCTCTAGAGGCCGAAGAGCCTACTCAGACGGTAATCGTGCCCGAAGAGAAAGCCGACCCACCTCAAAATCAGTTTGTTGCGGTCCCGAGGCCAACTAACTCGACCTCAACCGATCCCGAAGCCCCCGGCGAAGACCCGCCCGCGACTGGCGAGAAACTTGCTGTGCAGACGGTGCCGTTCGCCGTGAACAGCAGTTACTTCGATGCCCAAACCGGACGAGAACTCAGATCACTGATCAACGGCCTGGAAGACGATGCTCGGTATCATATCAATCTGCTCGCCGCCGTTGGATCCGGCGACGTTCAAGGAGTGCAGAGCGACACCGAAGCGGAACGGTATAATCGTTGGATTGCCGAACGCCGTGTGGAACGTGTGACCGAGTGGTTCAATCTTCACAAAGGCAATCGGTCGCTGGATTTTTCGAGCCGATACAACCAAAACGATCCGAGCCGGTCGGTAGTTGTGGCGATAACACCAGCAAACTAAGGTGAGCGCCAACGGCGAAAATTGGACGGGGCTGGCGATGGCGCTTGCGTTGGGCATCGACTTGGGCGGAACGAAGATCGAAATCCTCGCGCTCGATGAAGACGGCCAAGAGATGCTGAGGCGGCGCATAGCGACACCTCGTGACTATGGCCAGACGATGGACGCCATCAAGGAATTGATTGAGGGCGCCGAGCAAGAGCTGGGTCTTGAGGGGACGATCGGGATCAGTCACCCGGGCGCGATCTCTCCCGCTACGGGCCTGATGAAGAACGCCAATTCGACCTGGCTCAACGACAAGCCCTTCGACAAGGACCTCGTTGCCCATTTGGGACGCCCTGTGGCGTTCAGTAATGATGCAAACTGCTTAACACTCTCTGAGGCAACTGATGGCGCCGGTGCACGGGCGGAGGTGGTCTTCGGCGTGATCATCGGCACAGGCGTAGGCGGTGGCATTGCCGTCCATGGCAAAGTGATAACAGGACCGAATGCGGTTGCAGGTGAGTGGGGCCATACACCTTTGCCCTGGCCGAGAGACGATGAACGTCCCGGGCCCGACTGCTATTGCGGCCTCAAGGGTTGCATTGAGACCTGGCTTGCCGGGCCTTCTTTCGCGCGTGACCATGAGAGGATAACGGGCGTGACGCTGACGGCACCTGAGATCATGGCCAATGTCGCCGCCGGCGATCTTGATGCCCGAGCATCGATCGAGCGCTATGAGGACCGGCTCGCGCGGGGCCTAGCAACGATTATCAATGTTCTCGATCCTGACGTCATTGTTTTGGGCGGGGGCATGTCCAATGTAAGCCGTCTCTATGACAATGTCCCGGCCCTCTGGGGCCAATATGCCTTCACCGACGAGGTTCGCACACATTTGCGGCAAGCACGCTTCGGCGATAGCTCAGGCGTGCGCGGCGCTGCCTGGCTCGGACGGCAACTCGCCATGACGCACTGAGGAGTTGGGCCCTGGCGTCAATCGCAGTCGGGGTAATCGAGACGCTCGAGACGAGCGCGCTGTCCCTCTAGAACGAAATCCCCATAATCGATGATGACGTCATCGAGCACACCGTCGGAACCGAGGAAGTAGCCGATTTCCGTGACCGGTACTTCATCGCCATTCTCTTCGGTGGAGAAGAATGCGAGGCGGACCGGCCATCCGCGAACGCGATCGTCGGTGGCCTTCACCTCCTTGCCTATCACTGCCGTGACCGTCATCAGTGGATCGGGGCCAGAGCCTGTGAAAATATCCCTGGCCACGAAAAATTCGCCGGCTTCGGCCGCATCGATCAATGTCTTGACATGAGCCGTCGGAAACTCCGTTCCGGCCGGCAGGGTCAGTTGTTCGGTTTCCGGCACCTCGAACTCGGCGATGCCGCCATTGCTCTCCGTGACCGAGGCCTCGCCGCGATATTCCTCGAGCTTCTCATCACCTTGATAGTATTCGATGGTAAATCGCAGATGCTTATGATCGTGCGATTCCCAGTTGGTCGAGATGACATCATAGCTGAAGTTCGAGCCCTCTTCGGTATCGGCAACGAAGCCGAGACGCTGACGGCTCTGCCAGCCCTCGCAGTCAGGCTGATATTCGACGACCAGCCCCCCCATTGCGTCGGTAACGCCCGAGCTGGCATGGCCTTCGGAAAGCGCGAGGCGGTAGAAGGCCCGGTGGGCCTGAAGCTCGGCAACCGCGGTCGCCGTGGGCGACACCAAAGCACCCACAACGAGCCAATGCCAAAAACGTAGACGCACCATAGGAAACCTCCGACCGACACCAATTGGTGTCGGATATCGACTGGAAGGCTAGCCTAGCGTGCGGCACGCTGGGCGCAATACTGGTTTCAAAAAATCTCAGGCGCGCCTGGAATAAATTGCAGGCTACCGTGTGGGGACCGGCTTTTCGCCCCGGTAGTCATAGAAGCCGCGCTTGGTTTTTCGCCCCAACCAACCTGCCTCGACATATTTCGCAAGAAGCGGGCACGGGCGGTACTTGCTGTCGGCAAGCCCTTCATAGAGCACATGCATGATGGCAAGGCAGGTGTCGAGACCGATGAAATCGGCAAGCTCGAGTGGCCCCATGGGATGGTTGGCGCCGAGCTTCATCGCGGAATCGATGCTCTCCACACTGCCGACACCTTCATGCAGCGTATAGACCGCCTCGTTGATCATCGGCAGCAGAATGCGGTTGACGATGAAGGCTGGGAAATCCTCGGCGACCACCGGCTGCTTGCCGAGGCGTTCGGTCATGGTCTTGACCGCCTGATAGGTATCCTCTTCGGTGGCGATCCCGCGAATGATCTCGACCAGCTTCATGACCGGAACGGGGTTCATGAAATGCATGCCGATAAAGCGCTCGGGACGATCGGTCTGGGCGGCAAGACGCGTGATCGAGATCGACGACGTGTTGGTCGCGATGATCGCCTCGTCCTTGAGATGAGGGATCAGGCTGTCGAAAATCTTACGCTTGATGTCTTCGTTCTCGGTCGCGGCCTCGATCACGATTTCACAATTGCCGAGCTTGGCGTAGTCGGTTTCGGTCGCGATGCGGGAAAACAGGTCCGCCTTTTGTGCTTCTTCGAGATTGCCGCGACTGATTTGGCGGTCCAGCAGCTTGTTCATCAGAGCAAGAGCATTGTCGAGCTGTTCTCTCGAGATGTCGACAAGAACAACGTCCAATCCGGCATGGGCTGAGACTTGAGCGATACCGCCGCCCATCTGGCCCGCACCAATCACGCCAACGCGTTGGATTTCGCTGATCGGCGGATAGTCCTTGGGCGTGTAATCAACCATGGTTCCCTCCAGTATTTTGCGCCGCACCATGGAGGTAGTTTTGAGCTACAATGGTTGTCAATGGAGCAGATTGCGGTGCAGCAATTTGCCAGAAGTTCAGCGCGTCGCACCCGGTGTCCAAAGCACGTCCGATTGCCCTTTGTCGTTAGCATAGCGGGCTGCGACGAAGAGCAAATCGGAGAGCCGGTTGAGGTAGCGGATGGCAGGACCGCCAACCGATTCCTGATCGGCGAGTTCGAAGACGAGGCGTTCGGCACGGCGCGTTATCGTCCGGGCGAGATGGAGATGGGCCGACGCGGGTGTACCACCCGGCAGGACGAAAGATTTGAGTGGCGAGAGCTCGCTGTTCAGCAGGTCGATTTCCGCTTCAAGCAGCGTGACTTGGGAACCGACGATTCGCAAGGCTCCGTCGTCTTCTTCGTCGCGGGGCGGACGGCAAAGATCGGCGCCCAGATCGAAAAGATCGTTCTGTACGCGTGAAAGGACGGCATCGAGCTCGCCATCGCAATGCAGCCGCGCCAGCCCGATGGCAGCATTGGCCTCGTCCACCGTGCCGTATGTGGCAACACGGAGATGATATTTGGCCACCCGGCCGCCATCGCCGAGCGATGTCTGACCTTGGTCGCCGCCGCGCGTGTAGATCTTGGTGAGTGTGACCACGGGATACCTCAGCTCGATGCCATGAGCATCATGCCGACAATCAGCACAGCGACGAGCTGCAAGCCGACGCGCGCGTTCATCAGCTTGTTGCCGTATTTCTCGTTGAACTCGCCGCCGAGCAGAAAGCCGACGACGCCGACCGCGAGGACGACGGCGGTGGCAACCATGAAAATGATCAGCATTACGGAGAGAAAACTCATGACGATTCCAGATGTGCTGCGCGCACGTGATAAGACATGTGAGATTAAACCTGTTTACGTAGCGCGCACAGACAAAGGTTCAGCCGCGTTCAACATTCGCCATTCATGATCACCGTTTATTCCAAAGACCATGTCCTCCGGGACGCCCAGACCGAGCTTCACGAAGGCCGCATCGTCAAACCGTTTGAGTGCCCGAAGCGTGCCGAGATCATCCTCTCCGCCATTCAGTCCTCTGAGCTTGGCCCGGTTGACGAACCTCAACGCTTCGGCATGGAAACGGTCCAT
>CAYPOV010000351.1:0-4558 GCA_964412385.1 uncultured Geminicoccaceae bacterium
GGCTCGAAAGGCCGAACTCGCTGCGGTGTAAGTGGACAGCCGCGTAGCCTAGGTCCGGATGTCGGTGTCCTCAGTGAATTTCGGGTTCCGGTAGGCGTTCTGTGCCTTCGAGATAGTCGAAATCGCAGCCTTCGTGGGCTTGCCGGATATGGGCCTGGAACATTTTCCAGTAGCCTCGGGGCGGTTCGGCTTGGGGTTGCCAGCCCACCTTGCGGGCGGCGAGCTCGCTTTCGGAGACGAGAAGCTCGATGCGTCTTGCGTCGATGTCGATCTCGATCATGTCGCCGGTCTCGACGAAGGCGAGTGCTCCGCCGACGGCCGATTCGGGCGAGATGTGGAGGACGCAGGAGCCATAGGATGTGCCGCTCATGCGGGCGTCCGAAACCCGAAGCATGTCGCGCACGCCTTGCTTGAGGAGTTTTTTGGGGATCGGCAGCATGCCCCATTCCGGCATGCCGGGGCCGCCAACGGGGCCGGCGTTTTTGAGGACGATGATGTGGTCCTCAGTGACCTCAAGATCGTCTTTGTCGATCTCGGCCGCCATGTGGTTGTAGTCCTCGAAGGCCAGAGCCGGACCTGTGTGTTTGCGGAATTTGGGATCGGCTGCGGAGGGTTTGATAACGCAGCCATTAGGGGCGAGAATGCCGAAGAGGATGGACGTGGCCTCTTTGGCGACGGGATTGTCGAGGCTTTGGATGACGTCTTCGTTGTAGGTCTCGGCTCCCTCGATGTTCTGGCCCAGGGTGTTGCCGGTGATGGTCATGCAGTCGAGATCCAAGAGCGGGCTGAGCTTGGCCTGAAGGGCTCTGAGGCCGCCTGCGTAAAAGAAGTCCTCCATCAGATACTTGCCGGAAGGGCGGACATTGGCGAGGACGGGCACTTCGCGGGCGATTTCGTCGAAGCGATCGAGGGTGAGAGGCACGCCGCCGCGGCGCGCCATGGCGACGAGGTGGACCATGGCGTTGGTAGAGCCGCCCAGCGCCATATGGACACGGATGGCATTGTCGACCGAGCGTTGAGAGAGGATGTCCGAAGGTTTGAGGTCTTGCCAGATGAGTTCGACGATCTGGCGGCCGGCGGCCGCGCACATCCGCTGATGGCCGGAATCGGCAGCCGGGATGGCGGCGGCATTGGACAGCGAGAAGCCCAGGGTTTCGGCGATGCTGGTCATGGTGGAGGCGGTGCCCATGGTCATGCAGGTGCCGAACGAACGGGCGATGCCGCCTTCGATCTCGTCCCAGTCGTCTTCGGTGATATTGCCGGCGCGAAGCTCGGCCCAATATTTCCAGACGTCGGATCCCGAGGCTAGGGTCTCGCTTTTCCAGTAGCCGCGGAGCATGGGACCGGCCGGCACGAAGATGGCGGGGATGTCCATGGAGAAGGCGCCCATCAGGAGGCCGGGCGTGGTCTTGTCGCAGCCGCCCATCAAGATTGCTCCATCGATGGGGTGGCTGCGCAGGAGCTCTTCGGTCTCCATGGCGAGGAAGTTGCGGTAGAACATTGTGGTCGGTTTGACGAACATCTCGGAGAGCGAGAGTGCCGGAAGCTCGACCGGGAAGCCGCCTGCCATCCAGACCCCGCGCTTGACATCCTCGACGCGCTCTTTGAGGTGGACGTGGCATTGCGAGATGTCCGACCAGGTGTTGATGATGCCGACGATCGGGCGGCCTTCATAGTCGTCGGCGCCATAGCCCATTTGCTGCATGCGCGAGCGGTGACCGAACGAGCGGAGTTCGCGCGTTCCGAGCCAACGATAGGAGCGGAGATCTTTGAGGGTCTTTTTGGCAGTGGTCATGACGGCATTCTTGCTGGCACTGGATGGTTCTGCTTTAGGACGGAGCAGCCGGCGGACGGTAGGAGGGGTGGCTTGGACCGTCAAGCACCGCCCGTCATGATCCAAGTGCAACGACATCATCAAGGAAGAGGCATCGTTATGAGCGAATACGTCGTCCACGACCCAATATTCTCGCAGCTCACCAATAAGAACGCGCAGCTCTTGAAGCTCTATGGCGACTGCCTCTGGTCGGAAGGCCCCGTCTATTTCCGTGACGGCAACTACCTTCTGTGGAGCGATATCCCTAATAATCGCATCATGCGCTGGGTCCCCGATGTTTCAGGACCCTACGGCCAGGTCAGCGTCTATCGCCAGCCTTCCAACAACACCAACGGCCACACCCGTGACAATCAGGGCCGGCTGGTCTCTTGTGAGCATGGCGGCAGGCGTGTGTCACGCTCCGAATATGACGGGACGGTCACAGTGATCGCCGACACCTATCAGGGCAAACGCCTCAACTCGCCCAATGACGTGGTCGTCAAATCCGACGATACGATCTGGTTCACCGATCCGCCATATGGCCACAAATCGGACTATGAGGGCAACAAGGGTGTCAGTGAATTGGGCAGCAATTATGTCTTCAAATTCGATCCCAAAGACGGCTCGCTGGAGATCGTCGCCGATGATTTCACCAATCCCAACGGCATCTGCTTCTCGCCCGATGAGAAGACGCTCTATATCGCCGACACGGGCAAGAGCTTCGATCCCGACGGACCGTTGCACATCCGCAAGTTCGATGTGAGCGACGACAACAAGCTGACCAACAGCCAGGTATTTGCCGCCCCCGATGTCGGTGCGTCGGACGGTTTCCGCTGCGATACCGAAGGGCGCGTCTGGACCAGTGCCGGCGACGGCGTCCATTGTTTTGCGCCCAATGGCGATCTCCTGGGCAAGATCCTGGTACCCGAGGTGGTGGCCAATGTGACCTTCGGCGGCTTCAAGAAGAACCGGCTCTTCATCTGCGGCACGACATCGCTTTATGCAGTGTACGTCCATGCCACCGGCGCTCAAAAGCCATAACGCGAGAGGACGGGCGGCGTGGAATTTGCCCTCACCAAGATCTTCTGGATCGTCGCCCGTCCTTCGACACTGCTGATGCTCGGCTGCTTTTTCGGAAGTTCTTTGGCTCTTGTCACCGATGCGCGGTGGCCCCGATGGATCGCCTTTATCGCCGCCGGCGCCATGCTGCTCTGCGGTCTCTTGCCCGTCGGTGCCTGGCTCAGTGGGCTTCTCGAAACCCGCTTCGAACGGCCGGTCGAAGCCCCTGAGCAGGTCGACGGCATCATCGTTCTAGGCGGCTCCGAAGAGCTCAAGCGCACCAGCGTCCATGGCTTTCCGCATCTCAGCCAGGCGGGAGAACGCCTGTCCGAGTTCGTGGCATTGTCGCGCCATTATCCGAACGCCAAGCTGGTCCACACCGGCGGCTATGGCTTCATCGGCGACGCGCCCATTCTCGAATCCGACCTGGCACGCACGTTTTTCGAAAGCTTGGGTCTGGCTCCAGAACGCGTCATCTTCGAGCGGCAATCGCAAAACACCCGCGAGAACGCCGTCTACTCCAAAGAGCTGGCCGAGCCCCAGCCGGGCGAAACCTGGCTCTTGGTGACCTCGGCCCTGCACATGCCACGCTCGGTCGGCATCTTCCGTACCCTCGATTGGCCGGTCGTGGCCTGGCCGGTCGACTACAATCACCCGAGCGAGCTTGCGTCCTGGCCGCGATTCGGCCTCGTTTTCGGCCTGCTCGAGGTCGACATGGCGGTACGCGAAATCATTGGTCTTATGTACTATCGGTTCCGCGGTTGGACCGACGCGCTCTTTCCGAGCCAGCAAGCACCGTGACAAGATAGCGTGACGCGGCAATAACCAAGTGTGCAACCTAAGGCCCGTTAACCATCCGTTAGGGATGATGTGCGTTACTTCCTTGCAGCCGAGGTCATCCCGAGCCCGGCATACGCAAGGAGTCAAGAAATGCGCTCTGCCGCCACGCTCATGCGAGCGATTGTCGTCACAGGTTTGGCCGTTTTTCTGGCCACTCCGGCACAAGCTCAATCCGAGCCCGAGCAGAGTGTAAACGGCCTGCCTTGCCATCCCTACAATGATCTCGCCAGTCAGCTCGACCAGAAATATCACGAGGCTCCCGTCTCCATGGGCATCCAGTCGAACGGGAACCTCCTCCAGGTCTTCTCCTCCACCGAGAGCGGCACCTGGACCATCCTGAGCATCGCCCCCAATGGCCGCCCCTGCGTGCTCGCCGCCGGCAAGAGCTGGGAGCGCTTCAAATTGGCCGCCATCGACCCGACAGCCTAGGACAGCGACGCATCGGTACAATTCTTATTTGAATGCGCCAAAGCTGCACGTATCTATGGTGCTAGCGCTCTCTTGACTAAACCGAGGCACTACGCTTCCTTTGCGTTGGTGCACGCGTGAACTGAACGCAATACTTCTTTCGCCATGCGCACGGCGCAGCATTGACATCAGCGTTGACGGCATTCCTCTGAGCTTCCTATTCCAAATCTACGCTACGCGGCTGTCCCCTTTCTCCGCAGCGCGTTCGGCCTTTCGAGCCTCGATTGCCGCTTGACGCTCGGCCATTTCCGCCGCCTTTTGAGCCTTGCGCTCTTCCTTGGCACGTTGCCGTTCCAAATGGCGCCGATACTGGCGCGAAATGTTGGGTTCGTTCGTGTCAACAGGCGTTGCAGAAGGCGCAGTAGCAGAAGACTCTTG
>CAYPOV010000352.1:0-4553 GCA_964412385.1 uncultured Geminicoccaceae bacterium
CCGACACGCCAGCGATCGCCTTTCTCGGCGATGGCGGCATGGAAATGGTGCTGGGCGAGCTTGCCACCCTCCGCGACATGAAACTGCCGGTGCTCGTCTGCGTGCTGGTCGATGAATCCTTGGCGCTGATCGAGCGCAAGCAGCGCGCCATGGGCTACGGCAATCTCGGCGTCGACTTCAACATCACCGATTTTGCTGCCGTCGCCAATGCGCTGGGCGGCCATGGTGTCAGCATCGGCGATGCCCAAACCCTGGCGCGCGAAGCCGAAGCCGCGCTCACGCGCAACACCTTCACATTGCTCGCCTGCCATATCGGCCGAAAGGCCTATGAAGGTGCCTTCTGAACTCCAAGACGCGTTCGAACGTTCACGCCGGATCTATCGCAACGCCCAGCACCTCGCCTCGCTCCAGGATTTTTTGCAACCCTTCGTCAAGGCTGGCGATTTGGTGTTCGACATCGGTGCACATGTCGGCGACCGCACGCTCATCCTCCGCAAGCTCGGCGCCAAGGTCATCGCACTTGAACCTCAACCCTTCTTGGCCAAGGCCCTTCAAGAAGAATTTGCGCCTGATCCCAACGTCACCATCATCCAAGCGGGCGTCGGTGCTGAAGCCGAAACCGCGATCCTTCACGTCAACAGCGCCAATCCCACCGTCTCGACCCTCTCGAGCAAATTCATCGACGCGGCCCAGGATGCAGAAGGCTGGCAGGATCAACGATGGGACCATAGCGAAACCATCGAGATCACCACCCTCGACAGCCTGATCCAACGCTACGGCATACCTGCCTTCATCAAGATCGATGTCGAAGGCTTTGAGGATCGGGCACTCAAAGGTCTAACTTCTCCCGTGCCCGCGCTCTCCTTCGAAATCACCACGATCGCCCGCGACATCGGCCTCAACGCGCTCGACGGAATCCACCGCCTCGGCCCCTACCAATACCGCCTCTCACTGGGAGAGACCCACAGGTTCCACCACTCCACTTGGCTCGACTTCGACGCCATGCGCCAGCTGCTCGGCGAGCTACCCGCCGATGCCAATTCGGGCGATGTTTATGCTCGTTTTCCTGACACCTAAGAGCTCGGACGGCCTTGGCCTTCCTCGCTCAAGACGATGGATGGCGAGTAAAGCCTAAAACCTAGCTTTATTTCCGAGTGACCGAGTCGACTAGGTACAAAATAAAAAGCCAAACGCCTACAATTGACTAATGTCAATTTCTATTTTTTCAATTTTCTTGTCTTGAGCCAAACGGCTGTTCAAGTCACTGAGAGTTTCTGTGGCCGGTTCAAAGTCTTGCTTTGCAGAACTCTCGAGCCAAGCCAGTGCAAGCTCAACATTTTTATCGACGCCTTCGCCGATGAGATAGAGCACTCCCTAAGTATCAACTGCTTGAATTTAATCATGATTCCTCCCCAGATTTCTTAAATGTGCCAAACCACGAGCTCGTGTTTGTCATTATTCCGACTTGACTGCCCTTGGACTATCACTCGGTCGCATCCGGATCAATAACCGTGACATTGAATTGCGCTGTGCTGGACATTCATCTGCGTGACACGCAAATTAGGACCCAGAACCGATTATCTCGGCAATCGCCATATTGTCTAGTATTTTATCCTTGACAATGGACATTTATGCGGATAAATTAGGATCTCTTGCAGCTTTTGAGGATTTAAGTTTACGTGGTGAATTGTGGTGTTCCACGACATCGATGGGGTTTTTTGGCCCGCCGTTTGGCGCGTGGCGAGACGCTCGTTGTTGTCGCTGTAGCTGCCGGGATTGCCATCGAAAAGCTTCAATCCTTGAATGGGCAACCGGAATTCAGAGCGCTCGTTCGCGACTGTGAGGCCAAGCTTCGCATGTCCGATGAGGACCGCTCTGCCTACCGCCGCCAGTTGATCGAAGACGGCGAACTCTCGCTCCTCGAACTTCGCCATGTCCGGACGATCCTGGCGGCGGTTAAGGAATTACGCAAGAACGGCGCTGGTCTTGAGCGATCCTCGCGATCGTCCGAGCCCGAGCCTTCCAAGCCCCCTTCAGCGAAGTTCGCTGCAGCGTCGGATCCTTTGTCGGCCGATATGTCCAATGTGCCTGATGTGCCCGATGATGATTGGGACCCCTTTGCGGACTATGTTCCAAAGGCGCTGATGGGCCAGACATTTGACGACGGCGCTTTCGATGATGCGGCGTTCGATGATGCCGCCTTTGATGACGTTGCGTTTGACGAGGTTGCTTGGGCGAAAGGTGTCGCCTTTCTGAGCGAAACGTCGCTCGGCCTCGATGTCATCACAGAGGCCGATCTCGGTGCCAGGTGTGGGGATCGTCCCCGGCGCTTGAAAACCTTCGATGATTCGACCAGCCGATCCGAGGTCACGTCCAAATCTCATCGTCGGCCTCAAGCGTCAGCACCTGTCAGCGACGATGGTTCGACTGAAACAGTAGAAGCCGAAGATGACATAGTTTCCTTCGACGGGACGCTGGTCTCGGCGGCGTCGAGCCAAGAAGCCCCCGTCTGGGACAACCCCGTTGCGGACAAGCCTGCCGGTCTCGAGCCTTCGAACGGCACGCCGTGGCACAAAAAGGCATCCCCGGCCCATCACAAGCGCGGTCCCCCCGGCTAACATCAACCACCATCGTCATTCCTCATTTCACCAATCATCCAACCTTTACCCATACACCCCCCCGGGAGTTTGAGGGGGGCGGTGCCTCCTCAAGAAAAAAACCTCCAGCGCGACTGCGCTTTCTTCCCTCCCGGATGTGAATTGCGCGAAGTTCCGCTCGTCACCATGTGCTGCGGCGGTTGAGCCTGATTTGAAATTTGGAGGAAGGTGATGGCGAAGCTCGTGCCTGATCAACAGGTTCCGGCATTGGAACTTGAGACAGTTGGTGGCGGAACGTTCTCGATCGGCGGATCGAAGCCCGAGAATTTTACCTTGGTGGTTGCCTATCGCGGTCATCATTGCCCGCTCTGCAAGAACTATTTGGGCAAGCTCAACGAATTGGCGGACGAGTTCCAAGCCAAGGGTGTCACGCCGATCGCCATCTCGATGAATGACGGCGAACTGGCAGCCAAGGCCAAGGATGAGTGGGGTCTCGACAAGCTGCCAGTGGCTTATGGCATGAGCGAGGATGTGGCGCGCTCGTGGGGACTTTATATTTCCAACTCGATTCGCGATGGCGAGCCGGCGCGGTTTTCGGAGCCCGGGCTTTACTTGGTGCGGCCGGATGGCAGACTTTATTTTATTGCTGTGCAGAATGTGCCGTTCACGCGCCCACCCCTGGATGAGTTGTTGCAGCGGCTCGATTTCATTCGCGAGCGGAGTTATCCGGCACGCGGCGATGCAGGCTGAGTTGGCCGCATCCTAATCGGCACGTTTCTTGAATTGACGGCGTCGGGTTCGGTCTTAGGTTAGACAAATTATGGTCGATCACGACGTCCTCGAGACACTGTTGATTGATGCGGCCCGCAAGCAGGAGCCGCTGACCTATGGTGACGTGCTGTCGTTTTTCGAGCGGCGCGTGACTCCAATAACGGTGAACGCCTTGTGCCGTGATTTGGGTGTGGTGTGCGATCGCCTGAGGTCGCGTAACGCGCCGGAACTCGCCTGTTTGGTGGTTCGCCGCAGCGATCGCATCCCCGGGGCCGGCTATTTCACGAGCTACCGGTTTTCGGGCGACTATAAGGGGCCGAGCACGGGCCCCGAGGCCGAGGCGTTTGTTGCCGAACGCCAGGCTTTTGCCTATCGCTGGGTCGAGCAGCATGGTGGCTAAGGTTTTGGCAGGGTTCTTGGCCACGTGCAGTCTGGCACTAGTTGGTGCCTCAGGCGCTCGGGCGGAGCCGGTGACACTTCATGGGATCACCTTTAGCGATGAACTTGGCGGGATCGAGATCATCGAGGGCTGGGGCAGCGGAACGCGTGATGATCCCTTTGTGATCGTTGAGGAGATCTACGAGGAGGGGCCGGCGATTTTGGTGGTGCGCGATCTCGATCGGCATTTCGGCAACCGCGCCGGGACAGGGCATCTTGCGGGCTTCACCTTGATCAAGGTTGCCCACAACCGCACCAAGCGGGAGTGGAGTGCCTTCGAGATGGAGCTCCGGGAATGGCAGGAAAAGACCAGTAATTATGGCGACGGTTTGTCGTTCGGTCAGGCGATTGGTGACGACAGATTTTATGCGGCCGACCGCTATGCCCAGGCCTATCAGACCGATGAGCCTTTGGATTCGGTGATTTTTTATGACGGGCTGGTTCGGCCCGGCGAGAGCGTGACGATGCGGATTGTGGTCACGGATTTCTCGCCGAGCCCTGTTTTTTACCTGTTGCAACGCCGCAACGCGCCGCTTGCCCGGGGCGAGGACACGCAGCAGCCGCGGGGTTAGTTCGAGCCCGGTTACGAGAGCTGCGGTGCGCCCGTCATGGTGTGAAGCTGTTGAACGGTGGCCGCATCGAGGCCGATACCGCTTGCCAGCTTCTTCATGAAGTCTTGCTCGGCCGGGGTGTCGACCTGGCCCGCCATGAGGGCTGCGGCATAGACCTGGGCACCTACCTCTTTGG
>CAYPOV010000353.1:0-4545 GCA_964412385.1 uncultured Geminicoccaceae bacterium
TGCAAGTCGGTCGTGATTGATGCTTATCGTGGCTTCTCTCTCAAGCTCGCGAGCCACGTCGAGCAGTTCTTCGATCGACAATGGTTCGACGCTGCGCTCAAGCCCGGTAAGGACAGCGGTGCTTTTTGCCATCCCACCGTACCGAGCGCCCATCCCTACGTCTTGATGAATTATCAAGGCCGTAATCGCGATGTGATGACACTGGCCCATGAACTTGGCCATGGTGTACACCAGATCCTCGCCGCACCTAGAGGTGCGCTGATGGCGGGAACGCCGCTCACATTGGCAGAGACCGCCTCGGTGTTTGGCGAGCAACTGACATTCAGGGCACTGCTTGAGAACGAAACGGATCCTGTGGCACGCCGTGTCCTGCTTGCCGGCAAGATCGAAGACATGATCAACACGGTGGTCCGCCAAATCGCGTTCTGTGAATTCGAGCGCAATGTTCATGACAAGCAGCGCGAGGCTGAGCTGACGCCTGATGATCTCGGCAATGTCTGGATGGATGTGCAAAAAGAAAGCCTCGGGCCGGCCTTCAACTATCGCGACGAGTACCGGACTTTCTGGAGCTACATTCCGCACTTCATCCATGTTCCGTTCTATGTCTATGCGTATGCCTTTGGCGATTGTCTCGTGAACTCGCTCTACGCGCGTTTCGTAAAGGAGCCTGAAGGTTTCGAAGCCAAGTATCTGGCGATGCTGGGCGCGGGCGGTACCTTGCGGCACAAGGAGCTGCTTGAACCCTTCGGTCTCGATGCCAGTGACCCGAGTTTTTGGCGACAAGGCCTCGGTGTCATCGAAGACTTCATCGATCAACTCGACCACGAACTTGGAAGCACTGCATGAGTGAGAACACGGCCGATCCGACACGTTCCGCGAGCGAGAATACGATTGGCGGACGGGTTCGCCGCTATGCACAGGTCTCGACCGCCATTGCCAATCAGGCAGCACGCTACGCCGGTCAGCGCGTCACCGGACGCACGGTCGACCGCAAACTCCATGCCGAGGAATTGAAGGCGGCTCTGGGCGGCCTCAAAGGGCCGCTCATGAAGGTCGTCCAGATCCTCTCGACCATTCCCGATGCGCTGCCGCCGGAATATGCAGCCGAGTTCTCGCAGCTGCAAAACCAAGCGCCCCCGATGGGCCGGCCCTTCGTGCGCCGGCGCATGGCAGCCGAACTCGGAGCCGACTGGCAATCGCAGTTTGAGGAATTTCCTTTGGATGCAGCCGCTGCTGCATCGCTTGGTCAGGTCCACAAGGCGAAGACCAGGGATGGCCGTGCGGTTGCCTGCAAGCTTCAGTATTCGGGGATCGAGTCGGCTGTCGAAGCCGATCTCAAACAGCTTCGCTTCGTCATCTCGCTTTACCGCCGCTATGACCAGACGATCGATCCGAGCCTGATCTATGAGGAGATCGCCGAACGCTTGCGCGAAGAACTCGACTATCGTCGCGAAGCCAAGCATATCGCTCTCTACGGCGATTTCCTCGAGGCCGAACCCAATGTCCACGTGCCCGAGGTGATCGGCGAGCTTTCGACCAAGCGCCTGTTGACGATGAGCTGGCTCGACGGAACACCTCTGGTTTCCTTCAAGGACGCCGATGTCGAGGCGCGCAATCAGATCGCCCTCAACATGTTCCGTGCCTGGTACGCGCCCTTCTACCGCTATGGCGTCATCCACGGCGATCCGCATCTCGGCAACTATACGGTGCGTGAGGATCGCAGCATCAATCTCCTCGATTATGGCTGCGTGCGCATCTTTCCGCCGCGCTTTGTCAAAGGTGTGATCGATCTCTATTGGGCGTTGATGCGCGACGACAAAGATCTTGCCGTGAGTGCCTATGAAGCCTGGGGTTTCCGCGATCTCTCCCTCGAGACAATCGAAATCCTCAATCAATGGGCAGAATTCGTCTACGCCCCCTTGATGGAAGACGCGCCCCGCACGGTGCAAAGCACCAATTCCGGTGCCAGGGGCCGGCAGGTTGTCGGCAGTGTTCATGAGAAACTTCGTGCCATCGGCGGGGTGCAGCCGCCGCGCGAGTTCGTTTTCATGGACCGTGCCGCCATCGGCTTGGGCTCGGTGTTCATGCATCTCGATGCCGAGATCAACTGGTACCGGCTGTTCATGGATCTGGTGAGCGACTTCGATGCCGAGAAACTCGAGCAAGAACAGCGCGCCATGCTCGATCGCCACGGCCTCGAGCATCCGAGCTAGCGCTCACAACATTGCGTCCTCGCCTGCAATCCCCTAGACACACGCCCTGACCCGCACGCAACATTCGTGGCGTGAAGCAAAAACCGCGGAAGAGAGGCATGGCGAAATGAAACTCGGTATCGTCCGCGAGCAGCGTGAGCACGAGCGCCGCGTCGCAGCGTCACCCGAAACCATCAAGCGCTACATCGGCGCCAAGCTCGATGTCCTCGTCGAACGTGGTGCAGGCCGCAACGCCGCCCTTCTCGACAAGGACTTCGAAGCTGCTGGCGCCACGCTCAAGGACAAGGCCGAGGAGGTCTTCGCCGAAGCCGACATCCTCTTGAAGATCCAGCGGCCGACCGATGACGAGGTCGACAAGCTCCGCCAAGGCCAAATCCTCATCGGCGCCCTCGATCCCTACATGAACAAGGATCAGGTGCAGACCTACGCGGACAAGAAGGTCTCGGCCTTTTCCCTCGAGCTTCTCCCTCGCACCACCCGCGCCCAGGCAATGGACATCCTCTCCTCGCAAGCCAATCTCGCGGGCTATAAGGCGATGATCGCCTGCTCCAATGCCTATGCCAAAGCCCTGCCGATGATGATGACGGCAGCCGGCACCGTCACCCCGGCCAAGGTCTTCATCCTCGGTGCCGGTGTCGCAGGACTGCAAGCGATCGCCACAGCGCGCCGGCTCGGCGGTGTGGTCTCGGCAACCGATGTCCGCCCGGCCTCCAAAACCGAGGTCGAAAGCCTGGGGGCCAAATTCATAGGCTTCGTGCCGGACGATGCGGCGACATCCGGCGGCTATGCCCGGGCCCTCACGCCGGAGGAACAAAAAAAGCAGGCGGAAATCGTCGCCGAGCACCTCAAAGGCCAGGACATCGTCATCACCACGGCGCAAATCCCCGGCCGCAAGGCACCGCGCATCATCACCGGCGACATGGTCGCCACCATGAAACCCGGCTCGGTATTGTTCGATCTCGCAGCCGAAAGCGGCGGCAATATCGAGGGCAGCGTCGCCGGCGAAACCGTCACTACAGACAGTGGCGTGAATATCATCGGTGCCCGCAACATGCCGAGCACAATCGCACCCGCAGCTTCCCTGCTGTTTGCCAAAAACCTTGCCAACTTCCTCAATCTCCTGATCGACAAGGAGACCGGCGAGGCGAGCATCGACATGGAGGACGACCTCATCAAAGGCTCGCTCCTCACCAAGGACGGCAGCATCGTCCATCCCAACTTCACCGATACCCCACCCGAGCCCGCAAAATCCCCCGAGCCCGACACGAAAAAGGGAGCGTCCAATGGCGGAAATTGATCCCAGCGTCCTCAATCTGATCGTCTTCGTGCTCGCGATTTTCGTGGGCTACTATGTCGTCTGGTCGGTGACGCCGGCGCTGCATACGCCGCTGATGTCCGTCACCAACGCGATATCGAGCGTGATCATCGTCGGAGCGCTGATCGCTACAGGCGCCGGCGAGTTCAACTTCGCCTCCATTATCGGCCTGATCGCCGTGATCCTCGCGGCCGTCAATATCTTCGGCGGCTTTGCCGTCACCCAGCGCATGCTCGGCATGTTCAAAAAGCGCAATTAACTGAGATCGTTCCATGAATCCCAATATTGCCGCCATCGGCTATCTCATCGCAGCGATCTGCTTCATCCTCGCGCTTCGCGGCCTGTCCTCGCCGGTAAGCTCGAACACCGGCAACCGCCTCGGCATGGCCGGCATGGCGATCGCCGTCATCACCACCCTGCTCTCGCTCACCAGCCCGAGCGTCGCCAGCGTCATCTTGATCATCATCGGCCTTGCCGCAGGCGGTACCGTGGGCCTCATCGTCGCCCGCCGCATCCAGATGACCGCCATGCCGCAACTCGTGGCAGCCTTCCACTCGCTCGTCGGGCTCGCAGCCGTGCTGGTGGCCGCCGCCGCCCTTCTGACCCCCGGTGATTTCGGCATCCTCAAGGATGGCCACATCAGGGGCCTGTCGCTGTTCGAGATGGGCCTCGGCACCATCATCGGTGCGATCACTTTCACCGGCTCCCTGATCGCCTTCGGCAAGCTTCAAGCCAAGTTCCCGCCCGCCGTGGATGACAAGATCCCGGCCGCCATCAAGCCCATCCTCGCCAAGGCGATGAGCAGCCGCCCGATCCTGCTGCCGGCACGTCACGTCATCAATATCGCGCTTGCCGCAGCCCTGGTCCTGTTGCTGATCCTCTTCATGACCTCGCAAAGCGGCTGGATTTTCGTGCTGATGACGCTCGCAGCCCTCGCCGTCGGCGTCCTCTTGATCATCCCGATCGGTGGTGCCGACATGCCCGTCGTCGTCTCCATGCTCAATTCCTATTCGGGCT
>CAYPOV010000354.1:0-4492 GCA_964412385.1 uncultured Geminicoccaceae bacterium
ACGTACTCAGATAAACCTCTTCAAGGCCGAACCGACGCGAGGTCGAGAACTAGAGAGTGCCTATGATGCACTCTAGACCGATCGATCCTGCGCCCAGACGGTATCCCGATTTCGTATACCTCTACGCGCGAGCACAACGAGGGCCTTCCGCGGCGCCCGAGACGAACTCAGTCGAAGACATCATGGATTGGCTGATCGAAGGCGCCCTTGGCGAGCCGGATCTGATCTCCTTGTTCGAGACCTTGGTATGGCGTGCGGTTGCAGCAGGGCTGAGCTTGGATCGCGCCAGCCTTCACGTCGGCACACTCCATCCGCAGCTTTTGGGCTTCGCATGGAATTGGAATCGAGAGGACGGTTTTGTTGATGAGGTCCGGGTCGAGGAAGGATCGACCCAGACCGATGCCTTCAAGCGCAATCCCTTGTTTCGGGTAATCAGGCTTGGCGAGCGCGTACGGCGCGATCCGCAGAATCCGGCAGCGGCCCAAGAATTCCCGCTCATGGCAGAGCTGCGTGATCAGGGCTTCACCGACTATATCGCGGAACCTCTCAATGCTGGAGAAACCTACCACAATGCCGTGACGATCGCGACAAAGCGGCCGGGTGGTTTTGACGACAGACAGATTGCCGGCCTTCGGCGAATTTTTTCTCTCTTCGCCCTACACATCGAGCGCCACAAGGCGATCCGCATTTCGTCCAACATTCTCGATACCTATTTGGGTTCGGCCGCCGGCGCTCAGGTCCTTCAAGGTTCGATCAAGCGGGGCACAGGGGCTCCGATCGAGGCCATTGTCTGGGCATCCGATCTACGCAATTTCACCGATTTATCGGACAGGCTGAGCGGACCCGACATGATTGTCCTGCTCAACGCTTACTTCGAATGTTTGGTTGGGGCCATCGTCAAGCATCAAGGAGAGGTGCTGAAGTTTATCGGCGATGGCTTGTTGGCGGTGTTCCCGTTCAATGCCTTTGAAAGCGAGCGCGATACCGCCCATGCGGCCCTTGGCGCTGCTGAGGATGCGCTCATCGCTCTTGACGGATTGAATACCTCCCCGCCGCCGCAATTGGCGACAATCGAAGGATGGGCGCCCTTGCGAACGGGCATCGCCTTGCACCAGGGCGAGGTATTCTTCGGCAATGTCGGGGCTGCGGAGCGATTGGACTTCACGGTGATCGGACCTGCGGTGAATGCCGCCGCAAGGGTCGAGGCCCTCTCGAAGACAATCGGGCGATCGCTCTTGGTAACCCAGTCAGTGGCGTGCCGTCTCGACAAGGATCTCGAGCATTTGGGCGATCATCGATTACGCGGCGTTCAAGAACCCATTTCCCTCTTTAGTCCAAAAGATTCTGCAGTTAGTTAGTTGTAGAAATTTTCATCATCAGTACCTTTATGGTAAACAAAAATCCATTAAGATCGCTCTTTGGTTGAGGAGCGGTAGATCATGATCACGACATACGGGTCGCTCGAAGGCGACAACCCCTTTTGTTTCGCCGAATTTTCAGAGAGCTCACACTACGCGTCGCGATGGTTGAAGGCGCGATCCGAAGAGGGTGCCCGCAACGGAACCTGGGACCACGAGACTGCAGCGCCCAATCTGTTCGCTGTCCGTTCGAATCCTCACGAATTCGATCAATCAAATTTCGTGCTCGTGAACCCATTGCCTCTGGAGGAAGCGCAATCATCGAGCCATGATCATGGCGAGGCGTCGCGCTTTATGGAGGTCACGACGGATCCGACGATGCAGACTGTTGGCTACGAGACGGACGATTTCACCGGGAAGGATCAGGTCATCATTGTCATCGATGATGGCTACTCCATTGACTACGATCAGTCGGCGACGGTGTTTGAATACGACTACAGCGGCTATTGGAATGACAACTCGGCACTGACCCGGGGGCTCGACAGCCACGGCTCATGGGTCGGCCAGACCGCCTTGGCTGAGGCTGAAGACGCCACCATCGTTCATCTCAAGGTTTTTCCGGACGATGAGCCGGGCGCCAGTCTCTACGATATCGAGGAAGCGCTCAATTTTGTCATCGACAACGCCGATGTTGCCGATATTGCGGCGGTCAACCTCAGCTTGGGTTTCGGCAACGCCGTCGATGAGACGGTGACAATGCTCAGCGACGAGTTTGCGGCACTCGATGATTTAGGGATTTTCTCCGTTGTTGCCGCCGGCAACAACGGCGAGGAATATGAGGATGGCGTCAATATTCTCGCAGCCGATCCCAATGTGATCGGTGTTTCGGCGGTTGATGCGTTCGGCGCATTCGCCGACTTCAGCCAAACTCATGCATCGCTCACGGATATTGCAGCTTTGGGTGTTGGCGTTCCAGTCGAGACCATTTGGGGCCAAACTGGTTATCTGTCGGGCACGAGTTTTTCCGCACCCACCATCTCCGGCATCGCAGCACGGCTGCAAGAGGCGTCGCTGGCGGTCAATGGGCACGACCTCTCGGACGATGAGTTCGTCTTCATTCTTCAGCAGTCCGGCACGCCTGTCACAGGCGAAACTGCGGTGAACGCAGGCTTCACCGTCGCAGACGGCGATGCGGCGGTGCAGTACTTTTTGGAACACGCACTCGATTTTTCACTGCCGGACGACATTCTAATCGCCTGAACGGCTGATCGTCCGACCGGAGTTTCGGCGAGCCATGAGATGCGAGCCATCGAATCTCATAGATCCGTAATAGCACTTCATTATTTTGTGTCGCGTTGGCCGAATCGCCACGTTGCCGCTTGCAGGGTCGCGTGATATCGGAACCATGGTCGAGTATGCCGCAATCGGCATGCATCGTTGAATCTGGAGGCAGACGAATGAAGAAGATACGTCGCAGCACATTCGGCACGATTTCGGCTCTGGCCTTATTGGCGGGCCTCGGGACGGTATCCGCGCAGGAGATCAAAGACGTGCCGCGCGAGCGGACGTTGGTGCAGATGGGCTGGTCACAGGGTGCGCCGACACTCAAGACGCCGCGCAACGCCAACTACTACAATTTGGCCGGCGAGTACCGGAATGGCCATATGCACCATTTCGAGCCCTTGTTCTTCTTCAACAATTTCACGGGCGAGGTGATCCCCTGGCTCGCCGAGAGTTTCGAGATGAACGAGGACAACACCGCCGTCACGCTGATGCTGCGCGAGGGTGTCACATGGAGCGACGGCGAGCCTTTCGACGCCGAAGACGTCGCCTTCACCTATAACATGCTGTTGGAGAACGGTCGCGGCTCCGGCGATATGCGGAAATCGGTCGAAGTCGCCAATCAGGTGGACTCGGTCGAGATCATCGATCCCCTGACCGTGCAGATCAATCTTACCGGCCCCGATCCGCGCTATCCGTTCCGACAGCTCATCAATTATTTCGGCCACGGCCTGGTTTGGGTACCGGAGCACATCTGGAAGGATATCGAAGAGCCTGCGACCTTCACCTGGTTTGATGAAGAACAAGGCTGGCCGATCGGTACGGGCGCTTGGAAGGCCGTTTCCACAGCTCCCGAGCAAATCATTCTCGACCGCCGCGACGATTGGTGGGGGGCCGAGGCCGGCTTCCGCGAGCTTCCCGCGGTCGAGCGGATCGTCAGCATTCCCGCCGCCGACAACACCCGCATGGCCGAACTCGTCATCAACAATGAAGCCGATACGACCTTCGCCATGTCCTCTCCGGCATTGGTGCAGCGCGCCCTGCAACAGAACGATGCGCTCACCACCTTCACGGGCGATCAGCCGCCCCTGGGCAATCTCGATTGGTGGCCGCATTCCCTTTACTTCAACCACGCCATCGAAGATTCGCCGTTTCAGGACAAGCGCGTGCGCGAAGCCGTGCGCTTTGCCATCGATCGCCAGCAGGTCGTGGATTTCGCCTGGGATGGTGCCAATTCGCCGAATCCTTGGCCCTATCCGGCCTATGAGCCGCTGGTCAAATACATGGAAGCCTCCGAGGACATCCTTCAAAAGCACCGTGCCGCCGAGTTCAATCTCGAGGAAACCGACCGCCTGATGCAGGAAGCCGGCTACGAGAAGAACAGCGAGGGCATGTGGGAAAAGGACGGCGAATGTGTCGGCGGCCCGGTTGAGGTGCACCAAGCACTCGCCGGCATGGGCCAGATCGTCGTGCAGCAGCTCAGAAACGCGGGCTTTTGTGCCGAGTTCTCGCAGACACCGGAAAGCTTCGACAAATTCCGCCGCGGCGAGAGCCTTTGGCACATATTCGGCCATAATGGCGGCAGCGTGTTCGATCCCGTCGATACCTTGCGCATGTACACCACGCCCAACGTAACGCCAATCGGCACCAGCACCATGTTCGTGGCACGCTGGAGCCATCCCGAGATCGACCGGCTGGTTGCGGAAATGCAGGCGATCCCGCCCGAGAACTTCGACGAGATCCTGCCCTTGTTCCGGGAAGCCATGGATATCTGGTTCGGCGAGGTGGTCGAGGTGCCCATCGAGCAGGCCTATCACCTGGTGCCGATGAACACGACCTATTGGTCCAACTGG
>CAYPOV010000355.1:0-4483 GCA_964412385.1 uncultured Geminicoccaceae bacterium
CTGCGCTCTCTCCCCAGCAATCGGACTGTCTCGCCTTCTAGTACGTGGATTCAAATGAAGCGTTTAGCCTCGATTGCTTCCGCGCACTGACTCCATGGAATCGTGCAGCTCTGGTTCATTCTTACAGGAACTGTCCGAACGTACCGCTGAACGAGTCATTTACGGAAGGTGAAACTGTAACCACAGGCATTTTCGACAATCTACCGCGATGCCATATTGGAAAGGCATTCAATGCGATTGTGACAGTCAGTGTCGCTTCGGATTTGTGAGGGTTGGGCGACAAAGCACCTGACCAACATCGATTTACAGTGTGTTTCTTGCGGAAAAGCTGGATCAGCTTACGTATGCTCTACGCTCTTTTGCTGGCGTCGCATTTTCAGGCAAGTTGGCAGGAGCTCATAAGAGAGTGTTTGCCAGCGGTCTGTAATGCCAACTGTGATCAAAATATTCTTGCGTGCCGAGGGGGCGTCCCCTTGGATCACGCTTAGTTGTCTTCTCCTCGCGAGTATCACGGAAGGCATCGGATTCGCGACGTTGCTGCCACTGCTTGCCATTGCCACCGGTGGTAACAGCGAAGACGACTCGACACTTTTCAACGTCATACGGGAGGTTTTCGACGGGCTCGGCTTGGCTCTTGAGATCGGTCCGCTCCTGGTTTTCGTGGTCGTTGCAATCACCCTCAAGAGTGCGCTCAACATGGCAGCCATGTACCATGTCGGGCGAGCCGTCGCTGAGATCACGACGCGCTTGCGCCGTCGCTTTATTACGCTCCTCGTCGATGCGCGTTGGGATTTCATCGTCACACAGTCCGGTGGCAAGCTTACCAATGCTCTCATGGGGCAGACCCTGAGCACGGGCAGGGCTTATGAGGCGGCATCACGCTTTATGGCGAGCTTCGTGCAAACCGTCATTCTCTTCGCCCTTGCCTTGATTGTGTCGTTCAAGGTGACGCTCGTCGGCTGCGCGGTTGGCGCCGTGATCATGGTGCTGCTTCATTACTTTGTGCGCCGTTCGCGTAAGACCGGTCGCAAGGAAACGACCTGGCAAAGGGAGATCGGTGTTGCCTGGCATAACACACTGGCTGCTCTGAAGCCGCTGAAGGCCATGGAGAGGCAGTACGAGTTTTTCAACCGCTTCGAGAAACTCCTCCTCGAGTGGCGCAAAGCCGCCGCCAAGCAGGTCTTTTTCCGCGAGGCAAGGACCAACGTCCAAGACGTGCTCTTTGCGCTCATTCTAGGTCTCGGCGCCTATTTGGCACTCGTTGTCTGGTCCGTACCTATCGCGGAGTTATTGGTTGTCGGTTTCATTCTGCTGCGCGCCGTGAGGGGATTGGGGAAACTCCAGCAACAATACCAAACCTCGGTGGCTCTCGAATATCCTTTCATCGAGCTCTCGGAGACACTTCAAGAGATCGAACAAGCCAAGGAGGAATGGCGCGGGAGCGATCCCTGCCCGGCGCTGACGCATGGGATCGTCGTTGACAACCTTTCTTATTCGCACGGTCCCGACCGTGTCTTGACGAACGCCAGTTTTGTCATCCCTCCGCGCGGCGTCACAGTCATGACGGGTCCGTCCGGAGCCGGCAAAACCACAACGGCAGATCTCATCCTGGGACTCTATCGTCCAGCTCAAGGTCGCATACTCGTCGACAAGCATTCGCTTGATGCCATCGATCTCTCCGAATGGCGGCGCTCGATCGGCTACGTTCCTCAAGATCCCGTCATGTTCAACGGCAGTGTTCTCGACAATATCCAGCTCTTCGATTCACGTATCAGCCAAGACGATATCGTTTGGGCCCTCAAGACCGCGCGTGCCTGGAATTTTGTCAATGACATGTCGAATGGCCTCAAAAGTCTGATCGGTGATCGGGGTGAAACCCTTTCAGGAGGTCAGCGTCAGCGGCTTGCTCTAGCACGAGCACTTGTCGTCCGCCCCAAGCTCCTGATCCTCGACGAAGTGACAAGTGCCCTCGATCCCGAAAACGAGCAACTCATCGTCGAAGCACTCGACGAGCTTTCCAAATCGATGGCCATTCTTGCCATCACGCATCGACCCGCCATTCTCGACATCGCGACGCGCCGCTATGATGTCCGCGATGGCATGGTCGTGCCAATGGCCCCTGGTTCTGAAGACGATCACCACCACTCCAAAGAGCCGGCCATCGCCGTGAGCTGAGTACCGCATACTTGCCGACATCGGCAACGCGGCTCGAAAACGTGCCAAGCCCGCTAAAGCCGGGTATGTCACATCGATGAACAAGCAACCTCAACACGCCAGTTCCAACTCTGTGGAAGCTGCTCTTGCCCGCGAGATGGCAGCAGGGGTGAGGCTTGCGGTAATCGTCCGCCTACTGGTCTTGGCGGTGGTCGCCCTTTGGACAGAAGCCAGGCTCGGCCTTGAAACAGGCAGTTACTATCTGCTGTTCATTACACTCTTCGCCCTTCTCGGTGTGGCGCAATGGTTTATCAGCCGAAAGCCTGGAAAAACCAGCAGGCTCATCCACGCAGCCCTCATCGCAGCCGACATGCTGCTCCTCTCCTTCATCCTCACCCAGCCGCCCCCGGGTGCACCCGAAACCTGGCCACAAGCGATGCAGCTCCGCCTCGGCAATCATGACTTCCTCTTCGTATTCGTAGCACTCTCGGTCTTGACCTACACTCCGGGTCTGGCGCTCTGGACCGGCCTCTCCGCAGCCTTCGCCTGGGTGCTCGCGGTGCTCAATGTGCTCAACGCGCCCGAGAGCTTTACCGTGCTCAATCCTGCCCAGTTTCGCGAGATCGAGGTCGAGGCGCTGCTCTCCCTCCTGCTCGACAAGCACTATGTCAGCACCGTCCTGCTCACCAACCAGACGATCCTCATCATCGTCATTACCAGTATTCTCAGCGTCGCCGTGTGGCGGTCGCGCCGGCTACTCTTCAAACAGGTTCATGCGGCATCCGAACGCGCCAATCTCGCGCGATATTTCTCGCCCAATCTTCTGCCCACGCTGACCCGCAGCGACAGGATTGCCGACACGGTCCAGAACCGACCGGCTGCGGTCCTGTTCGCCGACATCGTCGGCTTCACGCGCATTTCCGAAGGCCAAACGCCCGAGCAGACCATCGCCATGCTACGCGACTTCCACGGGCTGATGGCGGCCTCCGTATTCGATCATGGCGGCACGCTTCACAAATTCATCGGCGATGCCGTCATGGCGACCTTCGGCGCGATCCAACAACGCGAAGACGATGCCGCAGCAGCACTCCAAGGGGCCCGCACCATGCTCGAACGGCTCCAAACCTGGAACATCAACCGCACTGCCGCAGGCGAACCGCCGATCTCGATCGGCATTGGCATCCATTACGGCCCCGTCGTCTTGGGCAATATCGGCGATGCCCAATGCCTCGAATTCGCCGTGCTCGGCGACACCGTCAATGTCGCAAGCCGCCTCGAAAGCCTGTGCCGTTCTCTCAACGCCAGCATTACGCTTAGCGATGCCGCCTACCAGCGCGCCCTCGAGGCCGATCCAACTACGGCAACTCAAGGCCTGACCGATACCGGCTCCCATGAACTGCGCGGCCGCGACCAGCCCATCCACGTATTGATGCTGCCAAGACCTCCGGTCTGAACCACCCTACGAACGCAGCAGCCCTCCTCTTGATTCCCGTCTGCGCCAAGCTAGAACATTATCGGAACAAGCATGACGGAGCTGCGAAGCCTTGGAGCTCAAGCGCAAACTCGAAATCCTCGCCGATGCTGCCAAATACGACGCCTCATGTGCATCGAGCGGCACCGAGCGGCGCAACTCTCTCCGCTCCAAAGGCATCGGCTCGACCGAAGGCTCGGGCATCTGCCACGCCTATGCACCCGACGGCCGCTGCATCTCGCTCCTTAAGGTGCTGCTCACCAATTTCTGCATTTATGACTGCCGATTCTGCATCAACCGTGTCAGCAGCAATATCGAGCGCGCCCGCTTCACCGTCGACGAGGTCGTCAAGCTCACCATCGCTTTCTACAAGCGCAACTACATCGAGGGCCTGTTCCTCTCCTCGGGCATCATCCGCTCCTCCAACTATACCATGGAAGAGATCGGCCGCGTCGCCCAAACCCTGCGCACCCGAGAAAACTTCCAAGGCTACATCCACCTCAAAGCGATCCCCGACGCCGATCCGGACATCGTCGAGGAAGCCGCCCGCTGGGCCGATCGCGTCAGCCTCAATATCGAGCTTCCGACCGAACAAGGGCTCGCCAGCCTGGCGCCCGAAAAGCGCATGCCCTCGATCCGCCGCGCCATGGGCCGCATGCGCAGCCAGATCGAGCAATCCAGATCCGATCCCGCCAGGACCCCCAAAGCCAAAC
Source organism: uncultured Geminicoccaceae bacterium (assembly GCA_964412385.1). Taxonomy (GTDB): domain Bacteria; phylum Pseudomonadota; class Alphaproteobacteria; order Geminicoccales; family Geminicoccaceae; genus JBGSYN01. The sequence goes on from CAYPOV010000355.1 coordinate 4,339, forward strand.
GCGAACGGCACCAACAACGCTTGGCTCCCGCCGGCCAAAGCACCCAGATGATCGTCGGCGCTGATCACACCAATGACGGCACCATCCTCGCAACCTCCGCCAATCTCTATGCCGTCTACAAGCACAGGCGAGTCAACTACACGGC
>CAYPOV010000356.1:0-4473 GCA_964412385.1 uncultured Geminicoccaceae bacterium
TGACGTTCTTAGGCGCCCGCGCAAGCTTCAGCGAAAATGCCATGTTCTGCTTGACGGTCATATGCGGATAGAGCGCGTAGTTTTGAAAGACCATCGCGATATCGCGATCTTTCGGCGGAACATTGTTCACGATGCGGCCGCCGATCGCGATTTCGCCCCGCGATATCTCCTCAAGGCCCGCGATCATCCGCAATAATGTTGATTTGCCGCAACCGGAAGGACCAACCAGCACGACAAACTCACCGTCCGGTATATCAATCTCAACTCCGTGCAGGACTTGAGTTGAACCGAAAAACTTATCAACGTGTCGGACATCAACTGCCGCCATGTGCCCCTATCCCTGAACTCTGAATTGTCATCCTGCACTCTGCATAGCGGGTTCCGCGCCACGGGTCGAGATAGAATGCGCAGACAGCATACCGGTTTGGCCAGATCGCGCTAGTCGCGAAGCTCGTCCCAGAGTTCCTTGACCTTGGCGAAGAATCCTTCGGATTGAGGATGGTGATTGTTGGCTTCCTCGCTGGCTTGTTCGAATTGGCGCAAGAGATCTTGTTGCTGCCGCGTGAGGTTGACGGGTGTCTCCACCTGAACCTCGATGAACATATCACCTCGTGATGACGCCTGGAGTTCCGACATGCCCTTATTGCGAAGCCTGATCTGCTTGCCAGTCTGCGTTCCGTCCGGAATGTTAACGCGAATGCGCCCGCCTTCGATGGTGGGCACTTCAACCTGGCCGCCGAGGGCTGCGGTTGTCATCGGTATCGGGACTTTGCAGAAAATATTGCGGCCCTCGCGCTGAAACAGGCGATGGGGAGAGACCGTGATAAAGATGTAGAGATCACCGGCCTGTGATCCGCGGAGACCCGCTTCACCCTCGCCACTGAGACGGATGCGGGTGCCATCCTCGACCCCGGCCGGAACGTTGACAGCCAGCGTTTTCTCCTTCTGCACACGGCCACTGCCATTGCAGGCTTTGCAGGGGTCGCGAATGACGTAACCGGATCCCTGACAGGTCGGGCAGGTCCGTTCGACGGTGAAAAAACCTTGCTGACTGCGCACACGACCGCTACCGCGGCACATCGGACAGGTCGCCGGTTCGCTGCCACCCTCGCTGCCGGAACCCAAACACTCATCGCAAATAACAGAGGTCGGCACGCGGATTTGCGCACGCTTGCCGGCAAACGCTTCTTCTAAAGACACGGTAAGATTATAGCGGAGATCAGCGCCTCGGTTGCCGCCACCCCGGCGTCTTCCCTGCCCGCCCATCATGTCACCAAAGAGATCATCGAAGACATCGGCAAAGCTGCCGAAATCGAACCCGCCGGCGCGCCCGCTCGCACCGCCCATGCCCTGCTCGAAGGCTTGGTGGCCAAATTGATCATAGGCGGCCCGCTTTTGCGGGTCTCTTAGGACTTCATAGGCTTCGTTGACTTCTTTGAAGCGTGTTTCCGCTTCGTCATCTCCCGGATTGCGATCCGGGTGATACTTCATGGCAAGAGTGCGATAGGCTCGCTTGAGCTCGGCATCCTGAGCTGTCTTGGAAACCCCCAGAATGTCATAATAATCGCGCTTCGCCATGATTAGGTTGTCACTCCTGTCCTCGATTGCGTAACGGACTTATACGAATACTCAGAACGGCCAGCTTCTAAACGCACGAGGGACCGGATCATTCCACCCGGTCCCCGATAGATGTGTGCTGCGGCAGCGTTTTAGGCCGAACGCTTTTTGTCGTCCTCGACTTCTTCGAACTCAGCGTCGACCACGTCTTCGTTCTTGGTTGCGTTCGGCTCTTGATCGGCAGTACCGCCACCGTCACCGCCGCCCATACCGCCGTCGCCATCCTGCTGTTGGGCACGATACATTGCTTCGCCCAACTTCATCGACACCTGTGCAAGGTTCTCCGTTTTGGCCTTGATGACGTCGACATCTTCGCCCTCGAGTGCGGTCTTCAATTCGGCGATGGCGGATTCGATGGCACTTTTGTCCTGTGCGTCGATCTTGTCTCCATGCTCTTGAAGACTTTTCTCGGTTGAATAAACGAGGCTGTCCGCGTGATTCTTGGCTTCGATAACCTCACGGCGTTTCTTGTCTTCCTCGGCATGTTCTTCCGCCTCCTGCACCATTTTCTCGATTTCGTTTTCGGAAAGTCCACCCGAAGCCTGGATGCGGATCTGTTGCTCTTTGCCTGTAGCCTTGTCTTTCGCCGAAACATTGACAATGCCATTGGCATCGATGTCGAAGGTGACCTCGATCTGCGGAACACCTCGAGGCGCCGGCGGGATGCCGACGAGATCGAATTGCCCGAGAAGCTTGTTCTGCCCCGCCATCTCGCGTTCACCCTGGAACACGCGAATGGTGACGGCAGACTGATTGTCGTCGGCCGTCGAAAATACTTGGCTCTTCTTGGTCGGGATCGTGGTATTGCGGTCGATGATCCGAGTGAACACCCCGCCAAGCGTCTCGATACCGAGCGAAAGCGGCGTGACATCCAGCAAGAGAACGTCTTTGACATCACCCGATAGGACGGCGGCCTGAATAGCCGCGCCAATCGCCACCACCTCGTCGGGGTTGACGCCCTGATGGGGCTCTCTGCCGAAGAACTGCTGAACCTTGTCGTGTACTTTCGGCATTCTCGTCATGCCGCCAACAACAATGACCTCGTCGATCTCGCCAGCGGTAAGCCCGGCGTCCTTGAGCGCCTTCTTGCAAGGCTCGATGGTCCGCTCGATCAGATCATCGACCAGCATCTCGAGCTTGGCCCGACTCAATTTCATGGTCAGATGTTTGGGGCCACTTTGATCGGCAGTGATGAATGGCAGATTGATTTCCGTTTGTGCCGTGCTCGAAAGCTCGATTTTGGCCTTTTCCGCAGCCTCTTTCAAACGCTGCAGGGCGAGGCGATCGCCACGCAGATCAATACCGTTCTCTTTCTTGAACTCATCGGCAATGTAGTCGATCAGGCGAAGATCGAAGTCCTCACCACCTAGGAATGTATCGCCATTGGTGGATTTGACCTCGAACACACCATCGCCGATCTCAAGAATAGAGATATCGAATGTGCCGCCGCCAAGATCAAACACAGCAATCGTCTGGTTTTTGCCTTTGTCCATGCCATAGGCAAGCGCTGCAGCAGTCGGCTCGTTAATGATACGCAGCACCTCCAGGCCGGCAATCTTGCCTGCATCCTTGGTCGCCTGGCGTTGGCTGTCATTGAAATAGGCTGGAACCGTGATGACGGCCTTATCGACCGTGCCGCCGAGATGGCGCTCGGCGGTCTGCTTCATTTTCTTGAGAACTTCCGCACTGATTTGACTCGGCGCTTTCGCCGTGCCTTGTGCTTCAACCCAAGCATCGCCATTGTCCGCTTTCACGATCGAATAAGGCACCATGCCTTTGTCTTTGGCGACAACAGGATCGTCATGGCGGCGCCCGATAAGGCGTTTGACCGCAAACAGAGTATTTTGCGGGTTGGTAACAGCCTGACGTTTGGCGGGCATGCCCACCAACGTCTCGCCATCATCCGTGAAGGCTACCATCGAAGGGGTCGTGCGCATGCCCTCTTCATTCTCGATTACGCGCGCATTCTTTCCTTCCATAACTGCGACGCAGCTGTTGGTGGTGCCAAGGTCGATACCGATAATCTTGCTCATTCCAATCCCTCGCGCGGAACGCGACTGCAACAAATTGTTGGTAGAACGTTGTCGACCGCAATCCGGTAGGTTGCGATTCGACCCACTCTAAACGTACGTCGCATATAAGAACCCCATCCGAGGCCTGCAACGGGCGCGGACCGCTAAACTCTTGATTGGGAATGCATGAAATAGGCCGAGATTGGGGCGATCCCGGTAACGCAGAGATTGGAGGCGCGTTCGATAAGAAATGCGTTACATGCCGTATCTTCGCACACCTCGGAACGGCGGCCGAGGCTAAATATCGTTAAAAGGACAGATGGAGAGTGCGACTATTGCCGACTGTCGCAGGCGCGGACGTCAAGGTCTGAGAGTCGCCTTCGGCGATAGAGGCCCAGCTCGTTCGCAGTTCGGTGAACATGGTTGTAAGCTCGTCACAAACCGCTGGATCGTTGCGGACATTAACCTCCTGCAATCGCCTATGACCGTAAGAGTAGAGCTGATCCAGCAATTGTGCGATGGATCCGCCATTGTCGTGGTCGAGACAGGCATGAAGACCGCTCAAGATCGATGATGCCTTATCGATCGCTTGCGATCGCTGCTCAATCTTGCCGTCGCCGATTGCCGCTTTCGCGTCATGCAGACGCGCCAAAATACCGTCATAGAGCATGATGATTTTGACCACAGGCGGTACGGTTTCCGCAGCGGAAGAATACGCATTCGAGGCTGTTTGGATCCAGTTGCTGTTCTTATCCATGGTCCAGTTCGATTTTTCTCGGTTGGTGAGGTTCGATTAGTTGTCATCTGGCTGCATCGTGGCGGTAGTGGCTCGGTTCTGGTTGAG
>CAYPOV010000357.1:0-4455 GCA_964412385.1 uncultured Geminicoccaceae bacterium
GTCGCGGCACGCTCTCACCGGTAACCAAGCTCGTGTCGATGTCGGAGCTGCCCGTTGTCACCTTGCCATCGACCGGAATGCGTTCGCCAGCAGCGACCATCACGCAGTCACCAGGCTCGAGCGTGTCAAACGCAACACGCCGGGTGGTGCCGTTCGGTTCAACGATGGTGACGTCTCGCACCTCCATAGCGAGGAGCCGTTCTGCGGCTTGCCTGGCGCGTCCCCGAGCACGGCATTCGAAATAGCGTCCGATCAGAAGAAAGAAGACGAGCGTAATTGCCGAGTCGAAAAAGGCATGTTCGCCGCCTCGTAGCGTCTCGTTGAGGCTGACGAAGGCCGCGAGAATGACCCCGAGGCTGATCGGCACATCCATATTGGTGCGACCATGTCGAAGTGCCGACCAGGCAGACTCGAAGAACGGCCGCCCCGCAAATGCCAAGGCAGGGAGCGTGATCAATGCCGACGCCCAGTGAAGGAAAGTACGCGTTGCCTCACCCATACCGTAGGCATGGCCGGCCCATACCGAAATCGAGAGCAGCATCACATTGCCGGCGGCAAATCCGGCGACCGCCAAGGCGACCAACAGGCGCTGCTCCTGTCTTTGGCTACCTTCGCCCAGAGCAGCGGGATCATAGGCTCTGGAGGGAAAACCCAACGCCGACAACCGGCCGACCAAGTTGGTGGCAAGATCGGGAACGCCTTGCCATTCGACGACCAGCCTTTTGGTAGTAAGGTTGACCCGTGCGGACCGAACGGCCGGATCGGATCTCAGCTCGCGCTCGATCTTGGCCACACAACCGCCACAGCGGACATTGTCGACCATAAGATGAAGCTGATACCGGTCGTTGTCTGCACCCCGACGAACGAAGGGGATGGCGGCAGCACTCATGGGACGATCAGACGGTCCGTCGCGAAAAAGCGCTCGTTTGCGTGGTCGATTTGCGCGCGCACCTCCCAAAGTCCTTGCTGCAGGGGCGGAAGATTGGCGGAATACTGACCGGCAGCGACCTGGTTCAGAACAACAGTTTGATCCATTGAGCTATCAGAGGGACGAACGAGCTTGGCGACGACGGATTGCGGCTCGAGAAGATCACCGTCCTGGTCCCGCAGTTCGACGCTGATTTTGTCCCTATTGAGTGCGATCTCGGCCTGCCAGCCAAGTTCGTTCTGTCGTGCCTCTGCCGCCAAGGTCTCATTGTAGTTGATGCCTTTGATGTAGGCGCTTTCGGTCTCGAGCCCTGAGAACGTCGTTATGGCGAGCCAAATCATGACACCATTGACCAGCACGACGATCCCGAAAAAACCGAAAAAGAGATAAGGGATGATGCTGCGTTTGCTGGCCCCTGTCAGATCTGCCGATGCACTATTCATCTTTCCGGGCTCCGGAAAACGGTCTTGTGTTGACTGCCGTCCTCGCTTTGCTCGCCTCGATGAATGATGGTGATGGGCTCGCTCGCCGGGAGGATGGGATCGGCCGGTGCTACAATAAAGACACGCTGCGTCGTCACGCCGGCAGGAGCCGCCTCGCTCGTCGCACTCTCTGCAGGCTCCATACCGTGAAGGAAGATCCTGGCATTTGTCAGGCCGCTTACCGTCAAATCGAACCTGCGCGTCTCGTTGAGCTTGTTTTGAATTTTGACCGTGTAGCCGTTGCGTATCGAACCATCAGAGAGCTGCACGAACAGAGGATTGCGATCTTTTTGGATGGTGATGTCCGAATCGCTGCGAAGCGCAAGCGTGCCGAGGACGAAGAGAGCAATACAGGTGATGATGACCGCGTATGCGATCGTCCTTGGTCGGATCAGACGGGGTGGCGCTGATTCGCCTTTCGCCCTGGCGGCTTGATTACGCTCGCTGTCGAACGTGATGAGCTCACCCGGCCGGTCGATACGCGCCATGACATCATTGCAGGCATCGACGCAGAGCCCGCAACCGATGCATTCGAGTTGCATACCGTCTCGAATATCAATTCCAGTCGGACAAACGGCGACACATTTCTTGCAGTCGATGCAATCGCCTCGGCCGTCCCAGGGATCACCCTTGCGGTGCCTGCCGCGCGGCTCCCCCCGCCAGTGCTGATAGGTGACGATCTTACTGTCTTCATCGAGCAAAGCCGACTGGAATCGCGGCCACGGGCACATGTAGGTGCACACCTGTTCACGCGCCATGCCGGCGAGCAGGTAGGTGGTCGCTGTGAAAAGAAGCACGAAGAAATAGACGGCCGGGCCTGCCTGCCCCGTAAAGAAATCTGCGACCAATGTCGGTGCATCATTGAAATACATGATCCAGGCACCGCCCGTTGCAAAGGCGATCACCAGCCAAACCGCGTGCTTCGCGACCTTCAGCGAGTATTTGCGGCGATCCCAAGGAGCCTTATCCAGGCGAATTCGTGCACTGCGATCGCCCTCGATCCAGCGCTCGACGAACATGACGAGATCTGTCCAAACCGTTTGCGGGCAAGCATAGCCGCACCAAATTCGGCCGAAGAGTGCTGTTGCCATGAAGAGACCGAAGGCACCGAGGATCAAGAGCCCGGTTATATAGTAGACCTCTTGGGGCCAAATCTCGATCCAGAAGAAGTAAAAACGCTGAAGGGCAAAATCGGCGAGCACAGCCTGATCGGGGACGCCAGGACCCCGATCCCAGCGGATCCATGGCATCACATAATAAATGGCCAATAGCACGATGAGCGCCGCGGTCTTGAGCGTTCGAATTTTGCCCTTGATCGCCAGCGGATAGACCTGAACCCGACCGGCATAGAGCGGGCTCTCTTTTTGCTGCTGCCTCGAGGCGACGTCTTCCGTGACAACCCCTTCGGCGGCGAGGCGAGCGTCCGCTGTTGACACGCTCAGAAACTCCTATTGGCCACCGCCGAGGCTGTGCACATAGGCGGTAAGGGTTTTGATGGTCGTTTCATCGAGACGGTTATGCCAGGGCGGCATGACACCATTCTTGGGATACTCGATTTGATGGGCGATCTCGTCCTTGGTTCCGCCATAGAGCCAGATGGCGTCGGTCAGATTGGGTGCACCAAGTTCATGATTACCTTTGCCATCCTCGCCGTGACAGGCGGAACAGTTCTCCTCGAAAAGTTGCTTGCCTTGGGCAAGATCGGTTTCATCGGATGCTGGTGCCGAGCCCGATAGCGAAAGCACGTAGTCTGCCGTGGCATCGATCTGAGCCTGGTCGAGAATGCCCTGAAACGCCGGCATCTCGCCGAAGCGGCTATTGGGATCACTATTGCGGATGCCGTACACGATCGTCTGTTCAATCGCCGGCATCGTGCCACCCCATAACCAACTGTCATCAGCGAGCGAGGGATAGTTTAGTTGTCCGGCGCCGCCGAGGCCGTGGCACGGCGCACAATTATCGGCGAACGGATATTCGCCCATCGTCGCCGCCAATCTGTAGAGCTGCTCGTTTTTGCCAATATCCTCGATGCTTGCGTTGGTGATGCCCTGAAGCTGCTGGCTTCGTGCGGCGTCCGCCCGTTCGATGGCGGCCTGGACCTCTTTGCGCGCCGAGGTGTCAAGAAGGCCGTCGGTATGTCCTGGACCATAGGGCAGCGCCGGATAAAGTACCCACCAGACGAGCGAAAACAAGACGGTGGCGTAGAAGACATAGAGCCACCATTTAGGCAGCGGGCTATTCAGCTCCTTGACGCCGTCCCATTCATGACCGGTCGTCTCTTGGCCGGTAATCGCGTCTTTCTCAATCTTTGTCGGCATGGCCGCTTCTCTCGTTTCGATCGTCGTCGAAAATCATCCTGGCATCCTCTTCAAAACGCTTCTTGTTTTTCGGCCGGTATGCCCAAAACACGATGGCGAGGAAAATCGCCATAAGCCAGACGACCCAATAGCGGGTCAAGAAGGCGACGATATCATCCATTACTGGGTGAGATCCTCGAAGCGCACTTCGCTGAAATCGACCATTTGGCCGAGGATTTGGAGATAGGCGATGAGCGCGGCCATCTCGGTCAGGCTGGAGGTATCGCCGTCGAAATCACCGACGGCAGCCTTGGGATAGCGCTCCAGCAATCCCGAGTGATCTCCGTTGGGATCGGCTTGAGCGTACAGATCGGCGCGAGCATTCTGCACCATTTCTTCGGTGTAAGGCACGCCGATGGCAATATTGGCTTCGAGGTGATCGGCGATGGTGTCGACATCAACCATCTTGTCGTCGAGGAAAGGATAGGTGGGCATGATCGAGCCCGCGACCAGCGATCGGGGATCGCGTAGATGCTCGGCGTGCCATTCATTGGAGTACTTGCCGCCGACGCGGGCGAGATCCGGGCCCGTTCGCTTTGAGCCCCACTGGAACGGATGGTCGTACATACTTTCGGCGGCGAGACTATAGTGGCCATAGCGCTCCACCTCGTCGCGGAAGGTGCGGATCATCTGGCTGTGGCACAGATAGCAGCCTTCGCGAATGTAGACGTTGCGACCCGTGAGCTCG
>CAYPOV010000358.1:0-4431 GCA_964412385.1 uncultured Geminicoccaceae bacterium
TTCTCGTTCACACGGCTCAGGCCTTGCCGTTCACGGTGCTTATCCTCTCGGTCTTTTTCCGCCGAATCCCCGCCGAGATTTTCGAAGCGGCAATAATCGACGGCGCACGGCGATGGACGTGTTTTTGGCGCATTGCCGTGCCACTTTCTCTTCCCTCCATCGGTGCTACCGGCCTTTTTGCTTTCATGCTTTCCTATTCAGAGTTTCTGTTCTCGCTGGTTTTGTCGGGGGACGCACGAAGCCGCCCGCTTTCCGTCGTGATGGCGGCTTTGGCACGAAATACCGATGTGTCGTGGAGCCTCCTCAATACCGCCATTTTCATCGCCATTTTGCCGACCGTGCTCTTGGTCGTTATCGTTTGGCGTGTGATTGTCGAAGGATTGCTTTCCGGCTCGGTCAAAGGTTGAGTGGACCGAGCACCGCTTGGATCGCTGGCCTAATGTTTGCACCGATGGCCGATCGGGGACATTGTTGGCAAGACAAGGAACAGCGAAATCATGCAAGCGAGCAGTGACGGAGGCCGAGGCTATCTAGCGGCAATACGGGCACAGCCGCGCCTGCTTCCCGTGCTTGGAACTGTCGTACTCGTCATGGACGGCATGGGTGTGATTAGCCCGGTTCTCTCGATCTATGCGGCGAGCTTTCAGGTGAGCACGACCTTGATCGGTCTCACCATAACCGCCTTCGGTGTAGCCCGCCTCCTCGTCAATATCCCGACCGGCATCCTCGCCGAACGACACGGCCGCAAACGCTTGGTGGCGATCGGCACGATCGTACTTTGTGTGGCATCGGTAGGCGCAGCCCTCGCCGAGACTTTTTGGGGGCTGGTTTTCTGGCGCTTCGTCCAAGGTCTAGGATCCGGCTGTTACATGACCGTTGCCATGGCGTCATGTGCTGACCTTTCGACCCCGCAAAATCGCGGGCGCGTCATGGCTCTCTATCAAACAGCCATACTGCTGGGTGCAGGGTTGGGACCAAGTCTCGGTGGCTTTGTCGCCGAGCTTTTCGGGTTTCGCGCACCCTTTTGGGCATTCGCCATCGTTGCCGGCCTTGCGACCATTGTCGCTTTGACGAGCTTTACCGAGACACTTGGCGAACGAAGTTCAAACGATCGCGGCAAAGGCGGTGAGCGTGGAAACTCCTTTTTTGGATCAATGATCCGCCACCGTGGATTTCTTGCGGTCACGATCATCACGTTCGGCGTATTCTTCACCCGCACGGCCGCTCAATGGCAGCTCATTCCCCTGATCGGCGATAGCCGCTTCGGTCTGTCATTGACAACCATCGGCATCGCCATGACGCTGCAGGCCGCTGCCAATTTGGCGATGCTGCCGGTTGCCGGCGTTGTCATCGACCGCTTCGGCCAAGGGCGTTCGATCATCGTCTCGGCCTTGGCCCTCGCCTTGATGCTCACTGTTACCGGTGTTGCACCCATCGTTGAACTCTATCTCGCGGGCGTTATTCTGGCGGGGGCCTGCATTGGCGTTGTCGGGCCGGCGAGCACAGCCTATGCCGCCGACCACGCGCCAGACGGAAAATTTGGGCCTGCCATGGGAGTGCTCCGTACCTTTGGTGATGCGGGGTTCGTATTGGGACCAATCTTGGCCGGGCTTGCCGTCGATTACTCGTCATTCGGCTATTCGGCCGGGATGACGCTCAATGCTGTTATTGTCGCTGCCGGTGTCGGAATCTTCGCGTTGGCATTGAGCGCACAGCGAATTGCCCAAGCTGACGACAGTCCTGCTCCAAAGGGTGCAGTGCAGCATAAGTCCGGCTTATAGATCTTGCCCGACCTTCCCGAAGCTCGATCGCCTAGTCCTTCCTAACCGACCTCGAACGCTCGAGTCCCTCCAGTTTCGGGTCTTTCCAAGTTTTGGCACGGCAATTGCGACGACCAAAGAACGTCGCGCAAGCGATGTGGCCTTCAACGCCCAAGGGAGTCCATTTCGATGACCGTCACGGACGTTTCACATCAAGCGCCACCGAAAATCAGCCTGAATCGTGTCAGTCAGATCTTCGAAACACCTGGTCAGCCCGAGGTGCTCGCGCTGGACAGGATCAGCATTGATGTTGCTCCGGGCGAGTTCGTCAGCCTCATCGGGCCGTCCGGTTGCGGCAAGTCGACAATATTCAACGTCGTCGCCGGCCTCCTGGTACCCTCCGAGGGCAAAGTCGAGATCGACGGCGAGGATGTTACCGGATTTATCGGCCGTGTCGGCTACATGTTGCAGAAGGATCTCTTGCTGCCCTGGCGCACCGTCCTCGATAACGTCATCCTGGGCATGGAAATCCGCGGCCTACCGGTTTCTCAGGCGCGCGAGCGTGCCAAACCCTATCTCGAGCGCTATGGTCTCGGCGGATTCGAGAACCAATATCCGCCGGCGCTCTCGGGCGGTATGCGCCAGCGCGCAGCGCTTTTGCGCACGCTCTTGTGCGACACTGACATTGTGTTGCTCGACGAGCCTTTCGGCGCGCTCGACGCACAAACGCGATCGGCGATGCAAGAATGGCTTTTGCAGATCTGGGAGGATTTCGGCCGCACCGTGGTTTTCGTCACCCATGATGTCGAAGAGGCTGTGTTCCTCTCAGACCGGATCTTCGTCCTCTCGGCCAGACCGGGCCGCATTCGCGACGTCCTCGATGTCAAGCTCGATCGCCCGCGCGCCCGCGGCATCGTTTCGACCAGCGAATTCGCGCAGCTACGCGAGGCCTGTTTGCATCTTCTGACCACTAAGCCGCCTGCCGAACCCCTCGCCGAAGCCGCCTGATCCAGCTCAAGGAGAGCTTCCGCCCATGCTCAACGTCGCCAATCTCGGCCAAATGCTCACCGGCAATCGCGCACAAAGTGAGAGATTGGGCCACACGATCGTGCCGCCATTGAAGTCACGGCGCCTTCCGGTGCAACGCCAATGGCATTCGAGCCGTATTCTCGCAGCACAAGTCGGGATTTTCATCCTGATCATCGCCTATTGGGAAATCGGTGTGCGTGTCGAACTGATCGACGGCTTCTTTTGGTCGAAGCCCTCCGATGTTTGGTCGACCCTCTTGATCTTTGTCGGCCAGGGCGAAGCCTTCCTCGATACGTGGTTCACCTTCCGCTCGACACTTCTGGGTTTTGTCTTCGGCACGGCAATCGGTGCGATCATCGGCCTGTCGTTCTGGTGGTCGCGCAATTACGCCCACATCATCCAGCCCTATCTCGTTTGTTTCGAGGCCATGCCAAAGCTGGCCCTGGCACCGCTGGTCATCCTCGTCTTCGGCATGGGCTTGGCGTCCAAAGTCGCACTCGGGGTGGCGCTTACCCTCGTTGTCACCGTGCTGACCTGCTACGCCGGTGTGAAGGCCGTTGATCCCGATCAGGAAAAGCTGATGTACGCGCTCGGCGCCAGCCGCCGGCAAGTCTTCACGAAACTGGTCATGCCCTCGGTTCTTCCCTGGATCATCTCGATCCTGCGGGTGAATATCGGCCTCGCTCTCACTGGCAGCATCGTCGGCGAGTTCATCAGCTCGCAATACGGGCTCGGACGCCGAATTCTCTACGCCGGCGAGGTTTATGATATCGCGCTCATCTGGGTCGGCGTGTTGGTGCTCTCGGTCTTATCGGTGGTCATGTATATCGGCGTCGGCTGGCTTGAGCGCTGGTTGATCAAGGGTGTTGCCCATCAAGGGACCGCCAAAGCCGGTGGCGTGCGATGACAAGCTCCCTCCCCAGTTTCTCGAACTTTCCCCTCACCAACCCATCCCTCTCACCAACCAAGGAGTGAAGCGATGAAAACTGTTTTCACATCAAGCCGCCGGAGCGTGCTCGCAGCGGGCGCATTACTTGCAGCGGCAGCTACCATGCCGCACGGTGCTAATGCCGACGAACGCGAGCTGATCGTCGCCGAGCCGGTCCATAGTCTCGGTTATCTGCCGATGTATGTGGCAATGCATGAGGGCTATTTCGCAGAAGAAGGCCTCAAGCTCACCGTCATGACGACAAGAGGTGGCGGTGCGCACACCAATGCGGTTCTTACCGATCAGGCATTCGCCTTCATTGGTGGTCCCGAGCACAATGCCTTTGCCAAGGCCAAGGGTGCCGAGCTCAAAGCGGTCGTCAATGTCGTCAATCGGGGCAATGTCTACCTCGTGGCCAAGCCCGGTCTTGCCCCAGAAGGCGAGGATCTGGGCGAGTTCGTCAAAGGCAAGACCGTGGCGACGGGCTATTTCGGCGGGACACCGAACTCCATCACCCGCTACCTTCTCAATGAATGGGGTCTCGATCCCAAAGAGGACATCACCCTTCTTGAAACCTCGTCGCCGGCCATTCTTGCCGCAATCAAGACCGGGCAAGCCGATATTGGTGTTACCTCCGAGCCCATGCTAACCCAAGGCGTTGAGCAGGGTATCTGGGACGATCCGTTCTTCAACGTTCCTCAGGAACTCGGTCCC
>CAYPOV010000359.1:0-4393 GCA_964412385.1 uncultured Geminicoccaceae bacterium
CTCCACCGAGGCGATGCGCAGGCGCGGGAAGCGCTCGAAGAGGCGGTCGAAGATCGCGGTCGCGAGGAAGTCCAGGGCGGCGCGCTCGATGTTCCAGCCCTTGATGGTCGGGCGCACGCTGGCGCCGCCGCCCTTGAAGCTCGCGCCGAAGCCGTCGCGGGCGTAGCCGTGGCTCGTGTAGCCCGAGTCGCCGGCGTGGATCACCACCGCGATGCCGGCCTCGTTCACCCGCGACCAGAAGGGGTCGAAGTGGGGGTCGAAGGGGGACAGGACACCGTGTCGCGTCCACACGGCGGCGGGTCGCATCACGACCACCCGCGCGCCGCGCGCGAGCGCCTTCTCCAGCTCCTCGACCGCCACCTCGACCTCGGCCAGCGCCATGTAGGGCGCGCCGTAGATCCGGTCGCGGAAGGCGAAGCCCCAGTCCTCGTCGAGCCACTGGTTGAAGGCCCGGAAGGTCATGGAGACCGCCTCCGGATCCTCCTTGAGCAGCTCCTCGTAGAGGACGCCGAGGGTGGGGAAGAGCCAGATCTTCTCGATGCCCTGCGCGTCCATCACGCGCAGCCGCGCCTCGGGCTCGCGGTAGTGGGCGGGGATGGGCTCGCGGTCGCGCAGGAGCTCGATCGGGGTCCTCCCGTCGGGGTTGCCGCGGAAGTACTCGTAGAGGGCGCCGGGCCGGGCGATCGGATCGAAGGTCGCGTTGGCGACCGCGTGGGAGACCCGCCCGCCGACCACGTGGTACTTGCGCCCCTCGATCTCGCACCACTGCACGCAGCGCCCGTGTTGGCGCGGGTCGACGTGGCGCGTGAAGGCGTCGGGGGCCTCGTAGTAGTGGTTGTCGGCGTCGAAGGCGGGGTCGTCGAGGGCGCGCATCGGATCCTCCGGGGGGCAGAGGGTAACATGCGCCCCCTCCCCGCCGGCGCCCGCGAGCGCGCACCGCGCCCGTCCGGAGCCGTCAGGGACGCCAGCTCGGCCGGTCGCCGAGAGCCTCCCGCATCTCGTCGGGCGTGATGCGTGCGAGGTAGCGCGTCGTCGTCTCCGGGCTCGCGTGGCCGAGCTGGGCCTGGATGTAGGCGACCGGCACCCCCTCGTTGGCGAGCTCGACGGCGAGCGTGCGGCGGATCGCCTCCGCGGAGACGCGCTTCTCGATCCCCGCCTTGCGCGCGAGGCGCGGCAGCAATGCGCGGATGTAGGAGGCGCTCAGGCGCGAGCCCCGCAGCGTGCAGAAGAGCGGTCGGACGACGTGGAGGCCGAGCTCCCCTCTTCGCTCGATCCAGCGCTCGACCAACGAGAAGGAGCCCGGATCCATCACGACGGGACGCTCCCGGGCGCCCGACACACGCATGGAGCGTCGATCCCGGTCGACGTCGTCCGCGTCCATGCCGATGATCTCGGAGACGCGCGGACCGCAGCGGTAGAGCGTCGCGATCAGGGCCCGGTTGCGGATCCCGGAGCTGGCACGCCCCGAGCACGCCCTGACGAGCCGCGCCATCTCGTCGGCCGAGAGGATGTTGCGCGAGTTGGTGGACAGACGTGTGCCTTCCGATCTGGTCGGCGCTTCGACGTCCGGGCAGGTCTCCTGTTCTGCGAACGTGGACCTGCGTCGAGCCTGGGTTGGCTCCAGGCGCTACGCCCGACACGCAGCACCTTGGGTCCGCGCGAACACACTATCAGGTCTGCACCATCGTTGGCAGCAGATCCGTGCTGCCGTGCTTGACGTTTCCATGTCGAAGTCGTCCATGCGCGAGTGCATCCCGGGAAGCCGTCGAGGTCTGGCAATGGAGGAAAAGCCTTTCACCCTGTGTCGCCCACCCGACGGAAAACCCTTTCCCTCGGCGTGGGCCCGCATCGCGACAGCCCTGCGGGTCGGACGAAGGAAGAGGCTCGGGAGAAATGGGAATCCGTGTTCCTACGGAGAATAGTGTCGTTGTTGCGAGAGAAGGCACTCGAACTCGGATTTCGTGTCGCTTCTCTGATGGCCGACTCCCCGACGGCGCCTCGAGTGACGCGGTGATCGCTCCGCGCGGCGCGGGCATCAACTCTCCAAACCACTGAAAAAGGGGAGTTTTTTGGATCGCTGTCGATCCCGGGCCGGCAGACCCCTGGGCACGCCGATTGCAACCTTCCGTCCGCAACGGAACGGGCCTTCGTGTCCCGGCCGTCCTCGGGAAGCCCACAGGGAAGGGGAACCAGATGATGAATGCTGTTCTGTCGCGGTGCTGGCGTGCGTTGCTCATGACCGCCACCGTTCTTGCCTCGAGTGCCGTGCTCGCGAGCTCCGCCCACGCGCTCTCGATCCAGCTCCAGCTCGTGAACTCGTCGACGGACGACGTCGTCTTCGACTCGGGTGTGATCAGCCTCGTGACCGGCGTCGACCACACGTTCTCGGACTCCGGCGCGGAGCTCCGGTTCAACATCAACGACGCGCTGACGTTCTTCGACTTCACCGTGCCGAGCGGCTCGGGCCCGTTCAGCTTCGCCGGACAGGACCGGGCGATCATCTCGCTGATCGACCTCTCGGTGATCGCGCCCCTCGGGCCGAAGACCTTCCCCGCGCCCTACCCGAGCACGCCGCCCGCCCTGGGGGCCGGCTTCGGGGGCGCATCGGCGTTCGTCCAGGACCCGAGCACGATCATCGTCGACTTCGGCGACGGGTCGCAGGCAAACGCAGTCAACCGGGTTCGTTGGGGCGCCACGCTGGTGCCGGAGCCGACCACGGCCGCGCTGCTCGGCCTCGGCCTGATCGGTCTGGGCCTGCGGAGGCGGGCGGGCCGGTAGCCCCGGCTCGCGGGTCGAAGACCGCCAGGCCCGCCAGGGAATCCGTCTCCCGCGGAGACGGCCGCCCGCCGTGCGCTACGCGCGCCGGCGGGCGCGGCGCTTCTGGAGCACGTGGAGCATCGCGATGCCGGCGGCGAGCATCGCGGTCGAGCCGGGCTCGGGGAGCAGGATCGCGGCCGCCACCGCCTCCGCGATGCCGTGCCCGGAGTCGCGGTCGTCGCCCACGGCCTCGATGTCGAGCGCCGTGGTCTCCAGCGCGCTGCGCACGTCGGCGGCCGTGGCGCCGGCATCGTGGTCGAGCAGGAGCGCCGCGAGACCGGCCAGGTGGGGCGCGGCCGCCGAGGTGCCGAAGAAGGGGTTGAAGCCGGGGGTGGACGTGGAGACGCCGTCGGCGCCGGCGAGGTCGGGCTTGCTGCGCAGCTGCCCGCCGGTCGAGGAGAAGTTCCCAGGCGTGAAGGGCGTTCCCGACGCGTCGTAGTGGACGCGCCGCGGGCCGTCGGAGCTGAAGGTCTCGACGCTCTCGGTCCCGCCGAACTCCCCGGCCGGTCCGGTGGCGAAGAACCAGTCGACGGCGGCGGCCGCCACCGCACCGTTGGCGCCCGGATGGCCGTAGATCGCGCCGGACGTCGCGAACTCGAGCTCGCCCCCGAACGTGTGCACGTGGAGCATGCGTGCGGCACCGGAGAAGCGCACGACGCCCTACGGTCGCTCTAGGCTGAGATCCCCGGGGGATTGGTCATAACGGGACGTTCTCGGACCTCGAAAGACCGCTTCTTCCGCCTATCCGCACGACCTGGGCAGGGCGGGACGGGCGCGCCATCGCCAACTCGGTCCTGCTGGCCGATCGCGAAGGCCGCGTCGAGTCCGCCTACGACAAGAACATCCTGATCCCGCTGGCCGAGACCATGCCCCTGGCCTCGCTCGCTCCGGCCCTCGAGAGCCTGCTCCCCCACGCCCAGCGCTACCGGGCCGCGACCGACGCCCCGGTCCTCGAGCTCGACGGTCTCCGCATCGCGACACCGATCTGCTACGAGATCGCCCACCCCGACTTCGTGGCGCGCATGGTCCGGGACGGGAGGCCGCAGCTCCTCGTCACCGTCGCCAACGACGCCTGGTTCGGCGACTCGGCCGAGCCCCGCATGCACCTGGCGCTCGCGCGGCTGCGCGCCATCGAGCAGCGTCTCCCGGTGGTGCGCGCCACCAACAGCGGCATCAGCGCCTTCATCGACCGCTCGGGCCGGGTCACCGCGGGCACCGGCATCCTCGAGCGCGCGCGCCTGCGCGGCGAGGTCGCACTGGCGCCGCGCCCCGCCCCGACCCTCTACGCGCGGACCGGCGACTGGCCGGGCCCGGTGGCCCTCGTCGCGCTCGCGCTCGCGGCCTGGCGCGGCGGAGCGGCTAGGAGGGCCGCAGCGTCGTGAGCTCGAGGGCGTTCTCGCGCAGGATCCTCCGCTGGCTCTCCGCGTCGAAGCCCGCCAGCTCGGAGACGTAGTCGAGGGGCTCGGGCAGTCCCTCGATGTGGGGCCAGTCCGAGCCGAAGATCACGCGCTCGGGGCCCATGATCTCCGCCACCTCCTTCACGTCGTCCTCCCAGAAGGGATTGATCCACACGTGG
>CAYPOV010000360.1:0-4360 GCA_964412385.1 uncultured Geminicoccaceae bacterium
CCCGGCTTGTTGCGTTTGACACACTCGAGCCTGGTGACTGCTTGATTGTCGCTGCAGGCGAACGCATTCCGGTCGATGGCAAGGCGACATCGGGCAGCTCCGACATCGACACGAGCTTGGTTACCGGTGAGAGCGTGCCGCGACAAGCCACAAGCGGCAGCGATGTTTATGCAGGGATGGTCAATCTCAGCGGAGCCTTGGTCATCGAGGCTACAGCCGTCGGTGAGCAGACACTGCTCGCCGAGATCGTGCGGCTCATGGAGGCGGCCGAGCAACGGCGCGCGCGCTTCGTGACCTTGGCCGACCGCATCGCAAGGCATTATGCGCCCGCCGTCCACAGTTTGGCAGCGCTCACCTTTTTGGGCTGGTGGCTTATCATTGGCGCAAGCTGGCAGACCGCATTGCTCTATGCGGTCGCAGTCTTGATCATTACCTGTCCTTGCGCGCTCGGGCTTGCCGTGCCGGTTGTCCAAGTGATCGCCTCGGGGCGTCTCTTCAAAGACGGGACACTGCTGAAGAGTGCAACGGCGCTCGAACGTCTCGAACAGGTCGACACGGTGATTTTCGATAAGACAGGCACCTTGACGCTCGGTGAGCTGACACTTCGCCAGCCGGTCGACCCGCGAGCGCTCGAGGTTGCAACGTCGATTGCCGCCGCCAGCCGCCACCCGCTTGCCAAGGCCTTGCGGCAGGCGCGGCCCAACTTGCCGCCTCTGGACAACGTCCAGGAGATCCCCGGTCTCGGCCTCGAAGTACGCCACGCCGACGGCGGCGCGACACGATTGGGAAGCCGGAGGTTGGTGGGCGTTCCAGATGACGGATCGACGGAGGCCGAATTGTGGCTGAAGGGACCCGACATTGGCCCCTATCGTTTCGTTTTCGACGACACGTTGCGTCCGGATGCGCATGCCGTCATCACCTGGCTCCATCGAAAGGGCTTATCAACATACCTCCTATCGGGCGACCGCAAGGCCGTCGTCTCCAAGTTAGCCGGAGAGATCGGGGTATCAGACGCACAAGGCTCTCAAAAGCCCGCGGAGAAAACCGAATTTGTGGAATCCCGGCGCACTGAGGGATGCACCGTTCTCATGGTCGGTGACGGTATTAACGATGCGCCCTCGTTAGCATCCGCTAACGTGTCCCTGTCGCCTTCAACTGCGGCCGATATCACGCGCAATACTGCCGATGCTGTCTTCCAGTCCCAGTCACTTCGGCCAGTCGTCGATCTGCTCGAGACGAGCCGCCGTGCTGGCCGAATCGTTCGGCAGAACATAGCGCTGGCCATCGGCTATAATGTCCTGCTCGTTCCCCTTGCAGTGCTTGGCATGGTCACGCCTCTTCTCGCCGCCATCGCCATGTCGTGTTCCTCTCTGATCGTCATCGGCAATGCGCTCCGCCTCTCCTGGGAAAAGCCGGCAAGGCTCTAGCCCCCTCGATGGATGTGTTGGTGTTTCTTATTCCCATCGCACTTGTGATGGGACTTTTCGGCCTGATCGCTTTCGTCTGGGCGCTGCGATCGGGCCAATATGACGATCCGGAAGGTGCGGCCGAGCGCATTCTCCACGATGAGGAGGACGCTGATGACAAATAGTGAGCACTAAGACGCATGGGTGAAGCGCCGCTCGAAACGCTAGAGAGGCCGTAACGGCTCCAAAGCGCGGATTGTCCTCATGCTGAACTTGTTCCTGGTTTTTTTCCGCTTGGGTTGGACCTCATTTGGAGGGCCGATAGCGCATCTGGGCTATTTCCGCACCGAATTCGTTGATCGCCGTCAATGGCTGGACGACAAGGCCTTTGCCGATCTTGTCGCACTTTGTCAATTCCTGCCGGGTCCGGCGAGCAGCCAGACGGGTCTGGCGATCGGCTTTTTTCGCGGTGGATGGCCGGGAGCGCTCGTGGCCTGGTTGGGCTTCACGGTACCGTCGGCTTTGATCATGATCTTAGCAGGCTATGGCGTGACCATGCTTGAGAACCCGGGCGAGCTGGGTTTGATCCGGGGCTTGAAGCTCGTGGCGGTCGTCATCGTCGCGGATGCGGTCTGGTCGATGGCGGGCAATCTCTGCCCTGATCGCAATCGGCGCCTGTTGGCTCTCGGTGCGGCGGCTATTCTTCTCGCTATCAACATGCCGATCGCTCAAATCACCTTGATCATCTTGGGAGGGGTGGTCGGTCTCGCGATTTTCGACCACCAACCGGCCAAGGGTGAGCATGTAACGCTGCCCACGCCAAGCAAGTGGGTTGGTCTCATCCTTCTTGCCGTCTTTGCTGTCCTCCTCGTGATCGCCATTTTGATCGGCATCATCGGTGCCATCAATGATCTCGGTGCGCTGGCTTCGGTGTTTCGTGCCGGTGCACTCGTGTTCGGCGGTGGCCATGTTGTGCTGCCTCTGCTTCAGGCGGGCATGGTTGATCCGGGTTATGTAACTTCGGACGATTTTCTTGCAGGCTACGGTATCGCACAGGCCGTTCCAGGGCCGCTTTTTACCTTCTCTTCGTTTCTCGGAACGGTCATGGAGGGACCGCTCGGTGGGGTGGCTGGCGGTGTTCTGGCTCTCATCATGATCTTTCTTCCGGGAGCCCTCCTGGTCTTGGGGGCGTTGCCTTTTTGGGGTGCCATTCGCAACGATGACCGGGCCAGAAAAGCGCTTGCGGGCGTCAATGCCGCGGTCGTCGGTATCCTGCTCGCAGCACTCTATGATCCCGTCTTCACAAGTAGTGTCGAGAATCCGCTCGATGCTGCCTTGCTCGTGGTTCTTTTTGCCATCCTCAAACTCCTGCCCGTGCCCGTTTGGGGTGTTGTCGCTGCAGGGGCCATCGGAGGCTCGCTTTTTCTCTAGAGGAGATCTTCGAGCACTCGCCTTGACGGCATCTTGGAGGTGATCGAAACTTCCTGGGCCATGGGTGCTCACTTCGTCATCGAGGCGCGAGTGAAAAAGGGAATCCGGTGCGCTTGCGAGTAAGGCCGGAGCTGCCCCCGCAACTGTAAACGGCAAGTTGGTCCAATTCGTGTCACTGGAGCATATCGTTGCATAGCGAATGCTCTGGGAAGGCCCGTGATCGACGCAGAGCCGTGAGCCAGGAAACCTGCTTGTGGTGCCCGCATGATGCGGGCTCGTCCATCGCGCATCCGTGGGGGATGCACTCACAACAATGGGGACGGGGTGTTCCCGAATGGAGCAATGACAATGATCGAAAGATTGAAGACGACGGCCGCAACGGCTGCAATCCTCGCAATCACTGGCCCCGTGCTTGCGCATCACGTTGGTGAGATGTGGCAAGCCGGCGATGTCGTTGTCAGCCATGCCTGGACCTACGAAAACGCCGAAATGGAACATGCTATGAATGTCTATCTCTCCTTGGACAATCAGGGCCTGTCAGCAGACAAGCTGGTTGCCGCGGCAGCTTCTTTCGCCGACTCGACGCATTTTCAAGCCCAAGTGCTCAGTGCCGATGGCACGCTCGAGCTTCGCGAGATCACGGCCATTCAGGTCAATCCGGGACAGGCCCTAACGCTTCAACCCGGTGCCGTTTGGATCGAGCTCGAAAGTGTCCATCAGACCTTTGAACACGGCGAGCATTTCGATCTAGTTCTCACCTTCGAGAACAGCGGAACAGTCGAAATCGAGGTCGAGGTCGAAGAGGAAGATGATCACCATCACAAACCTGCAGCATAGCACGAGCGCGGGCGCATAATTATAGGATACCGGCGTCCGTTGGGCGGTGGTCAAAAGACTTCGTTCCGATAGACGCTGGATATTCAGCAATTTCGTATAATGTCACAGAGAAATAGCGATCAAATTCAATTTACGTTTTTTATTTGTTGAAACAGAGAAGTATTTCCCGCAGTAAATACTTGAAAACTTGGCACAATTGTGTGACAGCCTTGCTTCAAAGCCTAGGAAGCGCGGTTCTTGTCCTCATGGTTGGCCACACTCATATTCGATCTATCGCGGTGTTGACATCCTTAGTCTTCGTCGCGGGATGTCAGGAATCATCGAATTCGCCATCAACAATTGCTCGAGAGTTGGGCAATGTGTCCTTTGAGGTTCCGGCAAACCAGTCAGACGATGCTCGCAATCCGCCTTCCGTTCCTGGCACGGAAACGAGATCGGCAACGGAACTCTATCCCAACTCGCAGGAACCGCGTGCACCGACCGTGAGTGCTTCCCGTCTATCGGAGGGCTATCAGATCCAGCTCGACAGAGCGGACCTACGCGATGTTGTGCGTTTAGTTCTAAGCGACATTTTAGACAGCTCGTATTCGATTGACCCCATGGTTGAGGGAAATGTCACACTGTCAACCGCGGGCCCGTTACCGGAGGGGGATTTGCTGGCGCTTTTGGAGAGTGTTTTGCAGATG
>CAYPOV010000361.1:0-4344 GCA_964412385.1 uncultured Geminicoccaceae bacterium
CCCCGCCGTCAATGCTTCGTCCCGGCTGGAGCGCCTAACGAAACATCTTCGCCGCCGCCTGCTGATATCGGGTCCGTTTGTCGAGATGTGCCAATGCGATCTCGATGATATCGTTCGTATCGGGTCTTACGAACTCCGTGGCGTGAATGGCGAGATGGACGTTTTCGGTCTCAGAAGCGAATCTTGATTGGCGTTGTCCGAAAAATCGTCAGGCGTTTTGGTTATGATCTTTCGCCCTTGAAGAAGACGCGCGATCTCGATCGTCAAATCGTGTTGGGTTGTCAGCACCACAAGATCGAGCTCATTGTCGACGTTGGCGCCAATCATGGCCAATATGTTGATCGCATGAGGCGTGCGGGTTGGGACGCGCCGATCCTCTCGATTGAGCCTATTAACTCTCTCAACAAGAAGCTTGCTGAGCGCGCGAAGCGAGATACTCAATGGATCGTTGCGCCGGCGATGGCTCTATCCGATAGCAATGGGTTGGGCATGTTGGAGTGTTCCGCCGAGACCGACATGAGCTCCCTCTTGCCCCAAACGGACTTGCTCAAACGGCTTTCCCCAAGTTCAGCAGTCGTCGAACGCAGTGAGGTCAGGCTGTGTCGATTCGACCAGCTCGACCTAATGATCAGTGCGAATGATCCAAGAATATTCCTCAAGCTCGATGTTCAGGGATATGAAAACACGGTGCTCGACGGCATCGGTTCTCGTTGGCCGCTCATCCAGGGCATCCAGCTGGAAATGGCGCTGCTTCCAATTTACCAGGGCGAGATGGTTTGGCGAAAACTCGTTGATCGTCTTGAACAAGCTGGTTTCGATTTATCGATTGTTCTTCCTGGATACTTTGAGCCCAAACTTGCTCGGCAGCTCCAGTTCGATGGGGTGTTTTTCCGCAGACAAGAAGGTCAGCTCCAATAGGCGGGAATATCGCCCGTGCTTGACTCCAAGCTTCGTCCACTGGTCGATCAAATTATGTCACGTGTTGCGGTGACAGTCGAAGCCGCGGGTCTATCTGCCAATACCGTTACGATTGTCGGTTTCGGCATTGGCATGATTGCTATGGCCGCTATCGCCTTTGAGAATTACTGGCTCGGGTTCGTCGGGCTCACTCTCAATCGATTATGCGATGGCCTGGACGGCGCACTTGCCCGACGTACCAGCCCAACAGATCTAGGTGGTTTTCTCGATATCGTTCTTGATTTCATTACCTACGCTGGGATTGTATTTGCCTTCGCACTGGCTGATCCCAAAGAAAATGCCCTCGCCGCAGCATTTCTTCTGTTCTCGTTTATGGGTACCGGTAGCTCATTCTTGGCCTTCGCTATCATGGCTGAAAAGCGCAAGATTTCCACAAGCATCCGCGGGATGAAGTCCCTATACTATCTAGGAGGATTGACTGAAGGAACGGAGACGATCTTATTTCTCGCTTTGTCCTGTATCATTCCGTCGTTGTTCAACGAGCTAGCCATGGTTTTTGGACTGATGTGCTGGATTACCACTGCCTCGCGTATCGCTTGGGGTTATCAAGCCCTACGCTGATTTCGCATCGCTGAGTAAAGAGCAGTCAATGCGAGCAGTGCCGCGTATACACCATTCCAACCCGCGAGCGAGAGGCCCAAAACACTCAAGGAAACTTGATCGCAACTAGGTGGCTGCGTCTCGAGAAGAGCCCGGAGTTCTTCCACTGTTTGGGGGTTGCCACCTGCACCGCAACTGGTCGGCAAAGCAAGCATTCCTTGCTCAACACCCCAGTGGTACCCCGACAATAGCGCATTGCCCGCAAGGAGCAGTGCGGAAATGAGGAGGCCTAGTCGCTGGTAGCCCGCAATCCAAAGCGCTGGTGCTACGACAAGCACGATGAGATAGGGATATCGCTCCCAAATACACATCTGACATGGTGCAAATCCGCCCAAATACTGCAAGCCGAGAGCTGCAAGGAGCGCAATGCCCGCACCAATTGGAACGATAGCTGCCACAAACATCGCTAGAACGCCTTGAGAGCTAGGAAGCCGCCGAACAACAACACAAAAAACAATACGGTCAACCAGCCGAAGTACCGGTCGATAAATCCACGAATGGGCTCGCCCCAATACCATATAACGGCCGCAAGGACAAAGAACCTAAGCCCCCGGGCGAGAACCGAGGCCATTAAGAACACGGCAATGTTGAGATGCGTCACCCCGCTCGCAATGGTGATCACTTTATAGGGAAAGGGTGTGAGACCGGCGGCGAAAACGATCCAAGCTCCAAAAGCGTTGTACCGCGCTTCGAACTCCTGAAACTTCTCAAGATAGCCATAAAACTCGAGTACTTGCTGACCTATTACGTCGAACAGCAGGGCGCCAATCGCATAGCCTAAGAGTCCACCAGCTACGGAAGCAATAGTGCATACACTTGCAATCAGCCATGCCTTCGCTCGGTTGGCGAGGACCATTGGAATAAGGAGAATATCAGGCGGTATGGGGAATACTGAACTCTCGATAAAGGAAATGAACGCAAGCATCCAAATTGCATAGGCTTTGTTGGCCTGTGCCATGGTCCAATCGTATAAGCGTCGCAGCACGTTGAACTCCTAACAGCGAAAAGGTCGAGCCCGCCCTTAGCGGACCGGGGTTTTTCGGCCAAGTGTGACGAAATGGGCGCCTCATCTCCAACCTGGTCGAATGCGTAAAAGTCGAACAGCAAACTTGACTAATCAATTTTTGCGTTTGATCACGCAATGCGATTCAAACTAGAGGGACTCAACGAATGGATGGGTTGCTAAGCGGATTCTCCGCTCTGGTCATCGTCTTTCTGGGGCTGGTTCTCGCGCTCCTGTTCGTGGGCGTGAGATCAGTACCTCAAGGCTTCGAATTCACCGTCGAACGATTTGGAAGGTACACACGCACTATTTCTCCGGGTCTCAACGTCATCATACCTCTCGTCGATCGCATCGGTGCGAGACTCAACATGATGGAACAGGTTCTGGATGTTCCATCGCAGGAAGTCATCACGCGCGACAATGCCATGGTAACCGTGGACGGTGTGGTGTTTTATCAGATACTCGACGCCGCCAAAGCAGCCTACGAAGTCAGCGGCCTAGACAATGCGATCCTCAACCTGACCATGACCAATATCCGCACGGTCATGGGGTCCATGGATCTCGATGAACTCCTGTCCAAGCGCGACGAAATCAATGTGCAGTTGATGCGCGTCGTCGATGAGGCGACCTCGCCCTGGGGTGTCTAGGTTACAAGAATCGAAATCAAAGACATTACCCCACCTCGCGACCTTGTCGAAGCGATGGCGCGACAAATGAAGGCAGAGCGAGATAAGCGCGCCGCCATTCTCGAGGCTGAGGGTGAAAAGGCGTCACAGATCTTAACGGCCGACGGCGAAAAACAGGCAATGATCCTTGCTGCAGAGGGACGGCGAGAATCGGCGTTCAGAGATGCCGAAGCGCGTGAAAGGTTGGCAGAGGCGGAGTCCAAAGCGACAACAATGCTGTCTTCAGCAATTGCCGAAGGCAATATTCAGGCAGTGAACTATTTTGTGGCGCAGAAGTATCTGGAAGCACTAGGTTCTTTCGCCACGAGTCCTAATCAGAAAACGCTGATCCTTCCCATGGAAACAACCGGGATCCTTGGTTCCATCGCTGGTATAACGGAACTCGCAAGAGAAGCACTCAACAACCCCGCCGCGACCGGAGCTCAAACTCCGCGCCCTCAAGGAGATGGCCTTGCCGAAACAGCACCGCGCAGTTCCTCGCCATGGTCAGTCGCACCGGCGCCGCCATCAAGCGATTAGGTGGAACGCTTGCTAACTCTAGCCATCACATTCTGGCATTGGTTGGCTTTTGGCCTGTTGCTCGTCGTTGTTGAAGTCTTTGCACCCGGCTTTGTTTTCTTCTGGCTCGGTCTTGGAGCCATCATTACGGGTGCAGTGCTGTTTCTCAGTCCGTCGATGGCGTGGCAGTTTCAGCTCCTGCTTTTTGCTTGCCTGTCTATCTTGAGCCTCTCGATTTGGTACTTCGTTGCGCGACGCTGGTCGGAAAATATCGGGCATAACTCGCTTAATCGACGTGGTGATCGTCTGGAGGGGCAAGTGTTTGTGCTCGAAGAGGCGATCGAGAACGGACGCGGCCGTATCAAAGTCGATGATGGGAGTTGGGTCGTCATGGGCGACGACATGCCGAAAGGGGCTCGCGTTAGAGTCACTGGTCGCGACGGAAATGTTCTTCGCGTTGATTCAACCTGACCATTTTGCTTGATAAGCGCAGCGCTTTCTTTAGGGTTCGTGGCTCGCTTTCAGCCCCTGTGGCGGAATTGGTAGACGCGGCAGACTCAAAATCTGCTTTCCGCAAGG
>CAYPOV010000362.1:0-4337 GCA_964412385.1 uncultured Geminicoccaceae bacterium
CCGACACCGGCACCAAGATGATCCACATCGGCAAGAACACCCGCTCGCGGATCGTTGCCAAGGGTATCTCGGCGGGCAGGTCCGACAGTACCTATCGCGGTCTCGTCCGCATCATGAAAGGTGCCGAAAATGCCCGCAATCACACGCAATGCGATTCAATGCTGATCGGTGATCGATGCGGTGCCCACACCGTCCCCTATATCGAGGTGAAGAACCGCACGGCGAAATGCGAGCACGAGGCCACGACCTCGAAGATCAGCGAAGATCAGCTCTTCTACTGCCGTTCCCGTGGCCTCTCCGAAGAGGATGCCGTGGCCCTTGTCGTCAATGGCTTCTGCCGCGAGGTGATGAATGAGCTGCCGATGGAATTTGCCGTCGAAGCCCGCAAACTCTTGGGCATCTCGCTTGAAGGCAGCGTCGGCTGAACAGAAAGAAACCAGATGCTCGAAATCAAAAAACTCCACGCCACTGTCGATGACAAGGAGATCCTCAAGGGGCTTTCTTTGACCATCAAAGCGGGCGAAGTTCACGCCATCATGGGACCCAACGGCTCCGGCAAAAGCACACTCGCCTATGTGCTGGCAGGACGCGACGGTTATGAAGTCACCAGCGGAGACGTCTTGTTTGAGGGCGAGAGCCTCTTGGACATGGAGGCCGAAGAGCGCGCCGCAGCCGGTGTCTTCCTCGCCATGCAGTATCCGATTGAGATCCCGGGCGTCGCCAACAACTACTTCCTGCGCCAGGCGATCAATGCCCTCCGCGAAGCACGGGGCCAAAAGGAACTCAGCGCCGCCGATTTCATGAAGAATTTACGCGAGCGTGCCAAGGTGGTCGGCGTCAAACCCGAATTGCTGAAGCGGGACGTCAATGCAGGCTTTTCCGGCGGCGAGAAGAAGCGCAACGAGATCCTGCAGATGGCGATGCTCGAGCCAAAGTTCTGCGTGCTCGACGAGACCGATAGCGGGCTCGATATCGATGCGCTGAAAACCGTGGCCGAGGGGGTCAACGGCTTGCGCGACGACGAGCGCGGCTTCCTCGTCATCACACACTATCAACGCCTACTCGACTACATCGTGCCGGACCATGTCCACGTCCTGGCCGATGGCGTGATCCAAAAGTCAGGCGGCAAGGAACTCGCCCTCGAGCTCGAAGAGGGCGGCTACGACAAGCTGCTCGGCACCACGCAGCCGGACCTCAAGGCGAGTGCCTAAGATGGTGGCACCCCGTCATACGCAGCCGGACGCCTTCTTCCGCTCGAGCTTCGAGGCGCTCGCCGCCAACGACGCACTCAAGGATTGGCGGCAGGAGAGCTTCGCCAAGTTCGAGTCGATCGGCATTCCGACAACCCGCTTCGAGCCTTGGAAATACACCAATATCGGCCGATCCCTGCGCCAACCGCTGCGCCCTGCGCGAGCGCCGAAGCTTGGCATGGACACGATCTCCAAGCATTTCGCGGGCGGTGCCAGCGCACGCCGTATGATCTTCATCAACGGCCATTTCCAATCTGGCCTGAGCCACGTTCACGGCCTTCCGGACGGCATCACGGTGAAACCGCTTTCCGCCATGCTCAAAAGCGATCCGAAACGGGTCACCAAGGTCATGGCGATCAATGACGAGCGCAGCTTCACGGCACTCAACTCCGCCTTCGTCACGGACGGTGTGTGGGTCGAGTTCGAGGCGGGGGCAGTCTGTACCACGCCGCTCCAATTGCTGTTTCTCACCACCGCCGAGCCCGCAGGCGTAATGTGCCACCCGCGCATCGTCGTGACCATGGGTGCAGGATCGAGCCTGCACCTGATCGAAAGCCATATCGGCCTCGGCGGACCGGTGCTCACCAATCTGGTCTCGCAATTCCGGCTCGGCGAAGGCGCCATGCTCGATCACGACCGGCTGCAGATCGGCAGCGACAGCACAGTGCTGGTGGGCAAATCGCAAATCGACCTCGCCGAGAAAGCACGCCTCAACCAGGTCGTCGTCTCCAATGGCGGCGGGCTCACCCGCAACGAGACCGAGGCCCGGCTCAACGGCAGCGCCATCGAGTGCATCCTGAGCGGCACCTTCCTGCCGCGCGGCACCGAGCACATCGACAACACCATCCGCATCGAGCACGCCGCCCCCAACAGCCACTCGGACCAGTTCTACAAAGGCGTTCTCGACGAGAAGGCCCACGCCGTCTTCGCCGGAAAGATCCTGGTCAAGCGCGAAGCCCAGCAAACCAACGCCTATCAGCGCAACAACAATCTCTTCCTCACCGACGAGGCCGAGATCGACGCCAAGCCCGAGCTCGAAATCTACGCCGACGACGTCAAATGCAGTCACGGCGCCACCTCCAGCGATCTCGACGAAACCGCCCTGTTCTATCTCCGCTCCCGTGGCCTCGACCGCAAACGCGCCCAAGCCATGCTCACCTATGCCTTCGCCGGTGAGGTAATCGACCGCTACCGCGACCCGGTCCTCAAAGCCCAGGCGCAACGAGCCGTGCTCGCCCGGCTGCCCGGTGGCGCATCCTTGGAGCTCGAGCCATGACCACCGTCCTCGAACGACCGAGCACACGCTTCGATATCGAGGCCGTGCGCCGCGACTTCCCGATCCTTGCGAGCGAAGTCAACGGCCGCCCGCTCGTCTATCTCGACAGTGCCGCAAGCACCCAAAAACCGCGTCAGGTGATCGAGGCCCACAAACACGTCTACGAACACGACTACGCCAACATCCACCGCGGCATCTACGAGCTTAGCCAGCGCGCCACCGCCCTGCACGACGAGGCACGGCGCAAGGTGCAGCGCTACCTCGGCGCCAAAGACTGGCGCGAGATCGTCTTCACCCGCAACGCCACCGAGGCGATCAACCTCGTGGCGCAAAGCTTCCTCCGACCCAAGCTCGCACCCGGCGACGAGATCCTCATCACCGAGATGGAGCATCACGCCAATATCGTGCCCTGGCAGCTCATCGCCGACGCCACCGGCGCCAAACTCGTGCCGTCTCCCGTCACCGACAGCGGCGAGATCGACTACCCGGCCTTCATCGAGCGTCTCAACCCGCGCACCAAAATGGTGAGCGTGGTCTGGATCTCCAACGTTCTGGGCACCGTCAACCCGATCGAGGACATCATCGCCGAAGCCCACGCGCGCGGCATCCCCGTCCTCATCGATGCCGCCCAGGCGGTCCAGCACCGCCCCGTCGATGTCACCGGGCTCGAAGCCGATTTCCTCGTCTTCTCCGGCCACAAGCTCTACGGACCTTCCGGCGTCGGCGTGCTCTACGGCAAAGCCGAGCTGCTCGACGCCATGCAGCCCTACCAAGGCGGCGGCGACATGATCGAAACCGTGAGCTTCGACGGCACCACCTTCAATGACATCCCCTACCGTTTCGAGGCCGGAACTCCTGATATCGCCGGCATCATCGCCCTCGGACACGCCGTCGACTATCTCCAAAGCCTCAGTCTCGAAGCCATCGAGGCGCATGAGAGCGAACTTCTCGCCTACGCCACCCGCGCCATCCTGCAAATACCCGGGCTCGAGCTAATCGGCACGGCACCCGAGAAATGCAGTGTCTTGACCTTCACCATGCAAGGGGCCCATCCCCAGGATATCGGCACCCTGCTCGATCTCGACGGCATCGCCATCCGCACCGGCCACCACTGCGCACAACCCCTGCATGCGCGTTTCGGCTTGACGGCAAGCGCACGTGCCTCGATCGGTCTCTACAACAATCGCGACGACATCGACGCACTCACGGCGAGCCTGAAACGGGTCGCCTCGATGTTTGCCTAAGGAGGACGAGGCATTGACGGATACGATGCAAGACACGGCACTCGACAATGCAGAGGCCTTCCTCACCTCGACCGATGGTGAAGAAGTTACGCCCGAGCGCATGAAAGAGGTCGAGGAACTCGGCGGCCGCATTATCGGCGCCCTCAAAAACGTCTATGACCCCGAAATCCCCGTCGACATCTACGAGCTCGGCCTCATCTACAAAATCGACATCGAGGACGACAATGGCGTCCAGGTCGAGATGACCCTCACCTCACCCCACTGCCCCGTCGCCGAATCCCTGCCCATCGAGGTGCAAGAACGCGTCGCCGGCGTCGAAGGTGTCACCTCCTGCAATGTCGACATCACCTGGGATCCACCCTGGAACCCCCAAATGATGTCCGAAGAAGCCCAACTCGAACTCGGCATGGTCTATTAAGCGCCACCAAGATCTTAGGAAGTTCATCTAGGGGCTTTTGGCCCACGGTGGTACGAGTTTGGTGGAGCTTTACGCTCCGTCAAACTCGTACCACCGATTCCATGTTGTTGGTGGATCCTGCGCCGACAGACTTGTTTTCAAGTCTGGCG
>CAYPOV010000363.1:0-4334 GCA_964412385.1 uncultured Geminicoccaceae bacterium
GGAAGGAATCGCTGGTCAGCCGTCTCTCCGCAGTCGCTGCCGGCGCTTCAAGGAAATTGACTGGAGCACAAGGCCAGAAGGCTCCACCGGCAGCGATGGCGCGAACATTGGCGAGGTGGTCCTCGAAGTCGACGGACTAAAAAAATACTACGAAATCCATGACCGTTCGCTCTCAGCGCTCATCAAAGGCGGCAATGTCCGAACCGTGAAGGCCAATGAGAAGCTCGACTTCGACGCCCACGAAGCGCAGACGGTGGCCATTGTCGGAGAGTCCGGTTGTGGCAAGTCGACATTCGCCAAAGTGATGTTGGGCCTGGAGACGGCGACCGAGGGCAAGATCATTCTGGACGGCAAGGACATATCCCAATTGCCTGTCCAAAAACGCGAGGAATCGCTGGTTAGCCATCTCCAGATGGTGTTCCAGAACCCCTTCGACACGCTCAATCCAAGCCACACGGTCGGCAATCAAGTGTCCAGGGTTATTCGCAAATTCGGCGTCGAGCGTGATCCGGATCGGGTCAAGAACCGGGTGATGGAACTGCTCGACATCGTCAAGCTGCCTCGAGACTTTTATTTTCGCAAACCCCGTCAACTGTCGGGCGGGCAAAAGCAGCGTGTCGGGATCGCTCGCGCCTTCGCCGGCAATCCTCGTGTCGTCGTAGCGGACGAGCCGGTATCAGCCCTTGACGTCTCAGTACAGGCTGCTGTCACTCAGCTCTTGATGGACATTCAGCGAGAAAACCGCACGACACTGCTATTCATCAGCCATGATCTATCACTCGTTCGCTATTTGGCAGACCGTGTGATTGTCATGTATCTTGGGACGATCGCCGAGCAGGGCACGACGGACGAGGTCTTTGCACCACCCTATCATCCCTATACCGAGGCACTCCTTTCAGCCGTTCCGATTGCCGACACATCCATCCAGAAAAAGCGGATCGTTCTCGAGGGCGATATCCCCTCGGCCGTCAATCCGCCGCCCGGATGTCCGTTTCAGACGCGCTGCCCGCGCAAGATCGGCCGAATTTGCGAAACCGAAACGCCACCGCTCCGTAAATTCGGAGAGGGGCACGAAATCGCCTGTCATATTGAGCCGGACGAGCTCATGGCTATGGAGCCGGTCATCAAGATGGAAACTTCAGGCGAGGCTGTTCCCGCCGAATAGGCATTTGTTATGCCGGCCACACTGACGAGACCCGCGTCCAACCGCGGGCCGCTGGTGATGGCGCTTACCACAAGTGCTTTGTGTCTGATCGCAGCCATCGCTGTTGCCGGATCGCGACAGGGGGCACTTTTCGTCGTCGGAGCCCTTCTCGGCATCTCACTCTATCACGCAAGCTTCGGTTTCACCTCCGCTTGGCGCCGCTTCATCGTCAATGGCGAGGGTAGGGGGCTGCGCGCGCAGATGATCATGTTGGCGCTCGCCGTCTCGCTGTTTTTTCCAGTGTTGGCGGCTGGCGAGATTTTCGGTCAATCCGTCTGGGGTTTCGTCTTTCCGGTTGGTGTCAGTGTCGCCATCGGCTCGTTCATATTCGGTATCGGCATGCAGCTCGGCGGCGGCTGCGCATCGGGTACGCTGTTTACCGTGGGCGGCGGCAGCACGCGCATGGTGATCACTCTGATCTTTTTCGTGATCGGCTCCGTGTTGGGAACAGCGCATCTTGGCTGGTGGTTGTCGCTTCCCAATATCGGTGCTTATTCCTTCGTCAATCAATGGGGATTGGGCCCGGCGTGGCTTGCCAACATCGGGCTCTTTGCGAGTATTTTCTTGGCAACGATCGCGGTTGAGCGCTGGCGGCAGGCACCTGAAGCGGCAACACCATCGGGCGATTGGCTCCATGGGCCGTGGCCGATCCTTTGGGGTGCTGTGGCATTGGCTCTTCTGAATTTCGCGACACTGGTTCTCGCAGGCCGTCCATGGGGCATCACATCGGGATTCGCGCTTTGGGGTGCCAAGGCTTTTCATGCCGCTGGCATTGACATGGCGAGCTGGCCTTACTGGCAGAACCAGATGAGCATCATTGAGAGCTCGATTTTCCTCGATGCGACCTCCGTAATGAATATTGCGATCATGTTGGGTGCAATGATTGCAGCAGCCCTTGCCGGCAGATTCGCGCCGACACTGAAGCTATCTCGAGTGGACGTTTTGACGGCAATCATCGGCGGTTTGATGCTCGGCTACGGCGCGCGACTCGCATTTGGCTGCAATATCGGCGCGCTTTTTTCGGGCATTGCATCCGGTAGCCTCCATGGTTGGCTCTGGCTGGTCTGTGGCTTTTTGGGCAATCTTCTGGGTACACGCATTCGGCCGCTGGTTGGTCTTTCTAAAGTCTGAAGAGACAGGTAACGTCCATATGGGTTGAGCAAAGCGGGAGAGGGGTGATGACAAGTCTGAGCCCAGAACAGGTCGAACGATATCGTCGGGATGGATACCTCTTTCCGCTGCCTGCACTCACCCCCGATGAAGCGATGCACTATCGCCAGCAACTCGAAAAGGCCGAAGCCTTGAGCGGCGAGGAGTTTGCCAAGGCCTACCGCCACAAGCCCTATCTCGTATTCGGCTGGGCCGCCGAGCTCATTCGGCAGAAGCGGATTTTGGACGCAATCGAAGGCATTATCGGCCCTGACATCCTCTGTTGGGAAGTCGCGGTGTTTACCAAGCCTGCCCAAAGCGATGCTTACATTTCCTGGCATCAGGACATTACCTATTGGGGTCTCGAGGCCGAGGGAAATGTCGTCACCGCATGGCTAGCGCTTTCGCCGAGCACCGTTGAAAGTGGCTGCATGCGCGTCGTACCCGGAACCCACAAGAGGGAGGTCGTGCCGCACACCGACACGTTTGCTGATAAGAATCTGTTGTCACGAGGTCAGGAGATTGCCGTCGAGGTCGACGAAGTTCATGCCGTGGACCTCATCTTGGCTCCAGGCGAGATGTCGTTGCATCATGTCAAGATCTTCCATGGATCCAATCCGAACCATTCCCATGATCGTCGGATCGGTTTTGCGATCCGTTATATCCCTCCATCATTGAGACAAGCGGCTGGCGCGCGGGACAGCGCATGCCTAGTGCGGGGCGAGGACCGTTTTGGTCATTTCGAACATGAGGAGCCGGCATCGGACGATTTGTCTGACGCGGCGATTGCCAATCATGCGAGGCTCTATGCCCAAAGGCGTCAAATCATGATGCGGACGATGTGAGTGGAAGGTATCAGGCTCGAGGTCGGCGACAACGTCGCGTTTCGCAAGACGATTGGCGAGACGGATGTCTATATGTTCGCAGGAATAACCGGCGACTTGTCGCCCAATCATGTTGACGAAGCCTACATGGCGACAACGCCTTATGGCGGGCGGATTGCTCATGGTGTCCTGATCTTGGGATTTGCCTCGACAACCAGCACGAAAATCGTCGAGCTCGATCGAGCACGCGGCGGCACGATGATTTGCGTTTCCCTCGGCTATGATCGCGTACGCTTTTTGAAGGCTGTCAAGATCGGCGACACGATTGACGTTCGATACCAAATTGAAGAAATCGACATCGTCAGGGGACGAACAATGGGCGCCATCGAGATTCACAACCAAGATGGCGAATTGGTTGCCGTTGCGACGCACATACTGAAATGGTTTGGTGACAATGGCGAACTCGGAAGCGGTTGAAGTACTGTTTTCGGCCGCTGCCGTGGCAACCCGAATTGACGAGCTTGCGGCCGAGATCGCTCACGAGGTTCCGAAAGACGTGATGATCTTGGGACTTTTGAAAGGGTGTTTTGTTTTTGTCGCCGATCTCGTTCGTGCGCTCGACCGCCACGAAGTTTCACCGGCGATCGAATTCATCCAGCTTTCGAGCTATGGCCAAGGCAAGGAAAGCTCGAGGACGATCAGGATCAAGAGCGAGGTTCCCGCGAGCTTCGAGGGACGTGATGTCTTGCTGGTCGACGATATTCAAGACACGGCACGCACGCTTGTCTTCGCGCGCGATTTGCTGATTGAGCAGGGAGCCAGGAAAGTGTGGAGTTGCGTGCTTTTGGACAAGCCGAGCCGCCGACAAATCGATTTTGAGGCCGACTTCGTAGGGTTCCGCATACCTGACGTTTTTGTTGTGGGTTATGGGATCGACTATGCAGAGAAGTATCGCCATCTGCCCTATATTGGCAGCGTCGTTTGACGGCTCGGTCGGTTCCAGTTTTGCTCATGTATCCTGACTGAATTGATAGTCTCCCCAGCCTAGCGCGTCTTTGATGCTCCAAAAGATTCTGGCATTCTTGCGTGGTTTGGCGCGCATTGTCTCCAGGCCCGCTCGCGCCGTCGTCAGCCGCCGCGGCATCATTATTCAGCCC
>CAYPOV010000364.1:0-4331 GCA_964412385.1 uncultured Geminicoccaceae bacterium
GCTCGATGGCCGGGCGCTGCATCGTGGTCTCGGCCAGTCCCTACTGGACATTGTTGCCGTGGTCATGCTTGCGGGATTGGCGGCTTTGTTATCAGGCCGAGCGACGACGTTTGCCTCCATACTGCCGGCGTTTGCCTTGCTGGCGACCCTGTTCATCGGGTGTTATGCGGCTTTTGCTCTGGGGCATTGGTGGTTGTCATTTGCCTATCCCGCAACGGCTGTGCTAGTTTCTACATCGATTACGCAGGTTGCCCGCTCGGCCAGAAACGTTCGAGAGGCGCGGTCATTGGAGCGCGATAGGGCAACATTGGCGCGCCACTTCGCACCCGCAGTGGTCGAAGAACTGCTGACACGGGACTATCGCGTTCAGTTCAACCGCCTGCAGGAGAACTGCATCCTATTCGTCGATCTGGTGGGCTTCACGACCGTTTGCGAGACGATGCGGCCGAGCGAGGCCATGGCGTTCCTCCGGCAATTTCATCAGCTCATCGAGACTGCCATCTTCAGCAATCACGGCATGATCGCCAATTTTGCGGGCGACGGTGTGATGTGTTGCTTCGGCGTGCCAGATCCCTCTGATCGCGATGCTGGTAATGCCCTGATCGCTGCAAAATCAATCGTCTCGGCGGTGCACCGCTGGCGCGCGACGCTCGCAGCCCGCAAGATTCCGAGTTTCGATGTCGGCGTCGGTGTTCATTGGGGCCCAGTGCTGGTCGGCAATGTCGGTGGTCAGCGGCAATTGCAATACACGGTAGTAGGCGACACGGTGAATGCCGCGAGTCGGCTTCAAGCCAATACCCGCGATTTGCGCGTCAATCTGCTTGTCTCCGATCAGGTTTTGAGCCGGGCACAAGCCCATCCCGACGCCGACCGCGCCATAGCAAGCATGGTCGAGATTGGGCAGATCAGCTTGCGCGGCCGCAAAGAGCCGATAGTGGTGTGGGGTTGGCGCTTGGAGCCCCTTCCAAGCGCCGAACATGATAGCGAAGTCTAAGCTGCTTTTTTCGACCCGAGCACCCGTGCTTCGATCTCTTGCCAACAGCGCAGAGCGAGACTTTCGGGAATTTCGACATCACTCATGGTGATCAGTTGGCCGGGCTCGATCCTATGCTTGAGGCGTATGTTCTCGGCAAGGCCGATCGGCAAGTGCCCCGGGTGGTCTGCGATGCGCACGCAATAGCCGCGCACCTCGAAGCTGCCGCAACCCCGGCCGATCTGTACGCCTGCGGGAAGAGGTTCCTTGGCGATGGTGGCGATCCCGATTTCGGGTGTCGCACCGTTATCCAGAAGAATGCCGCCGCCGCGCGTAATCCGATCGAGGGTCTTGAAGACCTCGAGATGCACGAAGATGTTGTTGCGGACGAGGGTATAGTAAGGCCCCTTGCCAAGCTTGAGATAGCGCAGGGCGTCCTTTTGCGCATCCTTGTGCTTGCCAACAACAAAC
The DNA here is from genome assembly GCA_964412385.1 of uncultured Geminicoccaceae bacterium. GTDB lineage: Bacteria > Pseudomonadota > Alphaproteobacteria > Geminicoccales > Geminicoccaceae > JBGSYN01. Next base: position 1,445 of record CAYPOV010000364.1, read on the forward strand.
ACGCCATGTGGCAGTTTGCGCGACAAGACATAGTCGGTAATGGGTCTGCCGAACTCTGTCGCGGCATCTCCCAATATCTTGGAAGCCTCGGTAAGATCGTCGGTTTCGGGTCCGATCAGCTCGTCTTTGGCGATTCCAGTATTGAAGAAATTTCCGACCAGAGCTTGCTCGAATTGCATTTTCGTGCCGTCGGTAAACGACGTAACCATGGGCATGCTGATGCCCTGGCGCTCTGCCCAATACTTCATGTCTTCACGCGTCGGCGTGCGATTGAGGAAGCCCTTCATATTGCCGAGCACCAAGGGCTCGAACCCCATGGCGACAGCTTCTTCGACCAAGGATGCCTGACATCCAGGCTGATCGCCATCGGCCTCCGTGACAAATCCCCGGCCGACAAACCATGAGCCAGTGGTGACATGGAATTCAGGATTGAGGGTAACGACCTTGCGTCCAGCCTCGACGGCTTTGCTGATGGTCTCCGTCGCAAAGGGCACATCGCCTGTGCATTCGAAGATGATATCACTGGCCTCAATCACGTCTTCAACGCTATTCGTCAAGACACCGTCGATCGGAAAATCGACATCGGCGATATTCCTGCGGGTCAACACCTTGGACAGTTGGTAGCCCTTGCGATGAAGGAGTTCGGCCGCGAAATGCCGGCCGACAAAACCCGTTCCAATGATACCAATCCTATAAACCCAAGGAAATTTCGATGTGATGGCCATGCGTCACCCAATTTTTCGACCGCGCTCGGAACGCTGGTCTGCCGTTCAACTCAGACGTGCAGAGTATCGCCGGCGCTGGGGAAATTCGTTAAGATCACCGTTCATTGACGCGGTACACGGAACGGCAAAAGCCTGATACGTAACCACGTACTGAACTGCCAGAAACAGGAGATACCGGCGTGCTCACACCTCATTGGCGCGGCGTCACAATCGCATTCATCAGCCTTGGGTTGAGCGCCTGTGCATCCGATCCTCTACTCGATACATCCTCCACTGAGGACGTCCGTCTGGCGCGAACACTTCTCAGCGACGCCGTTCAGGAAGGGCCGGTCTATCTCGATACCAATCTGCCGCCGGAACCCCTGACCGTTGAAGACATTGCGACGCTGGCGGCGCGAGGTGTGCCGGCGCTATCCGTGACATTCACGGCGGATCAGGCTCAGGCCGGTAGTTCAGACTATCGGTTGGCATTGAGGTTCGTTGACAAGGCAGCCCTCATCGATGTCGATCCCTGTACAGCACCTGCCACGACCTCCCCACCCCAGGCTGGATTTGTCGGACTGGCGGCAGGATTTTGCGAAGGCGACAACCGTATTGCCGAAGTTGCGGGTCCAGCGGGCGGCCCCAATGTCGACGACACGCGCCGGCTGATCTGGCGGACCACCCAGACGCTCTTTCCGGACGACTATGAACAGACCTACGGGCTGAGGAATCTATTCTAACTCATCGCAATTCACCCAGCAGGTTCTTGGACGCAACCAAGTCCGGCGTGTCGAAGCCTTCAGTGAACCAGCCATAGATCGGGTGCAAAAGATCAAAAGCTTTCTGCCGTTCGCCCTGCTCGGCCCATAGACGGGCAAGGTCCAAAGCGGAACCGATTTCGAGTGACTTGGCGGATTGGGATCGCGCAATCTCCAAGGATTTGAAGAGATCACGTTCCACCGTTTCTTGCTCGCTCTCCAGGCCGAGTGCAAACTGCGCGCGCCGCCTGTAGAGCACGCTTAGCCACTGAGGCCCACTTCGATGAACCGCGTCATCAATTGCTTCATCAATAACGTCGATCGCCTTAGCCCACTGACTTTCGAGCGCCAGGACCCGAGCATAGAAATCCAGACACATGGGCCACGCAACAAACGTATTGAGCGACTTTCGCCGTTCAATGGCTTTCTCGATGAGCGCTTTTCCTTCAACTAAACGACCATAGTGCGTTGTAATCCAACCTCTAAAGAGGGTCATATCCGTTTCGAGATGCGTATGGCCGATTTGATTGATCGCTTGCAAAGCGCGTTCGGCATAGATCTCTGCCCGCGCAATGTCGCCAATGCGGATCTCCAATTGTGTCGAAAAAGCAAGGGCATTGCCAAGGACTTGCGCAACTCCAAAGCTGTGCGCTGTTTTCCGGGCCAATTCAGCGCGGTCGCGTGCTTTTTGAGCGTAGCCGAGAGCCCAGGGAATAATGCAACCTTGGGTCAGTGCGTGATAGGATAGATCTGGCCCAGTTTCCGGATCTGCTGCGTCATAGGTGCTCCGCAAAACCAATGCTCTGCCGATGGCGTCCTCGGCTTCGAGCATTTGACCTGACTGAAAGAGGCTACAACCCCAGGCCGTATGGGCTGATGCGAGATACTTAGAATTTCCTATGTCTTGCGCCGTATCGACGACTCTCCTGGCCCGATCGAGCGCCCGAAACTGGTTCCCGCGGGTCAGTTCCGTATTCCATAACCACATCAGAGAATGGAAAAGGGTGTTATGGGCTTCAGTCGCTTCTGTGAGATCTCGCGCCATTTCGAACTCAGCAATTGCTGCCCCGCTCCGTGCGCCCTCGAGCAGCCACAACGCATGCCCCCTCGAAAGGTGTAAGTGCGCACGGACCTCGTCCGGCCGCGCAATATCGTCTTTGACGTAATCAAGGCATCCGAACGCGGATGTGTAGTGGCCGATCGCCTCTCGTTGCGCACCGCGGAAATGTGCTTCGTCGCCGGCCGCTTGGTAATGATTCATCGCTTTTTCATGCTGTTCCGCTGCTTGGGCGTGATGGGCGAGGATGGCGGCGTTGGGTGAAGGATCTTGCTCGAGCATCTCAAGGATACGTTGATGGATTTGGCTGCGCCGAGATTTGAGGAGGCTTTCGTAGGCGGCGTCGCGGAGGAGGGCGTGTTTGA
>CAYPOV010000365.1:0-4323 GCA_964412385.1 uncultured Geminicoccaceae bacterium
TGGCGCGTGTATGGCCGAGACCGCACCACCCGGCGAAAGCAACCCGATATCGACGCCCTCGAAATCGAAGGTCTCCAAGTTTTGGACCTTCACGACGGCGTCATCACCGAATGACACCTCTTTGCCAACAGAGCGTTCAGATGCGAGGGCAATAACTTCGTCGGCCGGGAATTTCAGCTCCGAGAGAATATTGAGAATTTCACCGCCGACGGCGCCGGTGGCGCCCGCGACTGCAACTCGATAGCCCATGAGTTCAATCCTTATTCTCGTTCTGTGGCATGTGTTGCCCGTTAGGTGTGCTTATCGAGCTCTTTGAGGATGGCATCGCCCATTTGGGCAGTGGAAACCTTGGTCTTGCCTTCTTGCATGATGTCGCCCGTGCGCAGCCCTTGATCGAGCACAGACGCAACGGCCGCTTCGAGTTGGTCGGCTTCTTTGCCGAGATCGAAGGAATAACGCAACATCATGGCGAAACTCATGATCATGGCGATCGGGTTGGCGATACCATGCCCGGTAATGTCAGGAGCACTACCGTGGACCGGCTCGTACATGGCTTTGCGTTTCCCTGCGAAATCTGGCGCTCCCAGTGAAGCCGAGGGTAACATTCCCAGAGAGCCCGTCAGCATCGCGGCACAATCCGAGAGAATGTCACCGAAAAGATTGTCGGTGACGATGACATCGAACTGTTTGGGGTAGCGCACAAGCTGCATGGCGCAATTGTCGGCGAACATGTGCGCAAGCTCCACGTCCTTGTAGTCGTCTTGGTGTAGCTTGGTGATCGTCTCTCGCCAAAGCACACCGGATTGCATGACATTGGCTTTCTCGACGGAGGTCAGGCGATTGTTGCGTTTGCGCGCAAGTTCGAAGCCGACCCGCCCGATACGCTCGATCTCGCTAGTCGTGTAGACCTGTGTATCCACGCCGCGTTTTTGGCCGTCCGGGAGGTCTTCAATGCCAGAGGGCTGGCCGAAATAGACACCGCCTGTGAGCTCTCGCAAGATCATGATATCGAGCCCGGCGACCAGATCGGTCTTGAGGGACGAGGCTTCGGCAAGGGCAGGAAAGACGACGGCAGGACGGAGATTGGCGAAGAGACCGAGATCTTTGCGCAAGCGCAAGAGGCTACGCTCAGGCTTCATCGCGAATGGTAGATCATCCCATCGAGGTCCGCCAACGGCCCCAAAAACAACCGCATCGCAATCGAACGCCAATTTCATGGTGTCTTCGGCAATCGGCGTCTTGCGTGCATCAATCGCGGCTCCACCCACGAGATCTTCTTCCGTCTCGAAATGCAATCCACGACGATCGCCAAGCCAATCGACGACTTTCGTGACCTCGCCCATGACTTCGGGACCAATGCCGTCACCCGGCAGCAGCAGTAGATTGCCTACCTGATTCATCTGGTTTTCCTCGATGTTCTTGCTCTCAGCCGCGCATGACGGCTTCGATGAGATAGGGACCTTCGGTGTTGACGCCGCGGTCAATCGCCGCGTCCAGATCCTCGCCGCTCTCCACACTCTCTCCTGGGACGCCAAATCCTTTGGCGAGAGACACCCAATCAAGGACGGGGCTGCTGAGGTCGGTCAACGCCAGCGAATGGGGACCGGGATTGGTGATGCCGGCCCGCTCGAGTTCGGCAAGCAGAATGCGATAGCGCTGATTGGCGCAAATCACCGTGGTCACATTCAGCCCCTCGCGAGCCTGTGTCCAAAGCGCCTGGAGGATATAAGCACCGCTGCCATCGGCCTCGACAGCGATCACTGGCCTGTTCAGTTCCGCGACGCCTGCTCCCGCAGCCAAAGCCATGCCTTCGCCAATCGCACCGCCGGTGAGAGCCAGTTGCGTATGCGGTTTGGCTTGACCGGCATAAGCGGCCAGGCCCCAGCCGCTTGTCACGGCTGTGGAGATGACGATGCCATTTTCTGGTATATTATTTGTGACCGCACGGCCGATCTGTTCGCCGTCGATGACGCCTGTAGCGTTAGGGATGGCCTCTGAAGATGTGGATTGCCAAGGTACATTGGCATCGAGTGCGTCGGCCAGAGCCGACGCCGCACCAAGAGCGTCTTCTCTCTTGCCGGCAATGACGATGACGTCATCGCGCTGCTCGAGAAAGCGGCTGGGTTGATCACCGTAGCCGAAAAATGAGACCGGGCGATCCGTGCCACAGATGACAATGGCGTCATAAGTCTTAAGCTCGGCCACCGCGTCATTGGGAAAGTAAGCAAGCCGTTTTGTCGGCGGATGTCCCAGTCCACATTCCATCCGAGCAAAGCCGGTTTGACCGAAGACCGCTGCTCCGATTTTCTGGGCGATCCTGCCAATGTGACGGAGACCTTGGCCATATAGAGCACCACCACCGATATAGAGCAGAGGGCGTTTCGCCTCAGATAACAGTTTGGCGGCGTTCTCGATGGCCGTGGGATCAATCTTCGGAAGTTGCGCCTGATGAGTCGAGACAGCTCGCGGCTGGACTTCCGCTTCCTGATAATCGTGGGCCAGGATGAGTGTGGCGATCGATCCTCCGCCTTGGCGTGTCGCGGCAACCGCTTCAGCCATGTCGCGTGCGACCTCGCCGGGGCTTCGAACGCGTCTTACCCAGTGTGAGACCGGGCGCGCGAGGCTTTCTATGTCGCTGTGCAGGGGTGCATCGGCTGTCTGATGCCAAGACGCATGTTCGCCAATCAAGTTGACGATGGGCGTGCTCGCCTTTTTGGCATTGTGGAGATTGGCGATGCTATTTGCGAAGCCGGGGCCAAGATGCGTGATAACGAGCGCCGGCTTCTCGGCCAATCGTCCATAGCCGTCTGCGGCACCGCTGCAAACATTTTCGTGCAACCCCAATACCGTGCGCATGCCGCCAACGCTATCGAAGGCACGGACGAACGGAATCTCGGTTGTGCCAGGATTCGCGAAGCACACGTCAATGCCAAGATCACGAGCCGTTTGGATGATGAGCTCGGCGCCATTCATCGAATATCAAACCAACTTAGTAAGTGGCGTCAGGCGGCGTCGCGGAAGAGCCAAGGCTGGCTTGTGCGAAGCTTAGCCTCGTGTTGATCGATGCTCGGCGTTTTCTCAAGAGTGAGGCCGATATCATCTAGACCGTGCAAGAGGCAGTGCTTGCGGAACGGGTCGATATCGAACTTGTGGGCAAGATTGCCTTCCGGGCGAATAATTTCCTGGTTCTCGAGGTCGATGGTGAAAATTGGTTCCTTGGCCTCGCTCGCTTCGCGCATGAGCGCATCGATTTCATCCTGCGGCAGCACAATCGGCAAAATGCCGTTCTTGAAGCAGTTGTTATAGAAGATATCTGCGATCTTCGATGAGATGACGCAGCGCACGCCGTAATCCAAGAGAGCCCATGGCGCATGTTCCCTGGAGCTGCCGCATCCGAAGTTCTCTCCGGTGATCAAGATCTTGGCGTGGCGGTATCGGGTCAGGTTGAGAACGAAGTCGGGATTCTCGCTACCGAACTCATCAAAGCGCATATGCTCAAAGAGCCCGACGCCAAGACCGTGACGATCGATGGTCTTGAGCCAGTGGGCGGGGATGATCTTGTCGGTATCGACGTTGACCATCGGCATAGGTGCTGCGATTCCGGAAAGCTTTGTGAAAGGCTCCATTGCGTTCACTCCCTACGCATAATCTCGAACGTCGGCCAAACTGCCCTTAATCGCCGCGGCTGCGGCCATGGCCGGCCCCACCAGGTGGGTTCGACCACCTTTACCCTGACGACCTTCGAAGTTGCGGTTCGAGGGCGAGGCGCAACGCTCGCCTGGATGCAGCTTGTCGGGATTCATCGCCAGGCACATGGAGCAACCAGGCTCGCGCCATTCGAAACCGGCATCCAAGAAGATCTGATGGAGACCTTCTTCCTCGGCTTCATGCTTGACAAGGCCTGAACCTGGCACGACCAGTGCCTGGACATTGTCGGCAACTTTTCGGCCACGCGCGATGGCTGCAGCCGCCCGGAGGTCTTCGATACGACTATTGGTGCACGAGCCAATGAAAACCTTGTCGATTGAGACCTCGGTCATGGGGGTACCAGGGTTCAAGCCCATATATTGGAGCGAGCGAAGCATCCCGTTGCGTTTCGATTGATCCGACTCGTTGGCAGGGTCGGGTACGGAGCCTGTTATGCCGACGACATCTTGAGGACTTGTTCCCCAGGTGACCTGCGGTTCGATGGTCGAGGCATCAAGCGTGACCTCTTGGTCGTAGCGGGCTCCTTCATCGGAAGGCAGGGTCTTCCAGTAGGCAAGAGCCTGCTCCCACTGCGCACCCTTCGGAGCCATCGGACGATCCATAACATAGGCGAAT
>CAYPOV010000366.1:0-4301 GCA_964412385.1 uncultured Geminicoccaceae bacterium
GGGCGAGGGCAAAGCGGGCCGAAGGGGCCCGACGTGACCTGGTTGTGGGTGATGGCGTCCGCGATGGTGTCGGCATCGCGGAGCATGCGCACCTCGATCCCTTCGTCTGCCACTTTGCGCCGCTCCTTGCGGATCATCTTGCGCTTGCTGGAGCGGAGGTCGGCAAGAAAATCATCGAAGCATCCATAGCCCCTATTGGTCCAGTGGTATTGGATGCCCTTGCGCTGCAGATAACCGGATGCACCGAGGGCCTGCCATTCGTTCTCGGTGCAGAATGTGACGTGGAGCGAGGAGAGACCGAGTTGATCCGTGATGCTACGCAGTGCGGCACCGACTGCAGAGAGGGTTTCAGGTTCTTGATCGCGGGTGAGCAGGCGAGGGCCGGGGACTGGTGTGAACGGTACAGCCACTTGCAGCTTGGGGTAATAGTCGCCGCCGGCGCGGTGAAAGGCGTCCGCCCAGCCCCAGTCGAAGACGTATTCGCCGTAGGAGTGGCCTTTCATGTACATGGGCACCGCCGCGATGATCGCGTCGCCGTCTTTGATCACTGCGTGAAGCGGTTGCCAGCCGGTCTGATCGTTGGCGGAGCCACTGCGTTCGAGGATCGAGAGGAATTTGTAGGAAAGAAAAGGGTTGTCGGGGGGGGCGAGCGCTGCCCATTGGGCGGGATCAATCTCGTCGATGCTGCGATGAAGTTCGACCTGCATGAAGCGACCGCCCGTCAATCTCTGGATAGCGTTCCTCGTGCCAAGCTATGCGTTGCGCCTCGCAAGTCCAGCGCCAAAATCGTGTCGCTGCTGTTCGCAGCCGACACGGTCGCGGCTCGCCGGTTGCTCAGCTTGAGGTCAGTTTGAACTCGATACGGCGGTTGCGGCTATAGGCCTCTGGATCGTCGCGGTCATCGAGCGGTTGAAATTCGCCGAACCCTGTTGCCGCCAACCGGTACGCAGGGACGCCCCGTTCGATCAGCTCGCGTACAACAGCGATCGCGCGTGCGGTCGACAGCTCCCAGTTGGAATCGAACTGGCTGTTGGTGATCGGGACGCGATCGGTATGGCCGTCGATGCGCAGGATCCAATCCAATTCGGCTGGGATCTTGGACGCAACATCATTGAGGGCGCGCGCAAGCTGCTCAAGCTGCTCTTGTCCTTCAGTGCCAATGCGCGCCGAGCCCGAGGCGAACAAGACTTCCGAGGGAAACACGAAGCGGTCGCCGACGACTCGAAACGACGAGGACTGGCCGAGCGCCTGCTTGAGCTTGCCAAAGAACTCCGAGCGGTATTGCGAGAGTTCTTCGACTTGCTTGGCCAATGCGATGTTCAGCCGCTCGCCGAGATTGACAATCTCGCTCTGCTGTGTCGCGACCTGGGTTTCGGAGACGGCCAACGCAGTTTCGACCGCACTGAGTTGCCTCGCCAAGATCCCGACGCGATCACTCAGCTTTTCCGTCAGCGCATTGGCCGCAGCAAGATCTCGCTCGCGACGCAACAATTCTGTCTCCAGTGAAGTTCTGGTTTCTTCCAGTGTTGCTTCACGGGCTTCGATCGTCTCCTCAAGCGTTTCCGTCGTTCCCTTGAGCGACGCCAACTGGTTGGCCAAAGAGTCTATGGCTGAGCGCCGCTGATCGAGCGTGGTCAGAAGGTTGGCGCGTTCGGCACCCATATCGTCCAGCGACGCCTCGAGCGCTGCATTCAGCTCTTTCTGAGCCGCCAACTCCAGCTCGAGATCGCCGGCATTGCGGCTGGCTTCCTCGGTGGCCAAGGTCTGCGTGCCAAGCGCTTCCTCGAGTCGGGCGATTTGCTGTTCCAGCCTGGTGAGTGTCTCGTCGCGCTTGTTGACAGCGGAACTCAATCGCTCGCGATCCTCGGCAAGATCTTCAAGTTCGGTGTTCAAGGCCGCCGTTCGGCTGCGCAGTGCCTCGTTGGTTTCGCCGGTTCCGGAGATCCGGTTGGTTGCTGCATCGATCTGGTTCTCGAGAAACCGCAGTGCCTCGTCCCGCTCCCGCGTGGCCTGATCGATCCGCTCCAAGCGGCCGCGAACCCTCGCAATCAGCGCATCGACATCGATCTCATTCGCTGCCACAGGCTGCTCGGCCGAAACACCGGCATTGGCCGTGCCATCCTGGGCTTCAACCTGGCCGCCCAATGACAACGCTACTACCGCACATAGTCCGAAACGAACAATAAAGCTCAACATTTGCCCAACGTGCCAATTCCTGGTTCTTGGCCAATTCACATTTGCCATGTTTAGTAGCCACGAGTGACACCGCAAGGTTGAACACGCGGCAAATCATACCCGCCGGCACGCCAGCCAAGAAAAGGAACCATCGTGCACTACCAGCTCGGACCCAACGCCCTCGAAACCGCGAGCGACGCCTATTGGATCGCTCCCACCGCCGTCATCATCGGCAAGGTCCGGCTCGAACACAATGCCAGTGTTTGGTGGGGAGCCGTGCTGCGCGGCGACAACGAACTCATCACCGTCGGCAAAGGCAGCAATGTCCAAGACAATAGCGTCCTCCATACCGATCCCGGCTTTCCCCTCACCATCGAAGCCAATGTCACCATCGGCCACCTCGCCATGCTCCATGGCTGCATCATTGGCGAAGGCTCGCTCATCGGCATCGGTGCCGTCATCCTCAATGGTGCCCGCATCGGCAAGAACTGTCTCGTCGGTGCCAAAGCCCTCGTCACCGAAAACGCCGAGATCCCCGACAACTCGCTGGTCCTAGGCGCCCCCGCCAAAGCCGTGAGCGAAGTCAAACCGGAGCGCATCGAGCGCATGCACACAGGCACTCACCGCTATGTCGAGAATTGGCAACGCTATGCGCGCGACCTCAAACCCGCCGACCACGGCAAGAGCTAAGACGAGGCCGGCGCCAACCTCGCCACCGGACGCTCGGCAATGGGCCAATGGATCAACGCCGCAAACACACCCAGGAGAATGCTGATCCACCAGACGAGGTCATAGTTGCCGGCACGGTCGAACACATAACCGCCCATCCAAACCCCCAAAAAGGCGCCGACCAGAAGGCTGAAGAACACCACGCCAAAAAGTCTCGCCATGTAACGAGCCCCGAACATCACCGCCACAAGCCCCGATGTCAGAGGCACCGTCGATAGCCACAATAGCCCCATCGCAGCTGAAAAAACCAGTGTCGAAGCGGCACTCAAAGGCACGATGACGTAGAGTGCGATCACCGCAGCGCGGGCGAGATAGATGAAGCTCAAGAGATACTTCTTGCTGAACCTGCCGCCCAGCGTTCCAGCAGCGAGCGAGCCCACAATGTTGAAAAGGCCGACCACCGCAATCGCCCAAGCGCCAATCGCCGGCGAAATGCCCGCATCGACAATATAGGCCGGCAGATGCGTTTGAATGAACGCCACATGATAGCCACACACGAAAAAGCCCGCCACCAGCAGCAGATAACTTCGATGGCCAAGCGCCTCGCGCAACGCCTGGACCAAAGTCTGCGAGCCCGCCCCGCCTTCCTGCGCCTCGAGCCCGCGAAACACCATGCTCAGTGGTATCACCATGAGCACGAGCCCGCCGATCAACACCAAAGCCACCGGCCAGCCATAAGCAAAAAAGAAGGCCTGCCCCAACGGCACGATCAAGAATTGGCCGAGCGAGTTGCAGGCGACCATAATCCCGAACGCCGATGAGCGCTTGCTCTCAGGCACCAACCTCGCGACCGCCGCCATCACGATGGCAAACGACGCACCGGCGCCGCCCATGCCGATCAAGACCCCAGCGCTCAAGGTCAAAGTCTCTGGCGTCGACGCCACGGACATCAAAAAGAAGCCCGCCGCATAAATGATCGCACCCACAACCAGCACACGAATGACGCCGAAACGATCGGAAAACGCACCGGCAATCGGCTGAAACACACCCCACATCACGTTCTGAATCGCGATCGCAAAGGCAAAGACCTCGCGGCCCCAGCCATGCGTCGCCGACATCGGCTCCAAAAATAGGCCAAAGCCAGCACGCGACCCGAATGTGAGAATGCAAATCAGCCCGGCAATCCCGATCACTAATCCAGGATTGCGCCCCAAACTCGCTGCCATGCCATGCCCTCGCTTTGCGACATGCCGCTCATATCGGCAAAACGCCGCTTACTCAAGCCACCCGGCTGTCCCCTTTCTCCGCAGCGCGCTCGGCTTTTCGGGCCTCAATCGCCGCTTGGCGCTCGGCAATTTCCACCGCCTTCTGAGCCTTGCGCTCGTCCTTCACCCGCTGACGCTCCAAGGAACGACGATACTGACGCGACATGCTGGGTTCGTTCGTGTCAACAGGCG
>CAYPOV010000367.1:0-4252 GCA_964412385.1 uncultured Geminicoccaceae bacterium
GACCGGGTTGGCGAGGGTATCGTCCGCAGCCAGCCCTCCTATCAGCAATATCGATCGTCGGCGCCTGTTACGCAAGATGCTCTGTTGGAGAACATACGCTTGTGCTTGGGACTGATAATCGTTTAGGCGAGACGTCATGCGACGCATTCTCAACTCACCACCCCATGTCTATGCCCATGAGCGCTTTGATAGGGCGGCGATCAGGCGGACCGACGAAGCCTGGCTGCAATCTCGGCGTCGAGATCCCAATTCGCGTGTCATTCATGTCTCGAGGGATCTCAAATTTGGCTTCCGCCAAGAGTGTGGTGAAACACGTGCCATCATCCGTCGCCTCGACGAACATGAGGAGCAACTCCCCGACGATGCGATCTTCTTGGGCCTTTCTGGCGAAGAGATCGCTGTGTTTGCGGTTGGACATAGTGACGAGCATTTGGGTGACCAGCATGCTGGTGGTGCGGAGCTCGATCACCACGATCTTCGACAATTCGGACCAAGCCTGCCCGCTGACGAAGCAGGTCTTCTTGCCTATGCCCGCGCTTTGGTTCACTGGCACAACACGCATCTCTATTGCGGTTCCTGTGGAGAACGAACCGCCGTGATCCAAGGAGGTCACGCGAGACGTTGTCCCGCATGCTCGAGGCAAGTCTTTCCACGCACAGATCCTGCCGTGATCGTTCTTGTGATCCTGGACAATTGTTGTCTGATGGCACGTTCGCCACGTTTCTTGCCCAACATGTACTCGACGTTGGCCGGATTCGTCGAACCGGGGGAATCGCTGGAAATGACGCTTAGACGAGAAGTGTTCGAAGAAGTTGGGGTGAAGATCACGGATCTCAGCTATCGCTCGTCGCAACCTTGGCCGTTTCCGCAGTCCTTGATGCTCGGCTTCAGGGCGAGAGCGCTCGATGACACGTTGAAAATCGATCAAGATGAGATCGAAGATGCGATGTGGGTCGAAAAATCGCTGATGATGGATGACCAGCGGCGACCTTTCTCTCTCCCCCGAGCCGATAGCATTGCGCGGTTTCTCATTGAAGAATGGCTCGCCGAATCTCCGTGACGGCTAGGTGACCATAAATTGGTTCTCGGCTTGTGGATCGATCATGGCTTGAAGTCGAAGTGCACCAAGCCGAGCCAATGTGGCAACCATCGCCCGGCGACGTGCCGCCGAAACCTTACGAGGCGAGGCTGCCCTGACGATTTCCGCACCATAGCGATCTGCAACAATCAATCCCTCCTGATCCGGCAAGATTTTGTGCGGAAAGTCAGGCGCAACGGCAAAATAGAATTGATCACAGAACTCCAGATATTCCGGCCATTTTTGGTCGGACGTGAAGTCCTGCTTTGAGGACTTGACCTCGACGGCCACGAGTTCCTGCTGAGATCCCAGCGCTAAGACATCCAGACGGCGCCCGTTCTTGAGCGGGAACTCCAGCAACGGCGCATGACCCAAATCAATCAATAGCCGGCAGGTACCGCGGGTAATGTTCGTCGTTGCATCCATTGAATTACGATAGGACATGCGAGGCAATCCTTCGAGCCTCAAGAGATCATTAAGGGATTGGTGTTAGAGATCACGTGTCGAGCGTTTTCGAACGAGGTCTAGTCGAGAGATGTCACGATGATCGGCGGATTGCTGGCACGCGCGAGTGCGCAAAATCGAAAAACTCCCCCTCTAACTTCGAACTCCGAGGTCGTTCCGGTCAGCCGTCGACGCACGTCAATAACGCCAACTGACGGTGCCGGTGGGATCAGCAATGCCGGCGACAAGCTTACACAGGCGGATGTCGTTTGCTTGCGCTCCGATCCGAGTGCCAGGGCCCGAGCCCTCGTTGCCCAGAAGCTTTGCGAGCAAGCCGATAGTCTGATCGAAGAAGGGCACAACAATCTTGTTGCGGCGATATTGGGCCTCTTGGTGAAGGACGTTGAAACCGAAGTCAGGCGATCGCTTGCCCAAGCCATGCAATCCAGCCCGAATCTCCCGGTGCAGTTCGCCCGAAAGCTGGCACGAGATCGGGTGGAGATCGCGACACCGATCCTCCAGTCGAGCCCGGTACTGTCAGATCAAGATCTCATCGAGATCGTTCGCACCAGTGCCATGCAGTACTCCTTGGCGATTGCCGCCCGGGACAAGGTCGGCGAGAATCTTTCGCAAGCGCTGGTGGATACTGGTCACGGATCGGTCGTCGCCTGCCTCTTGGAAAACAAGAAAGCGCACATCGCTGAATCGACTTACGAGCAGGTTTTGGAAGATTTTGGCAGTGATGGAGACATCCAGGAACGCCTGGTGCGCCGCATCGAGTTGCCCAAGAGGATCATAGACCGCCTCACACGTGTTATCGGCGATCGTATCGAAAACAAACTCGTGCAGGAATCGGGCATTGATGCCGAGACGGCGCATCAATTGATCGAAACAGCGACGCAGAATGCCGCCATCACGCGAACCGCCCGCGACTGCAACGAGGAAACGCTGAGAAAACATCTTCGAATGCGATTTAAAGCCGGCGAACTCGACCACGACGAAGTCGTTCGTTTGCTTCAGTCAGGCGATGTCGCCGCATTCGAGATGGCCATGTCGATCATCGCGGCTGTCGATTTCAAACGCAGCCGACAGATGTTGTATCATAAGAATCGTAGGCATCTCATGGCAATTTGTGCTGCCGCTGAATTTGCGCCCATGCAGTATGTTGGCTTGCATATGGCGATTGAGGTTGCCGAAGAATCGCTGAGTGAACAAGGCGCCGTCAAGGCCTACTCGAGCGAATTTCTTAATGAGCTGTTCCGCCAATATGAACGGCTTTCTAGGGACCCGGAAAGTGTCGCCGACATCATTGACGGCCATTTGGATTAGGGCAGCAGGCGAAGTGGTCGAGTTGAAACAATGCAGTACGGCATGCGGGACTCGAATTGAGGATTAGCTGCCAAAGTCAACCTCTTGAACGGCACTGCGGAGACATTGTCTTGTTGGCCAGTCAACTCACAGAAAGGCATCGGTGAGATAGGAATGCTTCACGTCGCGAGATGGGTCGGTCGGGTTTGGAAGAGTTGGGGAGGGTTTCGCCATATCCCCGGTCGAACAGCCTATGTCGGCGATGCAGCGGGTAGCTTCAGTCAGAAGGTGAAGCGCCGCCAAGATTTTAGCCATCTGTCCGGCACAACATGGCAAAATGACACGAGGAGCGATCGGCTTTCCAATGCCGATATTGAGTTGCTCGGCAAAGACCCTACAGCGGAAGCGCGCGCTCTGGTTGCAAAGAAGCTGGGTGAACAGGCCGAGGATCTTATCGAGGATGGTCACCAGAATCTCGTCAACGAGATATTCGATCTCCTCGTCAAGGATGTCGAAGCGGAAGTTCGTCAGTCCTTGGCTTCAGCAATGGCCACGAGCCCAAATCTTCCAGCCGACATCGCGAAACGGCTCGCCAACGACCACATTGAGGTCGCCCGGCCGATCCTTGAGTCAAGCCCTGTGTTGTGCGACAAAGACCTCATCGAAATCGTGCGCACCAGCGCCATCCAATACTCCCTGGCGATCGCGGCCCGCAATTCCGTCAGTGAGGAAGTCTCCGACGCCCTTGTCGACACGGGGCATCAGACGGTTGTTGAACGGCTCTTGGAGAACCAGGGGGCCTCAATCTCGAGTCGAGCTTACGCACGGGTTGCGGATGATTTCAAAGACAGCGATGAAGTGCGTAAGCGGCTAGTGAAGCGCGTCGATCTCCCTGCCAATGTCTTGAATAGGCTGACCGAATCGATCAGCCAAAGCATCCAGTCGAACCTTGTGAACCAGGGTGGAGTGGACGCGGACGTCGCCAAGGACCTCGTCGATAGCGCCAAACAAAACGCAACAATCCTTCGAGCCACGAGAGACAGTGATAATATTAGACTGCGACGGTATCTTTGCGATCAGAGGGCCGGCGGCGAGCTCGATCACACCCATGTGCTGGGTTTTCTCACTTCCGGCGACATCGCGTCCTTTGAAATGGCCATGTCGATATTGTCGACGGTCGATCTCAAACGCACCCGGAAGATGATCTATCAGGATGATCGTCGTCGCTTGATGGCATTGTGTGTTGCCGCGGGATTTGCCCCCAATCACTATTTGAGCCTGCAGCTCGCGGTCGAGGCCGCCGAAGCGTCGTTAAAGGGAGGAGGCAAACCAAAGAGCCGTACGAGCAGTGTCCGGAATGATCTTATCAATCAATACTCGCGGCTGGCGCTACTGGCAATCCTGTCTCACCTTCACGATTCA